>CAYFXN010000183.1:0-2558 GCA_964347065.1 uncultured bacterium | reverse complement strand
GGTCTCCTCCTTTTTTCGATAGTTACCCCATCAAACCTCCAGGTCTTCTCAGTAAGCTATTGGCTATAGAACAGTTTGGTTTCAAAAAAGGGGATACGTTTGAAGTCGTCAAAAGAAGGGATGGCATTATCCTGAGGAAAACGGAATAGGGGAAAAGGATGGTAAATAACAACGGGGGCATATGGAGTAATCTCACAGAAAGAGAAGATTTCCCCGTCCCCCTTTTCATAAACGAAGGGACCCCGAGGGAAAACTTGACCCCCGGGGTCTCTTGTTGACGTCACTTCTCCTCTCTTATTCCACTACCTTAACATCTGTGGCTTGAAGACCCTTTTCGCCTTCGGAGATCTCAAATTCGACTTCATCTCCCTCGTGAAGGGTCCTAAATCCTTCTTTGTTAATGGCGGAGAAGTGGACAAAGATGTCATCCCCATCTTCTCGGGTGATGAACCCGTAGCCCTTCTTCTCGCTGAACCATTTAACCTGCCCTCTGGCCATTACAACTCACCTCCTTCCGATGTAAATTCTCAGGTAAGTTGTAATGGCTTTCAGGTCTAGCATAAAGCCATAACGTACAATGGTACATATACGATCTTTATCTATGATCCTTGAAAAACTCCTTACAACTTACACTACTGCCACTTATTCAACCATTTTTACCAGAAAAAATCAAGGGAAAATTACGGAAGCCCAGCACAAGTCGTTATGTGGTCTGGGTTGTTGGGTTCAGATCATCAAGGAATTCCATTTCTGCGATATATCGATTGAGGCTATCGGTGATACCAGGGATTTGATTCGAAAGGTTCACGATCCGAAGCCTGCCCCTCAATTCCCAGAGTTTATTCTGGTTTTCCACAAACATCAGGTGGATGGCCTTCCTGGAAAAGAACTGGATCCCCTTGAAATCGATCACCAATTTGTCCTGCACCCATTCAGCGGCCTCTTTAATCCTGTTGATGAATTCCTCCGCCGCCTTCAAATCAAGGGAGCCCTCCAGGCGAACGAAGAGGGTTTTCAGCCGCTCATTCCGGGTTATATGGACATTCAGGGCTTCGGTAATTCCTCGTACTGCTCGCTGACCTTTTTTGAGGGTCAAATGGTGAAGCGTGGGAATCAGGGTGTGTCTCTCCCTTATGGGGAACGAGGTATTCAGCCTATTGATAATTCTGGCAGCCATCGAGAGGCTGGCTTTTGGCTTGCGTCTGGCAACCTTTCTGAAGGCCAAATTAGTTGCCATTCGGGTGAAGAACCGCTGCTGGGGATGCACCAATCTTTTGATGATAGAACGGTACGAGTAGATGCCCCGGCATGCCCAATTGAAACCGTTCTGCAGGGTCTCCTCTGCCATCAGCTTCGGCCGAAAAACCGCCTCAGCACCCGTATATCTCGACCAATCCTTGTGCAATATTCGGCCCTCAGCCTCCATACGATTAAAAAATGGGGTTCCCGGCAAAGGCGTTAGAATAAAAAAACAAGGGGCTTCGATCTTCGTCTTCTCACAGAAACGAACGGTCCGTTCAAAAACACCTTCATCATCGTGGTCAAATCCGAAAATCAGGCCGGCCAAAACCATGATGCCGTGGTCGTGAATTTTTTCCAGGGAATTTTCGTATTCGTTCACTTTATTGAACGATTTATGGGCGGCTCGGAGGTTCTCAGGGGATAATGACTCAATGCCCAAAAAGAGAGACACACACCCGCTCTTCGCAGCCAGTTTGAGGAGTTCATCGTTTTTGGCAATGGTGATGCTCGATTGACTAGCCCACTGTTTCTTGAGCGGGATCATTTTCGTGAACAGCTCTCTGGCATAGCTCGGATTTCCCGTGATGTTGTCATCGACAAAGACGATAAAATCATCCTTCAGGCATTTTACCTCCTCAATCACTTCATCTACGGGCCGGAACCGGTAGGTGTTTCCAAAAAATTGGGTTACGTAGCAGAAATCGCAACTAAAAGGACACCCCCTGGATGTTTGAGCACAACTGGTGGTCATGTAAGCATCCTGCTTCAACAAATCCAGCCTGGGATGAACCGCAGATTTCATCGAGCAGAATTCTTTCGCCCGATAAAAGGGCTTCAGGCATCCCCTCTTGACGTCGGCCAAAAGATCCTTCCAAACATTCTCGGCCTCCCCAATAACCACTGCATCGACATGAGCCTTGGCTTCTTCCGGTAAAGCCGAGGCATGAGGGCCACCCATAACCACGGGTATTCCCCGATGTCTGAACGTTTGCGCAATTTTATAGGCCCTATGGGCATGAATCGTCATTCCCGTGATGCCCACAAGGTCGATATCTTCCTCAAAGTCGACAGGTTCCACGTTTTCATCCGTGATGGCTACGTCGATGCCCTGTGGCGTCAAGGCCGCTAACGTAGTGAGGCTTAGGTGGGAAAACCAGAGGTTCGTCAATTCCCTTCGGGAATGCCGCAACAGAGAATCTTCAGAAGCTGGGTCTACCAATCTAATCTTCACATTCTTAATCCTTTCTTTTTTCCTTATCCTGTAACAGTGCCACAAGTTCATTGAATTTTCCAGTTTTTTTTTATTAATTACATTT
>CAYFXN010000182.1:0-2619 GCA_964347065.1 uncultured bacterium | reverse complement strand
AGTCCACATGAATCGTTTTCTCCGGGCAAATTACTATGCAGTCGGCGCAGCCGATGCAGAGCTCTGCGTCGATAGATGCCGACGCCTGACTGATGGAAATGGCTCCTCCCGGGCAGATCGCAACGCATCGGCCACAGGCTACGCATCCGGCCGGGTCCACTTCCGGGGAGACGGTGGAGTGCTGAAAAAGCTTTCCTTCTCGTGCGGCACATCCCATTCCAAGGTTTTTAATTGCGCCGCCGAAACCGGTCAACTCGTGGCCCTTGAAGTGCGTGATGGTGAACATGGCATCGGCGTTGAATATTTCTTCACCGATGATTGCGTCCTTCACATATTCTCCACCCACGTGGACTCTCATCTTGCTTTCACCCCTCAATCCGTCCCCCATTATAATCGGCGCTCCCGTTGTGACCGGGCCGAACCCGTTATAAAACGCCGTCATAATATGGTCCGGTGCGCTGGATCTGGTGCCCACATAGAGGGTGTTTGTGTCGGTTAAAAAGGGCTTTCCCCCCATCTTTTTGATCACATCGATTATCTGGCGGACGAACTGGTGCCGCACGAAAGATAGGTTCCCTTTTTCTCCGAAGTGTGTCTTTACCGCCACGATATCCCCTTTGTCCAACCAGTTATCATTGCATTCTGTTTCTATCGCCTTCTCGAGCTTTTGTAAGAGGTTTATTTCCGGAGTCGATCGTAATGTGATAAAAGTCACTGTTGACATAATACTGTCTCCAATTCTTGACTGTTGTAAAATTACGTATTATAATTGAAATGTTGAAGTAAATATAGTTTTGAAAGGTTTTTGAAAATAGTCAGGTCTGAATCGAAAATAGCAATTACGGATATTTCATTAACATACCACAACTTTCCCCTTTTGATAATCACAAAAGGGTTTTTTTTTTTAAATAGCGGGGGTGTTTGATGAAGTTTAAAAAAGGTGATATGGCTGTTTACCCGGGTCACGGGGTCGGTGCGATTAAAAAGATAGAGAAGCGGGTTTTTTCGGGAAAAAGGGAAGAATTTTACGTCCTGCGGATTTTAGACACGGAGACGACTATTCTCATCCCGATAAAAAATGTTCGGCATGTTGGTTTGAGAAAGGTTATTAGCACCAAAGAGGTTGAGGAGATATACCGGATTCTCAGGAGGAGAAAGGCAAACAGCAATAACCAGCCTTGGAACAGAAGGTATCGCCACTACATGGAAAAGTTAAAAAGCGGCTCGCTGCACGATATCGCGGAAGTGTTGAGGAACCTGTCCCTCCTGAAGAACGATAAGGCGCTTTCCTTCGGGGAGAGGAGGATGTTCGACACTGCGAGAAGCCTACTCGTCAAAGAGATATCGATTGCGAAAAAGGTCAGTGAAGATTTCGTTGAAAAAGATATAAGCAAATACATCAATTTTTAATTCTATCGATTCATTCATAGCAGGGGTATACTCGGGAAAGCATTGCTGCTCTCCCGTTTTTTTTAAGGTGGATTATCGTGCGTGCTGTGGCCATCATAACGGGGGGGGGAAGCGGTGAGCGGTTCGGTGCCGATGTGCCGAAACAGTTCCAGCAGGCGGCCGGTAAGATGGTCATAGAATACTCCCTCGCCGCCTTTGCCTCGGCACCCTCTGTCGACTCCATAATCGTTGTTGTGCCACCTTCACTTCCCGACTCTATCCTCGATACGATTTTTTCCTACAGAAAGGTCTCGGCGGTAGTTCCCGGTTCGAAAACGCGGCAAATGTCGGTCCTGTCTGGCCTGAAAGCATTAAAGGGGAAGCCGGAAGTCATCGTCGTCCATGACGCGGTGAGGCCCCTGGTCGAGGTCGAGCTCATTGAAGATCTCATTATTGCGGCGAAAGAAAAGGGCGGGGCAATTCCTGTTCTTCCTATGTACGATTCGATCAAATATTCGGAAGACGGAAAAACTTCCGAGAGATCAGTTCAAAGAAATAACTATTTCAGGGCACAAACCCCTCAGGCATTTCGGGCCGACCTGCTGATTGAATCTTTCAGAAAAGCGGAAAAAGAGGGAGTCGAATGCACCGATGAAGCCCAGATGGTAGCGCTGTCGGGGCACAGCATTTCCCTGGTGAAGGGAAGTGAGAGAAATGTCAAGATCACCACACCGAGCGATTTGATATATGTCAAATCCCTACTCGGGGCTTACACGGGAGATTTCAGGGTTGGTGTGGGTTACGATGCCCACCGGCTCGTGAAGGGAAGAGATCTTCATCTGGGCGGCATCAAGATAGAGTGGGAATATGGCCTGCTCGGTCACTCCGATGGGGACTGTGCGCTTCATGCAATTGCAGATGCTCTCCTTGGCGCTTCCGGCCTGGGAGATATAGGACTTTACTTTCCTTCCGAAGACGAATCCATCAGAGGTATCTCGAGCGCAGATATCCTCGCAGATGTGAAAAAGATGCTCGATGAAAAGGGTTTTCGGATCATAAATGTTGATTGTGTAATCATTTGCCAGCGCCCCAAAATATCAGAATACGGTGATAAAATGGTCGAGTCCATATCGAGCGTTTTGGAAACAGACCGTATGGTGGTTTCGGTGAAGGGAAAAACGACCGAAGGCATGGGGTTCGAGGGCTCGGGTGAGGGCATTTCATCAATTG
>CAYFXN010000181.1:0-2633 GCA_964347065.1 uncultured bacterium | reverse complement strand
TTGACAAAAAACATCAAACAAGCATTCCCCACCCTCGTTCCGACGTCTGGGCCACCGATTTCATCTCAAAAAGCGCAAATTGCATACGGAAAAAAGGGGTGACACCGAAGATAACCATAAGGCACATCCTTCCCGCCGTCATGATTGTCGCGGTCATGATCATAGCCGTCCAGACCCACGCACGGGGATTCCAGATAACCCCATTTTTTGGCTACCGCCTCGGCGGCGATTTCAAGGACGCCGAAACGGAAGAGGAGATTGAGTTTGGTGATGACGAAAGCTACGGGATCATCCTCAACGTGGATTACGAGGAGAACACGGAGCTGGAATTTCTCTACGGGTACCAGGGGACGGAACTAAAGCCCGTTGATCTTTTCACCGGCGAATCATTTATCGGGCTCGGCGTCCACTACCTCCATCTCGGGGGGACCTACTTCTGGGACTATGATTGGGCGAAGCCATTCGTGGCGAGCACCATCGGCGTTACGATCCTCGACCCCCACCCGGGAGGTCTCGACTCGGAGGTTCGCTTCTCCCTCAGCATCGGTGGCGGCGTGAAGCTCTTCGCCTCGGACCATTTCGGGCTCAGACTCGAGGGCCGCGGTTTCGGCACTTTTTTTGACGGCGGCGGTGCGGTATTCTGCGGCGAAGGTGGATGTACCGCCATAATCGAGAGCGAAGTCCTGGTACAGTTCGAATTCATGGCCGGGCTGATCTTCGCCTTCTGATAGGAAACTGTTTCAGGTGGTCCTTGCGTGCTTTCCCTTGAAAAATCTTTTTCCAAGTTACTTTTCCAGATTCATTTCTATCCTGTCGAGGAGCAACCTCTCCCGGAACGTGGAAGATTCTATCTTCTGGAAATCGGCCTTCCGGATCTTTCCCTGCTGCTGCAGGTATACTTCTTCATCGGGGCCCAGGGGCCTGAAGAAGCCCTCTTCATCGGATACGATTCTCACCTCGGTTTTTCTCTCGCCCAGCCTCATTACCCTTATTTTCAGATTGTATCTCGTGAGGATCGGTGAATAGGCGTGGCTCTGCGACAGAAGGCCCGGTGATACGTCGTAGGTGAAGGGCTCAGGGACCGCCACACGCAAAACCTTTAATGTTACCCTTGTCGGCCTCTCTTTTATGATATTTGATATCTCCAATGTGGTCGTGATCTTCCTTCCGTTTGCTTCCTGGATGATGTCATAGGGGAGAAGTCCGGCCGCATCGGCGGGCTGTCCATCCGTCACGTGGATCACGTACACCGTATCGGGCGTTATATTTCCGAAGAGCGCTCCCATATCCCAGGATTTTTCTCTTCCCAAAAACGATATCTTCTCCCTGCGTACGAAAAGCGGCGTTGTGCCCTGCACCCAGTCTGTCATCATGATTCCCTGTTCTCTGTCCGCGGTGACGATGGGATGACTTTTGAGAGTCTTCCACACGGCTGACCAGGTTGTTACGAAATCCGACTCGAATGTTCTCGAAACCTTATAGCCGCGGGAGCTTTTGCGGATATACGTGGAGCATCCCGCGAAAGAAAGGATAAGGATGAGAGTACAGAGGGTTCGAAAAGCCTTCCCGTTCATATCCATTCCCAGATGAATATTCCGGGCATCACCCCCCGGAAATGATATGGGGACAAGTAAAAATTTTGCATTCCTTTCCGAATGATACCGGATATCGCCTTCTTCTGCAAAAGCGTGATCGGAAGAACAGGGAAATAGGGTTTGTATGGAGAGGAAGCCTTGAATATCTTCGTTTCCCATATTACATTCTCACCTTCTCACTGCTAATAAAGTAATTTTTTTTGAGCAATCTTGCAGCCGGAGATCGATTTTCAACAATAACGATAATGGTAAAATAATAGGAAGTTACCTATAACCTGACAGGGGATATAAGTATGAGAGGTTCTGGACTGAAAAAATGGGTATTTCTCTTAACCATTCTTTTCCTGGTATGCGCAGTTTACCCGTACGGCTTCCCATCGGATCACATGGCCTTCAGAGGTCGGGAGAGATTGAGAGATGAGGTGTATATAAATTTAGCTGTAGATAAGGTCGATGTGGATAAACGTGAAGCTTCCCGGGGTGATAAAATCACCTTTACAGTAACCCTCCACAACAAGGGTGAGTTGATTAATGGGCCCGTTGTGGTGAGAGCCGTCTCGGGGCAGAAGACACTGACATCGAAACTCCTGAGCAATTTCTACTGGGATGTTAAGGATAAAATGGAAGTAATTTTGGCGTGGGATACGTCCAAAGCCGAGCCCGGAAGTTACCCGGTTAAGGTTGAAGCACCTCTTTTCGAGGATGAGGACGATTTCGATAACGACCTAAATCTTTCCTTCGAAATTGTTATACGGTAATTGGGTATTATCAGAAACCTTGCAATCCGAATTCCGAAACTATAAAGGAAGTTCGTAGTTGTGAATATCGGACTTCAGTTTTTCGGAACTTCCGGTCTTCAGTTCTTCTGGTCCACAGAATTTCCGATTACAGGTGTTCTGTTTTTTTCTCGGGACCCTGGACTCAGGACTGCAGAAGTGTTCGTATATTAATTTTATTTATGACTTCGCTTTATGGAAGAATGCTTCGAGGCGTCTGAACCAGTCTTCGCGCTCTTCCGCCGTCATGAGGAGGTCGAAT
>CAYFXN010000180.1:0-2647 GCA_964347065.1 uncultured bacterium | reverse complement strand
TTTCTCCCCTTTACCGAAAAGGTGAGATCCGTTTCCTCTCCGACGATCCGGACAAGATCGGACCTCTCCAGCAAGCCCTTGAGGTATTTCAGCTCCTCCCCCATCTTCTTCCAGTTAACGAGGCAGGACCGATAGAGAAAGTCTTCGTACTCCGAGACGGACATCTCCGCTTCCTGCGCCAGGGACGGGGTGGGGTAATTAACGAGAACCCACCGCACCCTTTTCATGATGATATCCGAAACGGGCTTGTTGGTTCTTCTCACCCGGGATATTTTTGTCGGGCTGATCCCTGTCAGCATCCTCGTGTTTGAGGGCGAATGGATAAACAGGGCGGCGTCGATCTTTTTTGCCGTGTACAATTTGACGGGGGAGAGGTAGTCGAGCTGTGCTCCCTTCGCCTCCCGGTAAAACATCTCGCTCGCTTCATCGAAATAAACATCCACGAGAGGGTGTGCACCCTTTTTGACGACCGCTTCATAGGCGGCCAGGATCAGGGGCTTCGCAAGTTCGGTGCCGGAGATTTTCACCACTTCTCCCCCCTTCACCTTCAGAGAACGGCTCACCAGAAGAGATGCAAGCTCTTTCACTCTGCTATCCATTTCTTCTCTCCTTTCTCTCTACCTCGAGCTCCTGAAAATATCTCACAGCTCTATCCATCTGCAAGGGCTCCCCCCTTCCTTCTTCAGAAGCAATGAATTCAACGGCAATTTTGTCCCCTTTGCCGGGCCTTATCTTCACGTATATGAAGGGGAACCTCTTTTCCACCATCTTTCCGAGACGATAGATAACGGATTCGTCTTTCAACTGGCTTTTTATTCTGTCCACCACCACTGCGCCCCCCCCGAAGAGGAGGAGAACCTCAGGATAAACGGTCTCTTCGAAAAGACCTTTCAACTCCGCCGGCTCCCCGGGAAGACAGTAGATAGTCGTAACTCCCGCCCGCATCTTTATCCCCGGCGCGATGCCAACCGGGTTTTGCAGCAGCTCCGCTCCCGATGGAACGGTGGCCATTTTCACCCGCCCGGGGGGGAGGTGAGGGATGGGAACCCGCCCCTTTTTCAGCAAATCATCGTACCTCTCTGTCACCAGCCTGAGGGCGGCCGGGTCCGAGACCAGCCCCACCCCAGCAGCTTCCGCAACTGCCGTGAAGGTGACGTCTCCGGGAGTCGGGCCGAGCCCCCCCGACGAAATGAGAACGTGTGTGCCCCTCTGCATCGCCTCCCTGATCAGCGAGGTGATATCACCCACGCACTCGTCCACCAGGGTTATTCTCCCCACCCTGATCCCGGCACCGAATAATTTCTCCGCTATATAAGACCCGTTGGTATCCCTCGCCCTGCCGGCAACCAGCTCCTTTCCGATTGATATGATCTCGATACGCATCGTCTTAAATTATACGACCCCTTGGCCTCCCCCGAAAATCATTAAATCCCCGGGAGAACATCCTTCGCTCCCGCAACGCCCCCTCCAGAGGTGATGGGGATTCTCATACACTATCAGATATCTCCCCTTCAGGCGAAAGTTTCCCCGGGGAAAAACGCACCCGGTGTCTCCGGTTCACGGAACGGGAAGACCGAAACGTACCTTCGGCTGTGGGCACCGGACACTGTCCGTTTTTGGCGATTGTTCCCGTGGTCGTTTCTTTTCTCCCAGAAGATTTGCTCATCCCGAATATCAGATCCTCTTCCTTTTCACGAGCTTTCTGAGCTTTCGCAGATTTTCCGCGTCGAAAAGGGCGGGGTCATCGCCTTTTGGCGTCTCCAATATAAAGGGGACGCCCCGAAAGGGTGGATGGTTCAACAGGCGGGAAAACCCCTGAAGCCCTATCATCCCTTCCCCGATATGCTCATGCCGGTCCACCCTGCTTCCCCGCTCCCTTTTGGAGTCGTTGAGGTGTATTACCCGGACTTTCTCGGCAAGCCCGAATGACTGGAGCTCATCCGTTACATTACGAAATCCCCCCTCGGAGGTTATGTCGTACCCTGAAGCAAAGAGGTGGCAGGAGTCGAGGCAGACGAAAATCCGCTCGGCACGCCCGGACTTCTCGATAATTTCGCTGATATGGGATAGGCGGTACCCCAGGGTCGTGCCCTGGCCTGCCGTCGTTTCGAGACAGATACGCGTTCCATCGAAGTCACCCGCGAGATCACCCACTGCCCGGGCAACCCGAAGGATCGCCCCATCGATGTCGGTTCCGCCTGCGCTTCCCGGATGGAGGACCACGTTCGCTATGCCAAGCTGTTCGGCCCTTCTCATCTCATCTGCCATCGCCGAGATGGACCGCTCATAGAGCGATGGTGAATTTGCGGCAAGATTTATGAGGTAGCTGGCGTGGGTGGCAACGGCGTATATCCCCGTCTTTTCCTGCTCTCTTTTGAACTTCTCTACCGCTTCCCCCTCGAGCTCCGGACTCTCCCACCTCGTCGGATAGCGCGCAAATATCTGGATCAGGTCGCAATCCGATTGCAACCCGCGACCCGGGGCGTGGTGAAGCCCCCCCGCGACAGACACGTGGGCACCCAAAAGCGGCTTTTTTTTCAAGGATTTATCTCCACGATCCGGCCTTTTACCCGAAATCCCACATCAAGAATACCGAAGGAATTGACGTTGGCGAAATCCCTGTCGAGGAGTGAGCCGGGATTGAAGA
>CAYFXN010000179.1:0-2656 GCA_964347065.1 uncultured bacterium | reverse complement strand
CCTTCAATACTTTTGCGTTGGAAAATCCCTGATTGGTATATTTGATTGCCTGACCGGCAGCGCTTCCCTCGTTGGTTCAGGCGCAGTAGAAGATGAGTTCCTTATCCTTCGGTAGAGAGGGAACTCTCGATGAGAACTCGTTGAAGGAAATTGCGCCTTCTAAGGGAACCCGCTGGAACTTTGCATCTTCGTGGTAAGCGCAGATCAGCAGCGCTTCGCCGGAGCTTACCTTTTGCCGGGTTTCTTCGGGAGAGACTCGTATCGGAGCTGCCATTTATTACCTCCTGAAATCTGATGATGGTTAGATGAGACTCCTAAAAATGAGATTCAGAGGGAAGAGATCAATTGAGAGAGAATTATTCTCGATTTCTCCCAACGAAAAGCCGTTTCGGTATCGGTTCACCCAATAACCATTTATGTTACCGGGACTATACGGTGTAAACTGTAATTGGATATGCCTTGTGGAAAATTCTGTCATCTAGAAGGTCTTTTACGGGTTCTTGGTAAAGGAGGTGTCCAATGAAATTGCCGTCGGATCCGGATCCGGTCATGCAAAAAGGGATGGAGATTTTCGGGCTGATGGAGGCCGAAACTCCGTACATTTTCGATAGGAAATGGTGGGCCGGACAGGCGATGGAACTGGTGATGAAAAACCCCGATTTCAAGGTACAGCTTTTCCGTTTTGTCGATGTTTTTCCGACTCTCGTGACCGACGAGGCCATCGCAAAACATCTGAAGGAATATTTCCTCTCCGAGGAATTTGATTTCCCCGATTTTTTCAAAACGGCTCTCAAAGGAGTAACGGCCTCATTTGCCTCTTCTCTTTCGGCATCGATTATCAGGAAGAACATGGTGGGTTTTGCCAAGAATTTTATCGCGGGAAAAGATATCGATGATGGAAAAGGTTCCCTGAAAAAGATCCTCGATGACGGAAGGACCTTCACCGTGGATATTCTCGGGGAGGAGGTTCTGTCTGAAAAGGAGGCGGAATCGTACCGGGAAAAATACCTCGATCTGGTGCGTGTTTTGAGCGAGGAGATCGCATTATGGCAGACGGGAGGGGAAAGAATATCCCCCCATCTTCCCCTCCTCAAGGTGTCGGTGAAGATCAGCTCCCTTTACTCGAGGTTAGCCCCCGTCAACCACGATGAGAGCGTCGAGGCGGTCAAGGAGAGGCTCCGTCCCATATTGAGAAAGGTGAGAGATGCCGGAGGGTTTGTAAATCTCGACATGGAGATGAGACGCCTGAAAAATATCACGCTGGATGTCTTCACGGGAATCCTCGAAGAGCCCGAGTTTCGCGGGTGGGAGAATTTCGGGGTTGCCGTGCAGGCGTACCTTAAGGAGACTGAGGAAGATCTCGGAAGGATAATCGACTGGGCGAAAAGAGGGGATCACGAAATAACGATCCGTCTCGTCAAAGGTGCCTACTGGGAGCATGAGAATATCGTGGCGAGGCAAAACAGCTGGCCGGTCCCCGTTTTCACGAAAAAGGAGCACACCGACTGGAACTTCGAGCGGTGCGTGGAAAAGATATTGAGGGATAATGAACGAGTGATCCTCGCTGCGGGAACCCACAACGTGAGGTCAATTGCGAAGACGATCGTGCTGGCTGAAAAAATGGGTGTCCCGAGGGACCGGTACGAGTTTCAGATGCTCTACGGCATGGCCGAGCCCGTGAAAAGGACCCTCGGTAAGCTCGGGTATACGGTACGAGAGTACGTGCCTGTGGGGGAGCTCATTCCGGGGATGGCATATCTCGTGAGACGATTGCTCGAAAACACCTCGAATGAGGGTTTTCTGAGGCGAAAGTTCGCAGAGAATGTCTCTTCCGAATTGCTGCTCAAAGATCCGGAACCATTCCCGGAAGCCGAAGGTGAAAACAGTGTCGAATCTACCGGAGACTTCAAGAACGATCCGCATCTCGATTTTTCGTTAGCAAGGAACAGAAAATTGATCGAGGACGCTCTCGTGGAGGTGCGCGCGGCCTTCGGAAAGAGATATCCCGTAGTGATTGGCGGCAGGGAGGAATCCGGGAGCGGGGAAATTGTGTCGGTTAATCCTGCAGAGCCAGATGAGGTTGTCGGTGTGGTCGGAACGATAGAGCGGGATTTGGCCGAGAAAGCGATTTCCGCGGCAGCGGGTGTTCGGCAAATCTGGGCCCGGACCGAACCCGCCACGCGGGCCGATTATCTTTTCCGGGCTGCTGATGCCATGCGTAAAAGGAAGGCCGAGCTTATCGCCTGGCAGGTTTACGAGGTTGGAAAGAGCTGGGTTGAAGCGGATGCCGATGTATCCGAGGCCATCGATTTCCTGGAATATTACGGGAAGGAGATGGTAAGGCTCGGAAAGCCCCAGAAAATGGGGGACTTACCGGGTGAAGACAACCGCCACTTTTATCGCCCACGGGGGGTTGCCCTGGTCGTCGCCCCCTGGAATTTCCCCTTCGCCATATCCGCAGGGATGGTCTCAGCCGCCCTGGTTGCGGGAAACACGGTTCTCTACAAACCATCCAGCCTCTCTCCTGTCTGTGGTTACCAAGTGTTTTCTGTATTTGCCGAATCGGGTTTGCCAGATGGCGTATTGAACTTCATACCCGGCCCGGGCAAAGAGGTGGGTGATTTTCTCGTTGAGCATCCCCGGGTAAATCTGATCG
>CAYFXN010000178.1:1226-2702 GCA_964347065.1 uncultured bacterium | reverse complement strand
GCTCGTTTACGTACCTTTTGAGGGCTCCCCACTGGTCAAAGAAGAGATACTGCAGGAACTTCTCCTTTGCCATATTTTCCGCAAGTTTTCCCGCAACTTTCTCAAGTGCTTTCGGGTCCCGATTTGCAATTTTCGATGGCCACTGGTTCCAGCTTCGCCCCCCGAAATGCTTCTTGATGGATATAAAGAGGGCATAATCATCCAGCCAAGCGGCGTTTCTCTCGCAGAAGCCCACAAACGCATCCTTTTTCAAGCCCGTCCCCTGAAATCTGCTCCAGGCTTTCTGAAAGAGCTCATCCTTGTAGGAATAAGTCCCCCGGTAGTCTATCCGTGCTGCATCGAAGGCAGGGACGGGGCCCACATCTTTCGCATCGAGAAATCCCTCCTGCACCAGGCGCTCGGGGCTGATCAGGTAAATTTTCCCTGCGAAGGCCGACAGGCAGCTGTAAGGCGAGTTTCCCCAGGCGGGATTTGTCAGATTCATGGGGAGGATCTGCCAGTAGCGCTGCTTCGCCCGGCGGAGGAAATCGGCGAACCGATAAGCGCCGGGGCCCATATCCCCGATACCGAAGACAGAGGGCAGCGACGGGACGGGGATCTGTATTCCGCTTCCTCTTTTTATCATCTTTCCCCACCGCCAACGAGCAGTGCCACGGGAAAATGCGAAAGCACCTCCCCGACGGGAAGGGCTCTTTCCGCTCGTATTTCCTGGCCGGTGAAGGCATCTGCGAAGCTCCCGGAGTACCCTTCGGGAAGGAGAAGGGATGTATCACGCCATACCGATTTACCAAAGGGAAGATCTTTTTCCCCGATCAGGCCTGTTAAAAAGCGCGGAACGATCGTAAGGGCACGGTTGTCCCCCCTGGACCTTGCAAAGGCGACCAGGTGATCTTTAAATTCACCCGCCGTTTCCAACTCGGTGTAATCCCCCTCTGCGAAAAGGCCTTCCCTCTCTCTTCTTGCCTTAAGAGCCCTGTGTATCAAAAAAAGTTTCACCCTTCCGTCCTCCATAGATCGGGTCAGATCCGCTATCAGCTTCGCAAGATCCTTTCCCTCCCGTGCCCTGATATCCTCCAGATACGATACTCTCGTAGCAAAATCAACGCTGCGCCGGTTGTCGGGGTCAACGAGACTTAAGTCCCACAGCTCAGAGCCCTGGTAAAAATCCGGCACACCGGGCGACGTGATCTTGATGAGCGTCTGGGAAAGGGAGTTAAATATTCCGTAATACGCCACTTTCCGCTGGAACTCGAGAAACCTCGCGGGAAACTTGTTCCTCATGCCGGGCGACAGTATCTTATCAATGAACGAGAGGAATCCCTCCTCGTACTCCTCGTCCGGTTTGATCCACGCTGTGTGAACTTTCGCCTCCCGCACCGCCTTGATGATATATTCTTTCAACCGCTCGCGAAATACCGGATACTCCTCCTCCCTGAAGGGGAATGCGCCCACAAGCGTCTGGTAGAAGAAATACTC
>CAYFXN010000178.1:0-1126 GCA_964347065.1 uncultured bacterium | reverse complement strand
AACGAGAGCAGCCTGTTGTAAACATACAGGGTCGTGTCCTCGAGCCCTTTCGCCATCAGGGGGCCGGTAAACTGCTGGAATCTCATGATGAAATGGAGGCATTGCTGCTGTTCCTCTTCCGGAATGAGCTCCTCCAATTCGAGAAGAAGAATCTTTTCGAGGAATTTCAGTTCGTTCAGGTAAGCGCGGTTTCTCTCAGCCGCTCTCCCCACTGCCGCCTCGATGTGATCCCGGTCGTCACTTCCGAAATTCTGCGAGCTTACATAGGTGCGATAAATGGGAAAGCAGGCGAGGACCTCCTCGATGGCGCGCTTCAATCCGTAGAGGGTTATATCGCTGCCATACCGGTACCTTCCGGAAATCTTTTTCAGGAGGCGAGCGAGATTGTCCACATCACTTTCCAGGTTTTTCTCGATGATGAGTTTCTTCTTCCCGTAAACGAGATCCCCGTACGACGAGGCGTGCTCCACGAACCGGTCGTATACCCTGCTCATCTCTCTCTCATTGTCTTTCTTGCAGAAAATGCCGTTTACCTGATTGAGAAAATCGTAGCCCGTCGTTCCCTGGACGGGCCAGAGTTGCGGGAGCCTCTCCTCGCGTCCCAGGATCTTCTCGACCACAAGATAAACCTCGGCAGCCTCATCCCTGACTTTCGCGAGGTATGCGGTGGGATCATAGAGCCCGTCGATGTGGTCGACCCGCAGGCCGGTGACAGATCCCTCCCTGAGAAGACGGAAGATGAATGCGTGTATATGGTCAAAAACATGATCCTCTTCCACGCTCAGCGAAATGAGCCCGTTGATATTGAAGAATCTCCGGTAATTGATCTCTTCCGCCGCCACCTTCCAGAAAGCGAGGCGGAAATACTGTTCCGAGAGGAGATTATCGAGGAGATTGAAGCTCTCCGGTTCGCCCCTCTCCCCGTTGAACAGGGTGATGCAGGCATCCATAGCCTCCCTTATGGCTTCATTGCCGCTGTAAAGTTGCCAGAGGATCTCCTTGGCGAATCTGATCTGCTCTGACCGCTTTTCCATCACGGGGGGGGCGGTCATGAGCACGGAGAATACGCCGAGGAACTTCACGTAATCGGGATTATCCGTCCCCACCGAGTTCTCGAGAATATCCA
>CAYFXN010000177.1:867-2719 GCA_964347065.1 uncultured bacterium | reverse complement strand
ATATGCCGCGCTAAGAAGAAGACGGTCGGGGTGATAGGATAAAGCGAACGTGTTTGTCCAGTGAAAAAGGGAAATAGATGAACGCCGTACAATACAGAATCAGAGGAGGATATTCATGAATGGTGCCGCCGCTATCGCTGAGATTCTGAAACGAGAAGGGGTGGAGTTCTTGATCGCATATCCCATCAATCCCATTATTGAGGCTGCCGCCCATGCCGACATCCGATCCATCATCGCCAGGCAGGAGCGTCCGGGTTTGCATATGGCCGATGGGTTCAGTCGCATCTCTGCCGGCCAGCGTATCGGCGTGTTTGTGATGCAGTGGGGGCCAGGGTCCGAGAATGCGTTCAGTGGCGTTGCCCAGGCCTACGGAGAATCAGTTCCCATCTTGGTTTTGGCGGGAGGTCATGCTCGTCACCTCACCAATATTCCGCCAAATTTTAATGCGTCTATCAATTATCGGCACGTCACCAAGTGGGTAGAACAAGTGGTCCTTCCCTCCGTTATCCCGGATGCGATGCGCCGTGCATTTACACAGGTTAAAAATGGTCGTCCGCGTCCGGCTCTCGTTGAGATACCGAGAGATGTCTTCGCCGAGGAGGTGCCCGAACCGCTGGACTATTCCCCCACCTTCCCCACGCGCACGGCTCCGGATCCAGGGGCAGTTACCGAGGTAGCACGAGTCCTCGTGGAGGCTAAACGACCCGTGATTTATGCCGGACAGGGTATTCACTACGCACGAGCCTGGAGCCAGTTGCGGGAACTTGCCGAGCTCTTGGCGACCCCTGTTACTACGAGTTTGGGGGGGAAGAGCGCGTTCCCGGAAAATCACCAGCTCTCGCTTGGGTCGGGTGGGCGTTCCATCCCGAAAACGGTGTACCACTTTCTCCGGAACTCAGATATCATATTCGGCATCGGCTGTAGCTTTGCCAGGAGTAACTTCGCTGTCTCCATCCCCATTGACAAGGTCATTATTCACGCCACCTTAGATCCAGCTGATTTGAACAAGGACATTCCGGCGGAATACGCACTTATCGGGGATGCCAAGCTTACACTGGATGCCCTGATATCGGAGGTGAAGGAGATCTTAGGCACGAGCAAACGTGACGAACGGGTCGCAAAGGTGACCGAGGAGATCAAGAGGGTCAAGGCCGAATGGATGGCGCAGTGGATGCCGAAGCTCACATCGGACGAGGTACCGCTTTCCCCGTACCGTGTTCTCTGGGACCTGATGCACACGGTGGACCGAGCTAACACCATCATCACCCACGACGCCGGGAGCCCGCGCGACCAACTTTCTCCGTTCTGGGAACCGGTGGCGCCGCTCACCTACATCGGTTGGGGCAAAACGACACAACTCGGCTACGGCCTCGGTTTGGCAATGGGTGCAAAGCTGGCCGAGCCCAACAAGCTGTGCGTTAACATGATGGGAGACGCGGCCATCGGGATGACGGGAATGGACTTCGAAACCGCTGTGCGCGAGCGCATCCCCATCCTCACCATCCTGCTCAATAACTACTCCATGGCGTGCGAGATCGCGGTCATGCAGACGGCAAGCGAGAAGTATCGGAGTACGGACATCTCCGGCAACTATGCGGACATGGCTAAGGCCCTCGGCGGTTACGGCGATCGGGTTACCCAGCCCGGTGAGATCATCCCTGCTATCAAACGTGCTATTCAGAAGACGGAGGAAGGGATACCATCGCTGCTGGAGTTCATCACGAAGAAGGAGATCGAGATCTCCGTCTTCAACTAGGGACATGCATGGTACGCGTTGTCCTGGGCGGGTCCGTCGCTTTCAGGGGTTCCTGAAAGCAGATTAGTTAAGAATGTCTGAACCATCTGACTGAAA
>CAYFXN010000177.1:0-857 GCA_964347065.1 uncultured bacterium | reverse complement strand
GAAGAAGGAGACCGAGATCTCCATCTTCAACTAGGGACATGGGACGCGCTGTCCCGGCCGGGTCCATTCCTCTCAAGGGTTCCTGAAAGCAGATGAGGTAAAGAATAATTGAACCATCCGACCGAAAAGGAGTCGATATGTCTCGAAGGATTTTCGTCCCGTGGATAATGCCTGAAATTGGAAGAGAGATGCTGAGGAAGGCAGGGGTGGAGATTGCCTCCATCCATGGGCCCCGTGGCGAACTCCTAGCCGTTAAAGAGCTGACGCAAGGCACACGGGAGGCCGATGTGCTCCTGCCGAGAGCGGTTCTACCCATTCCAAACGAGGTATTGAGAGCGAACTCAAACCTCCGGGGGATTGCGAACTATGGGGTGGGATACAACAATATCGATATCGCATATGCGACCGAACTGGGCATCCCCGTGACCAACACCCCTGAAGTCCTGACCGAGACCACAGCGGACCTGGCATGGGCGTTGCTCATGGCAACGGCGAGGAAGATTCCACAGGCGCATGATTACACCCTCTCAGGTCAATGGAAAGGCCCTAACGGTAAATCCTTCATGGGATTGGATATTGGGCCTGGGGGTTCCAACAGGTCGAAGGTTCTGGGCATCATCGGTTTTGGCAAAATCGGTCAGGCAATGATGAGGAGAAGCCGGGGTTTCAGGATGAAGGTGCGAGCCTATGACCCTCCGATCAAGGAGATCATTGAAAAAACTAGGGGCGTGGAATACAGGGAACTGGGTGACCTCTTGCGGGAGAGTGATTTTGTCACCCTCCACTGTCCTCTGACCGAGGAGACGCGTCATATCATTGGGGAGAAGGAGCTCGATCTCATGAAACCTACTGCAATC
>CAYFXN010000176.1:0-2770 GCA_964347065.1 uncultured bacterium | reverse complement strand
AGCTGGGGATGAGGGCATTGAGGCAGCAGGCCAAGGTGGACTTCCCCGCCCCTGTATGTCCCATCCAGACGACAAACTCGCCCTCCTTCATCTCCAGACAGATGTCCTTCAAAGCCTTCTCGCTTCCACCTCGGTAGGTGAAGGAGAGGTCATCGAGCTCTACAATCTTCCTCTTCCCTTTCATTGTTTGGGTTGAATCAAGCCCTTGAAATCAGAGGAGAAGGCAGCCCACGAAAATCGCTATCACAAAGGCCGCTCCAAGCGGGACTATCGTAGCCGAGGGAATGAGAGAGATTCCTATGATCCAGCCTCCCACTCCACCCAGTGCAAAGAGGACTACCCCAAAGGCGGGGGCTTTTGGGGGAACGGTATCCCTTGGGTCCATGACATCCTTCCAATAGAGACCTATCGCCTTGACCCTGTCCCAGAGGAGGAACAGGAGTAACCCCGCGATGATGTGGCTTATTGTATTATTTACGGTAATGACGGTGCTCAGGACCTTAAACGGTACGAGCCCCAGGAGATCCGCCCCCCAGGAGATGACCACGGAACAGACTGTGGCGGAGATAAAGCCGATTACCCCCAGCTCAATCCATTGTATCGGTGCCCTCATCCGTGGCTCTTTCCCCGAGGAGAGGGGACCCAAACGTCCCCAGATCTTGTATGGGACATACCCCAGGAGGAAATTGCCGAGAAAACCGAAGAAGGAACCCGGGCCCAGGGTGCCGAAGAAGTCGCCAATGAGGTTTCCCAGAGCTGATCCCCAAGCGGCTGCTGGACCAAAGAGCAGGGAGAAGGCCATGGGCAGAAGGTTTGCCGGTCTCACCTCCGTGAACCCGGGAACAATGACGATCCCCGCCTTGAAGGTGATGAGGACAGCAGCGTAAACGGCGGCACAGAGGGCCACCAGAAGGACCATTCGCGTGTTTCTCCAGAGGGTGAAGATTTCCTTCATGCGAACCTCCTGAACCTAAGGGTGAACTGTTGTCATCCCAAACCGCTCGTTGCCAAGATACTAAAGATAGGAGGAAAGGTCAAATAGAACAAGGGAAAATACCACAGTGATGGACCTTTCCTCTTGCGGGAAGGTTCTGTTCTGACCCTGCGGTATCTGATGTTGATTGAGCTTCTGTTTATGGCGGCCAGAGAAAAGGAGAGTGGAAGGGGTCATGTTATGCTTTTTACCAGAACGTATGAGATTTATTCAAGTAAATCAAAAACGCAACATATACCTCTATTTATAAATGAGCACTATGCGGAACATCGAGCTTCATGGTCCTTCATCCAAAGTGCTTTGAGCGTCAGAACCTACCAGCGTCCCTCAATCCTACTCAAGACTTTTCACTCTGATTTCAGAAGACCTCGCCAACGGCTGACATGCCCATCTTCGTCTGAGCCATCTGCTTCTATCAACCTGCGCATGTCTTCATCCCAATCGATGCTCCGCAGCAATTGACCATAATGGTGAACAGCTTTTTCCTCCAACCAGACTGCAGTCTTGAGAATCACACGCCTGCCCAAGAGTCGGGACCCGAACCCAATGAAAAACCCGACGATCCAAAACGCCCATCTCAATTTGCTCGGTCGCCAGCCATATTCGTAAAGTTTAATCTGAAAATCCTGAACGTGGGTCATCTCATTGCACATGGCAATGATTAATTGACGATTGAGTTCGGAGGGATCTTTTGTAAGTTGAAATTTGTAAATATTGGCTGCCATCGTTTCCAGGGTGTGGAAGGTGAGTAATGCCTTTTTGATCTGCCTCAATCGCTCAACCGGTATGTCCTTTCCGCGAAACTTGAAGTCTTCGACACTCATCTGAGGTCGGATGACCGATTTCTCATACAGTTTTTGCTCTGATGGGTCCATATGAAATCACTCCTTTGTTCTTCAATTGAAGATGCAACTAACAACCTTTAAATCAAAGTTAACAAACTTCCTCGAAGAATGTCAAAAGAAGAAACAATATTATGGAGGAAAATTTGACTCTCTATTGCTTCCATCCCTATTGACTCATTAAACTGGTGATCTCATTTTCTCGCTATTTAACAAAATCTGGGATGGATGGGATTGAGAGTGGGTGTGATTTAGGTGGTGGAGAGGGTCAGGCAATGATGCTCTCTCTTGAAATTCTCCTTCCTTCAAGGAATCCAAGATTTCTGACACAAATCAATAGGATTGGAAAAAAATCTTACGGGTGGTGAAAAATCTTCCCAATCTGGACGTACGGGGGGTTTTAGGATTGAAATGAACGATTCGGCGGAAATTGGAAGGAGCTAAATTGAGAGGTCAACTTTCTTATTTAACGCTTTGGGAGGGGAGGCCAAAAACTCAATTTTAAAGTCTGACCCTCCTACCTATGGTCTATATTACCAAAACAATTATGCCCGCAACGGTACTGACAATTCCTATCATTTTTTGTTTGTTTAGACTGGCTGAGAACAATGGAATGGCGAGCAGTGTGATGAACAAAACATTCGTGTTTCTTATGGCTTCATGATAACCTGGATTTGGTGCGAGAGAAATCGCTTTAATATTAAGAAGATTAAGTGTGAAAGCAAAAAATGCACACATTAATACAATAGGCAAGAAAAACTTCATTCGGATTTTGTCCTCAAAATATCCTCTTAATTCATTCCTGCAAATAACTAAGAAAAAAATGAAATTTATAATGTATATAACCAGACATATTTCCGGAGGTGCAAATCCTAATAGAGTGGCCTTTTTCATCCCCAAAACCGCAAGTGTATAACCTGTCAAAGCGATGAAA
>CAYFXN010000175.1:0-2793 GCA_964347065.1 uncultured bacterium | reverse complement strand
TCCCATGCCTGCCGGAGAGCAAGGAATTCCCATAGAGCGGGGATCTCCGCCTCCGGCTGATATCGCAGGGCCGGTCCTCTGGGTTGATCCTAAGGTCGCACCTGTTGATACTCCGGCCTCACTCTACGGAAAGGGTTTTACTCCGGGTCAAAAGGTACAGTTCCTTTGGTATAGTGTCGTGGGGAATCGCATCGCAGGCACCGGATGGGACGAAACCTCCGTTGAATTGGGAACTGCAACGGCACGGGCGGACGGTACTGTTTACTTCCCCTTTACTGCTCCGGACGACCTGGGGGGCAGCCACAGGATCGAAGCGTTCGTTAATGGAGCTCAGGCAATCACGACAGAGTTCGTTGTAATACCGTCAGTGCTCCCGCTCGAGGTCACCTCTGGTCCAGTTGGTACTCAACTCACAATACACTTGAAGGGCGTCGGGTGGACCGAGACGGCCAACATCTACCACCTGGTGTACGACAATGCATACCTGGGGTACGCCTGTGGTTTCAATAGCCAAGGAGACGTGACTATCTATCTGCCAATCACGGGCAAGCCGGGGTGGCATTTCATTGACCTGTACCCGGGCATTTATAAGGGAACGGAGGTTAAAGGCGTACGCAACTTCCGTGTTCCACAACTTACGTATGAAGATGACCATCCAGGGGAACGCTTGCCTGCTTTTCACTTCGCTATTTTCGTAGAAGAATAGTATGAGAGCCAGTTTGACAACCTGTTCAATAATTATAGAATATGAATTCTTGCGTGAGAAGGTGATCAAGAGGTATTGATTTGTTTTGGAAATCGTGGATTTTTTGAAGTGAGGAGAAATGCAAGAGAAGTCAATTCCATCTTGTATCTTCGGAATTACAGAAAATATGTTATGAGTAAACGCGCCTCATTGAGAACCTCAAAGTAAGCCAACCGATCGCGCTTCTTTTACCGTGCCGTGGTTAGTTTAGATAGGGATCCTATCTGTTCTTCGCTCCTACTTCCCAAACCAATTTCAAAATACGGTATTCCTCCTCATAAAATACAGGATTCACCCTATATACTTTTCGCAACGCCAGTATTAATGTTAAGCCACACAGGGGATTGTGCGAAAATCGTTATTTCAAGGCTTGCCTCAAAGACAAAAAGGAGGAGTAACCCATGAAAATCAGTCTGAAGTGTTTTGCCAAGCTCTCTGAGGGCGACGTGTGTGATTTCACGGGTAGTGACCAACATGAGATTCCCGAGGGGGAAACGATCAAGGGTCTATTAACTCAGTTAGGATTGCCCCAGCAGGAAATCAAGGTCGTTTTCGTGAACCACAAAGTATCCGATTTCGACACGGTGCTCCACGACGGTGACCAGGTGGGTCTGGCTCCGCCAGTGGGCGCAATGTGAGGTTTGCAAACCGGACGAAACTGTCCGCGGCGAGCGCCTTGAATAGTATCTGTCCGGATTTGGGCGTTGCGGTCGGAATATATACATACGGGAGCACGCACTGGAGATCTGATAAAGTGCGATTAAACTATGCAGTTAGAAAGGAGGGACGTAAGATGCCACTCTACATGGATATTCACAAGAATGTGAAAGGGATGAGTCCCAAAAAACTCGCCGATGCCCACCAGAAGGACCTCGATGTTCAGGCCAAGCACGGCGTTAAGTATCTGAAATATTGGTACAACGAAGGCGAAGGCGCCATCTTCTGTCTGTGCGAGGCTCCCAGCAAAGAAGCGGCCCAAGCGGTGCACCGTGAGGCCCACGGTGGCGTCGCGGACGAAGTCATCGAGGTGAAGGAAGGCACGTAGTAGGACAGAAGCCTACGCGCGCAAGGGCTGATGGTTGTTTGAACCATCCTGTACTCTAGGGATGGCTCCGGCGAGGGTGGGCATTATTACTGAATACCCAAGAAAGAGGGGGTGATATATTATGCCGTACGTCCTCATCCGACATAAAGTCGAGGACTATGTGAAGTGGAAGCCTGTGTTCGATGACCACGGCGCCACCCGGAAGGCCAGCGGTTTCAGGGGACATCATCTCTTCCGTAACGGTGACGACCCTCATGAGCTCGTGATCCTCTTTGAGGTAGATGATCTGGAGAAGGCTCGCCAGTTTGTCCAATCTGAAGATTTGCGACAGGCAATGCAGCGTGCTGGTGTTTCTGACCAGCCTGACATCTACCTGCTTGAAGAAGTTGAACGCGTGTCCGGGTGATTAAGAGAGGTTAACTCGGTATGCCGTGGAGTTACGGTTATGCGCCTGTGGTACTTTACCCAACTTTTGGCTGTACCGTTTTCGTCGACTTGCTACACGTTCGGCGGAATTCCAGGGCATCCCCGAAGATTCTGTTAGCTCCCCTATCTTGACCAGGTTTCAGGGTCGCATACGCTATTGAGTTAAAAAGACGAGGGAAGGCGTGGACGAATATGGAAAACAAGTTAACCATTGAAGATAGAAAACGTATCAAAGAGGCGATCCACCAGAAATATGCCAAGGTCTCTAGTAGTCCCGAAGGCCATTTCAGGTACCCTACGGGTAGAGCAGGGCTTGAAGCCTTGAACTATGATCCGGAGATTATCAAAGCCCTGCCAGAACCTGTCGTTGGTTCCTACTGTGGGGTGGGGAACCCTTTTACCCTGGGGCCGGTTAATGAGGGCGAGTCGGTGCTGGACATTGGCTGTGGCTGTGGTGTTGACACGCTCGTCGCGGCCATCATGGTAGGGCCTCAGGGAAAAGCAGTGGGTATCGACATGATTCCCGAGATGCTTGCCCGTGCGAGGAAGAATCTCCAGGAGACGTCTCTAAAGAATG
>CAYFXN010000174.1:0-2804 GCA_964347065.1 uncultured bacterium | reverse complement strand
CACCTGGTGCGGGAGGTGGATGCGCTGGGCGGGGAGATGGGGAAAAATATCGACAGGACGGGAATTCAGTACCGCCAGCTGAACACGAGCAAAGGACCGGCTGTGCGGTCATCCCGGGCCCAGGCAGACAAGCAGCTCTACCGTCTCCGCATGAAAAAGATTCTCGAGCGGCAGGAGCGCCTCGACGTGAAGCAGGCGGTCGTGGACGATCTCGTGCTCTCCGGTGGTGCCGTTTGCGGGGTTGACACCAACATCGGCGTCCGATACTTGGGAAAAACGTTGGTTCTCGCCACGGGAACCTTTCTAAAAGGCCTTGTCCACATCGGGCTGGTGAATTTCCGGGCGGGGAGGGCCGGCGATTTTGCCGCCATGAAGCTCTCTGACTCCCTATTTGCTGCGGGAATTGACATCGGCAGGCTCAAAACGGGCACGACACCGCGCCTTGACGGGAAAACGCTCGATTTTTCCCAGATGACACCACAGTGGGGAGACCCCGATCCCACACCATTTTCCTATGAAACGGAGCGGATTGAGCGTCCCCAGGTACCCTGTTACGTGACGTACACAAACAGGGAGACCCATGAGATAATCAGAGGCGGCCTCTCCCGGTCCCCTCTCTACACGGGGGTAATAAAGGGGATCGGGCCCAGGTACTGCCCCTCGATCGAGGACAAGGTGGTGAGATTTGCTGAAAAGGAGCGGCATCAGGTGTTCCTCGAGCCTGAGGGGCTCCAGACGGCCGAGTATTACCCCAACGGTGTCTCTACGAGCCTTCCCATCGACATCCAGGTGAGAATGCTACGCTCGATTCCGGGGCTTCAGAAAGCTGAGATCATGCGGCCGGGATACGCCATCGAGTACGACTTCGCAGATCCCGTGCAGCTCAAACACAGCCTTGAGACGAAGACCGTTGCAAACCTCTTCCACGCCGGGCAGATCAACGGGACGTCGGGTTACGAAGAAGCGGCTGCGCAGGGTATCGTTGCCGGGATCAACGCTGCACTGAAAGTGCAGGGGAGGGAGCCGATGGTGATCGACAGGGCGCAGGCCTACATCGGTGTTCTCATTGACGACCTCGTGACAAAGGGGGTTACCGAGCCGTACCGTATGTTCACGTCGCGGGCGGAGCACCGGCTGCTGCTCCGAGAAGACAATGCGGACCTGCGACTGACTGAAAGGGGACATGCCGTGGGTCTCGTATCGGAGGGGCGCTACAGGAGCTTTTCCCGGAAAAAGGGGGACGTATCGCTCCTGCTGGATTACCTGAAAAAGACGAGAATAGGGGAGCAGCATCCTCTATCCGTCGCCCTTGCGGAAATGGGTGATGCGCCCGTGAAGGCGGGGACGGAACTCGGAACCGTCCTGAAGAGGCCGGAGGTCAGTATCTGGATGATAGCCTCCGGGGATCCGGCACTGGGGGGATTTGACGAATCGGTTCTCGGGCAGGTGGAGCTTCAGGTTAAATACGAGGGATACATAAAGCGCCAGATGGCGGAAGTGAACAAGTTCAGAAAGATGGAATCGCTGAAAATACCCGAAAAATTTGACTATTCTTCTCTTCCCGGCCTTTCCCGGGAAGTACGGGAGAAGCTGGAGAGGGTGCGTCCCGACTCGGTCGGCCAGGCCCTGAGGATCCAGGGAGTCACGCCGGCTGCGGTGACGATTCTCCTCGTGGGCCTGAAAAAAGCGTCCGCCGGTGTCTGATAATGCGTTACGAAGCGCTGATGCAACGCTATTTCAGGGAGGCGGCCGTCTCCCTGCAGCCCGGGATCTCCCGCAAGTTATCTATCTACTTGGAGGAGCTCTTGCGGTGGAACGAGAAGATCAATCTCACGGCGATTACCGAGCCGGAAGAGGCCGTGGTGAAGCTCTTCGTTGACGCCACCTACCCGTCCTCTCTCATAGAAACAGGCGATACGGTGCTCGACATCGGGTCGGGAGCGGGTTTCCCGGGGATGGTTCTCGCACTTTTGTGCCCGGGAGCATCTGTTACCCTTGCAGAAGCACGGTTTCGCAAGATAGCGTTTTTAAAAAGGATTAAAGGTCTCACCGGGGTTAAAAACGTCTATTTTTTTGAGGGAGCCCTCAGAAAAGAGGACGCGCGAAGGCTCGGACCGTTCACTCGCATTACCTCACGGGCCACCGCCAGGGCGGAACGCATCGCGGCGCTGGGAAAACATTTTCTCGCCGACAATGGCGTCCTGATCATCATGGGCGGCAGGGGGGAAGGCCGCAACTTCGGGGACGTTGTCTTTGAGCGGGCAATTCCCTACACACTGCCCGGCGGCTTCGGTAGCAGGAAGATGTGCCTCTACAAAAAGCGATAAAATAGAGCACTGTTTGTCCATAGTGCAGCGAAAACACAGTCCAGAGTCCATCGTTCATAGTTTAGAGAAATCCAGAAAGCAGCAAAAACAATAACAGATAGTTCGAACAGCCGTGCCCCCCGAGCCCAGAAAGAGAGTCGAAAAACAGGGAATGGTACCTGTGAACGTAAAAATGTGATTATGGGTTTGTTCATAGGGCAGAGTCCACAGTCCAAAGTTGCAGAAATAATTGGATTGTGTCTACGTTTTAAGTGTTTAGCGTTTGGATGTTTGGGCTTTTTCACACTGAACACTGAACTCTGAACTCTGAACTCTGAACTGTTTTTTGTTGTTCCACGTGGAACATTAACTCTTTACGAAAAGGTGAAGGTGTGTTAAAAACGATTAAGTTTCGGAGGAATGCGATGCGCGTCATCAGCGTTGCGAACCAGAAGGGAGGCGTGGGAAAAACCACGACGGCCGTTAATCTCGCCGCAT
>CAYFXN010000173.1:0-2848 GCA_964347065.1 uncultured bacterium | reverse complement strand
CCGCAGGCCTCCGCGTAGGGGTTGTTTTTCCAGTTGTCGCTGTCTAAGCCGCCCTTGTGGCACTTGGTGCAGTTGCGGATATCCTGTGGGATGTGAATATCGGTGAAATCGCCGTGATTTTCGCCGTCCTCGAAGATTAACAGGTCCTGGCCCGTGTGGATCCCGTGAACCAGCTTGACGAAGGGGATCGGCACGAGCGGTGCTCCCGGATCCGCGCTCTGGGCAGCCAAAGGATCGTTGGGGTTGTGGCAGAGCTGGCAGTGCTTTATCTCGACCCGGCGGCTTCCGTGGAATCTCGGCGTATACCCAAGCGGATCGTGGCACTCGTTGCAGGCTGCGGTGGTGACGATTTCGCGGGAGGTTACCGCGCCGCCGCCCGGCACAATGTCGAAGGTGGGGTTCACGGAGAGCAGTCCGGACGGAAGGTTGTAAATCTCAATCCCCACCCGGTGGGTCAGTGAGGGATCGAAGTCGGCAAAATCGGTGGCCATTTCCGTGTCGGTGAAGGTGTAGTTGCCGCCGCCGTTATTCACCAAATTGGTACTTTCGCGATGACTTCTGGGGCCGTAGAAGTCCCACGTGTCGGGGTCGCCTGAGAGAGGAGCGGCAGGGACCAGTCTGCCGATGGTGAACCTCACGCGGGCCATTCTGCTGTCGGTGGCAGAGATCGGCTCTGTGAGGTCTACCGTTACCGGGTTCCCTGAAGTGTCAAAAGCCGTGAAGTCGAAATTCACCACGGCCTGGAGGAAGCCCCCTGCGTTGCTAAACGTGAGGGAATTGATGGTGGCGTTTACAATCCCGGTCGTCGTGTCGTGTTCCTCGCCGACGGGCGCGAGATGACCTTCAGCGTGGCAAAGGACGCAGGTCTCGTTCGCCTGAGCGCCCGGTCCGGGATTACCCGGAGGACCTGCCTGACCCGTGGCTCCGTCATCCCCCTCGCATCCGAGAAAGGTGGCGGAGGCGAAGAGAACCGCAAATACCAGTAAAAAGTATTTACCCTTTTTTCTGATGAATTTAATGCTCATGCTCCCTCCTTCTTAAAGTGTTTGCTGTAACGTGTGTCTGAGAAGAAACAGGTTCGTGCATCTTGCATTCTTTTTTCTGGTATCACCCCCCTTCCTTTGGATTTATATTTTGTGGTGCGAAGCGGTTTGTTCCCGCACAAACGGCGTGGCGGGGAAAATCTCATTCTCTTCCCTGTATAAACTGCCGCGCTCGCTGGACTTATAAAAAGGTTCTTCTGTGGGTTGAAAACTGCTCCGGGAGCATCAAGAGATTAAGAGTCTCTCAGGAATAACGGTAGAGTGACGTGCCATTTTCAACCCCCCCCAATATTGGCGTTATTATAGAAAATAATGATCGCCAGGGCAAGGAAAATGTTGCGAAAATCTACATAATGGAGGTATCCCACTGGTGGATTTGTCGCTTTGATCCCCGGGAGATATGCTTTTAGTTGACATCGGCCATCCCTCTCATTAAGTTAATAATGTCCGTGAAGTTCAAAGTGAAGAATACAGACGGCTAATTTCAACCGGAGGGGTTGTTATGAGATATGTGATCCTTGGCAGCGGGCCGGCGGGCTTTGCCGCGGCGAAGATCCTCAAGGAGCGGGAGAATGATGCGGAAGTGATCGTGGCGACGGAGGAGTTCCATTCACTCTACTTCAGGCCGAACCTTCCCGAGATGATTTATGGCGACCTGGATGAGGAGACGATCCTCTCGCCCCTGGGAAAAGATGTTGCCGGAATTGGCGTTCAGATGGAGAAGGGCAAAAGAGCCAAGCGGATCGATACGGCCAAGAACAGGGTGCTCTTTACCGACGGAACCGAGACGGAGTACAACTTTCTTTTGATCGCGACGGGGGGATCTCCCCGGACCCCCTCTTCCATAACTTCTTCTCATGGCTCCTTCCTGATGCTGAATTCACTCGCCGATGCGGTGCGGATCAAGAACAGGGCCCTGCGGTCCGATACGGCTCTCGTGTACGGCCCCGGATACCTGGGTATAGAGACGTCGCGGGCGATTCGGCGGCTCGGCCTCCAGGTGGTGTGGATAAACCCCGGGTTGCCCCGGTTTGGAAACCCCATCACGGGCGACGTGGAGGTTCGCGCGAAGGAGATCCTCAAAGAGAGGGGTGTGAAGATACTGGACGGAGCGGAAATCGGCGACATCGTCGACGTGGATGGGAAAAATTACCGGGTCTTCACGACGGCCGGGGAGAAGCTGGACTGCACCCTCGTCGTGGTGGCAACGGAGCGATCCCCCCGGATAGAGTTTCTGGAGGGCAGCGGCATAAAGACCGGTAACGGGATCCTGGTGGACGAATATCTGCGGACAAACGTGTCCAACGTCTTCGCCGCAGGGGACTGCGCCGAGATTCTCGACGTCAACAAGGCGGTGAACCTGATCAACTTCGGCTGGAGGAGCGCCCTCAAGCAGGGAGAGCTCGCCGGGTGGAACATGGCGGGCAAGGACATGATGTTCATCAAGAACCAGGAGGACTACTTCGGCCTCCTGGTGGGGACGAATATCCTCGATAGATGGCCAAAATAAAACCAAGTCCGGAGTCCCGAGTCAGCAAACCAGAACATCAGAGGTTCAGAAGTTAAGAAGTTCAGAAAAACCTAAAACATATAATTACTATTGCTTGTCCAACGTAGCAAATTTATAGATCGCACGTTTTCATACTTCCAGCTTTCGTTTCTATTCTTAGTTTCTTATCCTCTCAATTTCTCATCTTCTTATCTTCTGGTTTCTCGGATCTTTTTATGCTCGAACCATTCTGTTTTGGGTTTCTCTTATTTCTGTCGTTCTGACGTTCCCGTTTTCTCTGCTTTCTGCTCTCTGC
>CAYFXN010000172.1:507-2900 GCA_964347065.1 uncultured bacterium | reverse complement strand
CCCGGTACGCTGTGGGCATGCAGTTTGCCGGGGCAGATTCCGGCCGAAAGATTTCCGGCGACCGGCTGCTTCCCGGGAAGAGCAGCTATATCAAAGGGAACGATCCCGATACATGGATGACCGATATCCCCAATTACGAAAGGGTTATCTACCGTGAGCTCTATCCCGGGGTCGACTTCGAGATTTACGGCAGCAGGGAGGGCATCGAGTACGATTTCGTCGTTCGCCCGGGATTCGACCCGCGGGCAATCGGGCTTGCGTTTTCCGGCGCGGAAAAAGTGGTAATCGACGAAAGGGGGAACCTGGTGATCACCACCGGGGCAGGTAAGGTCATCCACCACGCACCGAGGCTCTACCAGAGGAATGCTGATGGAAGAAGGCAGGTGGCGGGTCGGTTCGCGAAGAGGGAGGACGGCACCTTCGGCTTCGCCGTATCCTCTTACGATACGGGGAATGCCCTCGTCATCGATCCCGAGATAACTTTTGGCACCTATCTTGGCGGGACGAACCTGGACGAGGCCCTCGGCCTCGCCGTCGACATTGACGGGAACGTGTATCTTGCAGGCAGGACCTTTTCCGATGACTTCCCGGTGACAGCGGGCGCACATGACGTGGATTGCGGCAGCGACTCCTTCTGCGACGATTCGGGGCTGATATCGGATATATTCGTGGCGAAACTGAACAGCTCGGGCACGGGGCTCCTCTACGCCACCTATATCGGAGGGAGCGGGGACGATTCGGCAGCGGGGATCGCCATCGACGATGCGGGAAACGCATACGTCGCAGGCAGGACCGAATCCACCGACTTTCCCCTCCTGGACCCCTTCCGGTTCAACCTTTCCGGATCTTCTGACGCGTTCATCCTGGTGCTCAACCCCACGGGCTCACTGCTTCGCTATTCCACCTACTACGGGGGGAGCGGCGATGACGAGGCCCTCGCCGTGGCTGTTTCTTCCGGCGACGCTTTTATTGCGGGATCAACGGGCTCAACCGATTTTCACACGAACAACCCACTCCAGATCGATTTCGGGGGAGGCGTGACCGATGGGTTTGTTGCCAGGTTCGACATCGACACTTTTCTCGGCACGGGGCTCCCCACCTACTCCACCTATATCGGAGGGAGCGAAGACGATTCGGTGGAGGGCATAGCCGCTGACGCCTCAGGAGACATCTACGTGACGGGGAGGACGAACTCCGACGATTTCCCCACGAAGAATCCCATAACGGATGTTGGAGGCGATATCCGAAGCGGAGGGGAGGACGCCTTTGCGGCGAAGATCAAACCTTCCTTCGTCGGTATTTCGGCCCTCGTCTACTCCACCTACCTGGGAGGAACAGGGAGCGACAGCGGCTCCGCCATAGGGGTCGATTCCTCGGGCAACGCCTATGTTACGGGCAGGACCTTCTCCTCCGATTTCCCCGTTAAGGCCGCCTTTCAAAACACGAGGGGGGGAAGCTTCGACGCCTTCGTTTCCAAGATAAGCTCGACAGGTTCGACGCTCACCTACTCCACCTATCTCGGCGGAAGCGGCTCCGACGAGGCGACGGCCATCGCCGTTACCGGATCCGGGCTCGCCTACGTGACGGGGAGGACCGCATCCTCGAACTTCCCCGTGGAGGAGGCGATCGAGGCAACGTCTCTTGGATCCGACGACCTGTTTTTGTCGAAGCTGCGGACACCGGGTTCATCCCTCGAGTTCTCCACGTATCTCGGGGGCAGCAGCACCGACTGGGGAACGGGCGTGGCCCTCCAGGGATCGGAAAACGTCTTTGTGGCGGGCTATACGAGCTCCGATGATTTTCCTGTTATCGATGGCTTCGATGAAGAGTTTAACGGCAACCGTGACGCCTTCGTCCTGAAGATACTGGAGAAAAAGGGCGTCCAGCGCTTCGATGTGGTAGCCAGCGGGTGTGGTGTGGTAGGTCAGGGAGAAGGAGTTACGGTTTATATCGGTGCTTTTGGCCTCCTGATCCTCGCCGCAATATATTTTGCTGTCAGGAAGAGTCGAAGAATATAGCAGTTAGCAGTTAGTAGTTAGAAGTTAGAAGCAAGTGAAACGTGTCCTGTGTTCCCTCTATGAACTACACGTAAGTCAAAATCCTATCATTGGTATTAAAATTGCTGGTTTTATGAATAAACGTAATTGGGGATGTTTTGGAAAAGTTTGCTTTTGAGAAGCTCGAGGTTTACAGGAAGTCCGTAATACTCAGCGAAGAATTGATAAAATGTGTATCAAACTCGAATGAATTCAATATTAAGGTCATCTCAGGGCAAGTAATAAGAGCAGTGACTTCCATTTCTCTAAATATTGCGGAGGGATGTGGAAGGTACCATCCAAAGGAAATGAAAAACTTTTTCACTCAAAATAATCTTCAACAGCGAGTTCACTTTA
>CAYFXN010000172.1:0-497 GCA_964347065.1 uncultured bacterium | reverse complement strand
CCGTGGATCTTTAAATGAATCAGTAGCTGCCATGAATCTATTGAGAAAACTCGGAGAGCTATCCGAAGATAAATATTCTGAGCTCTATCCGATAGCTCTAGAGATAGGGAAAATGCTATCAGCTATGATAAACACAACAAAGAAAAAAGAAAGATGTATCAGATCTTAGATTATTTTTCAATTTGTAAGACCGAAATTCGAACTAGGCGAAGTGATTGGCCGAGGCTCCCTCATCCTCTTGTGTTTTCTTAAGATTCAAATATAATGAGAAAATCTAAATACCGCGGATGTCAGCAGATTCCGTATTATGATACATTTGGTTTTTTTTCTAACTACTAACTTCTAACTACTAACTACTATTCAGGATTTACATTTTAGGGATTGCTTATGCCCGACAATGATACAAGACAGCCGATAGAAGATGCCGAAATAGACCTCTTCGGGCTCTTCGAAATATTGTGGAACCGCAAAAAGCTTATCATAGGTGTTTCACTTGG
>CAYFXN010000171.1:2348-2921 GCA_964347065.1 uncultured bacterium | reverse complement strand
CCCCCGGTCACCACGCCAGCCGGGACTCCTGCTGGGGGTTCTGCTATTTCAATAATGTATGCATTTCCATCACGAGACTCTTTAAGGAGGAAAAGATTAAGAGGGCGGTAATAGTGGATATCGACCTTCACTATGGCGACGGGACGGCAAATACCTTCAGCGGTTCTCACGAGGTCACCTATTTTCACCCGGAGGGATATGACCGGAATGTATTCATGGAAACCCTCACCAGAGACCTTGAGAGCGCGGAGAATTACGACATTATCGCTACCTCTGCGGGATTTGACCGCCACGAGAAGGACTGGGGGGGGCTGTTAAAGACCCAGGACTATGAGAGAATAGGGGAACTTGTGAAGGTACATTCCCTCCGGGAATGCGAGGGAAGACGGTACGGGGTCTTGGAGGGTGGCTATAACCATGAGGTCCTGGGGGATAACGTAAAGGCTCTCCTGGAAGGCTTGAGATGAGCACCTGATTCATCATCCAGAATTTCATTGCATTAAATGACCAGCTTGACTAGCATATCGCCCGGGGACCAAGCACATAAATTTTGGGCGACATCAAAAAAAGGGA
>CAYFXN010000171.1:0-2338 GCA_964347065.1 uncultured bacterium | reverse complement strand
CATCCAGAATCTCATTGAACTACATGACCGGTTTGACCGGTAAGTGCCCCGCAAGCCCCGCCCTGTGGGCGGGGAGTTTCACTACTCGTGAAGCTGACGCGCACACATCGACAAAAAGATGAAATCGGGGATGCCTATGAAGAATGCATCCGCGATGCCGACGTCCTGGACACCTATCTTGGTGGCACTTTGGGTTGGACTCGAGAGGTCGAACCATTGAAAGAATACGTATTCAAGAACAGACGGCGGCTGGATAATTTCGCCGAAGAATTGCCTCGTAGGTTAATCGCACCTTAGGAGGTATCTATTTGTCTTCCGTTACCGTTGCTGCTATAAGAGCCCATAGAATTCCTTTACTCCGCTGTCGGCTCATATGTATCACAAGAGCTTGACCCGTTCACCCCTTTCTGCCGAGAGATATCCTGAATAGATAACATTCACGATTTCTTCGGCCAGGTCTAAACCCGAAAGGGGCTCCCGATCATTGAGAATTGCCTCAACGAAATCCTCGAGCTCCTGAGGATATCCCCTTTCCCAGTCTTCGTCGGGGCTTGGAAAGTTCCACCCGGCCTTGGTCTCGAGCTTTTCCACCATGTATTCGTCACCGAAGATTTCCGAATCAGGGGCGTAGACTTCCACGGCGGTATTTGAACACATGTTGATGCGAACTACGGCGTTGGAGAGGTAGACCTCCATGACGTTGCGCGTCCCTCCCAGCATACCGTCAGTCGCCATGATAACGGCGTGAGTTGAATCCTCGAATTCAATGATCAGACTCCCCCAGTCCTCAACATCCTGCCAATCGGAAGCCATCCACTTTCTTTCCATCCTTTGATAGGGAGGGATCTGTGTGTGGCGACCGACGGCCCCAATCACGGTGGCCGCCCTGATTGGCTTCCCATCCCTGATGCGGCCTTCAAAGTGTTTCAGGTGAAGGGCCGCTCCTACGGGATGGGATCCAAGACGAAGGACTGAGCCACCTCCCGACGTCTTCCATTTCCTTGCATGTGCTGCGTGGGATCCGGAATGACTCTCCTCCGCCCGCATGTCCATGACGACCCCCCCGCTTACCTCGACCATCCTCTTGAGCTTGGCAAAGGGAGGGGCGTAAACCCAATCCTCGGCATAGCAGAACTTGACCCTATTTCTCTCAATGGCGCTTCTAATCTCTTTGCAGCTTTTCATGACTTCACGAAGCATGGTCTCCCGAGAAATCTTGTCTCCGATCCGTTCTTCATCCCGTCCCTTCCCAAAATATCCAGTCAGGGGCTTCTCACACATTACGTGTTTACCAGCTTCTGCTGCAGCTACGACCCCTTCTTTATGCACATCTGTTGGCATACAGACATCCACCAAGTCGATATCCTGATCTTCCACCAGCTTTCTGTAGTCCGTATAGACTTTGGGGATATCGAAGGCCTTTGCGAATCTGGTGGCACTCTCCTCTGATCTCGCCGCCACTGCGACGACCTCCATCTTGTGTCCCCTCAGTTTTCTGTAATTGGTAAGATGGAGGTGTGCGGAAAACCCAGCACCGAGAACTCCTATTCTCACTTTTTCCATTTCCAATCTCCCACAGATGCTATTTGAAGACCATTACTACTCTCACAGAATGAGGGTCTCAAGTCAAGATGAAAATCCCCGAAAATCGGGAAGTTCCAGGTAACTTTTGGTTGACTTCTTTGCGGGGTCTTAGTAACTTGACGGTACCCCAGAAGGGAAACAATCTTATTGTTTTAAGGTGTTCCGATGGATAGGACTAGAAAAGGTTTTCAACCAACGGGGGAAGTAGCCCTCGTCACAGGATCGAGGCGAGGGATCGGCCTGGGTATCGCCACAGCTCTGGCCTCGGGTGGTTTCAACGTCGTCCTCAACGGTACCTCGCCCCTTTCCGAATCCAGGGAGGCGATCGAAAAGGTTCGGTCAACCGGGGTTCAGGTAATATACGTTCAAGCGGATATTTCGGTTGGAGCAGAACGCGAAAAATTGATCGGAAGAATTGAGGAGGAGTTTAAAAGGCTCGATATTCTCGTCAACAATGCCGGTGTGGCTCCGAAGGCCAGGATGGATATCCTTGAGTCGACGGAGGAGAGTTTCGATCGTGTCTTGAGCGTAAACTTGAAAGGACCGTACTTTTTGACCCAGCGGGTGGCAAATTGGATGATAGAGCAGAAGAAGAAGGATGAACACCGTAATCCCAAGATCATAAACATATCTTCCAACAGTGCCTACACCGTTTCCCTCGCAAGGGGGGAGTACTGCGTTTCCAAAGCCGGTGTCTCAATGATGACGGCTCTCTATTCAATCAGGCTCGCGGAGTACGGAATTGGGGTTTACG
>CAYFXN010000170.1:0-2933 GCA_964347065.1 uncultured bacterium | reverse complement strand
AGATATCACCTTCAGCTTGAAGCATTTCCGCGATTTCGAGAAGGAAGCCGTCGTGACCGATAAGGCCTGGATCGGCACGCTGGCCAGAATCAGTGACAAGATAATTCCCACAATCGAAGTGAAGCACTTTTCTACAGAGGAAAAAGAAGAAGCCCTCGAATGGCTCAAACACTGAGCGCTCTGTCCTACCGGCAGGTAATGTTCCCTCTTCCTGAATTGGTGTGGGCTCAAGTCCTAAAACATGAGGGGACAGGTCTACAGATTTGCCATATCAAACAAGCCCAGAGCCCAATGTCCATAATCCGAAGGAAACCGGAGGCTCGAACTTCCGAGCAATGAAAACTCCGAAGCTCAAGTCCTACCGGTTGATCACATACCTATTCAACAAGGCGGTGTCTACTTCTTCTGGGCGAAAAGCTCCAGGTATTCGCTGAATCCTTCCTTCGCCAGATCTTCCTTCGGGATGAACCGCAGGGCAGCAGAGTTGATGCAGTAGCGCAGCCCTGTGGGAGCCGGGCCGTCGGGGAATACGTGACCGAGGTGCGAATCCCCGTGTTTGCTGCGCACCTCGGTGCGAGTCGTGAAGAGTCTCCTGTCCTCCTTCTCCACGATGTTTTCGGAAACAAGGGGTCGGGTAAAACTCGGCCAGCCGGTTCTGGAGTCGTATTTATCCGTCGAACTGAAAAGCGGCTCGCCGCTTACGATGTCCACGTAGATACCCTCTTCCTTTTTGTCCCAGTACTCATTATTGTATGGGGGCTCCGTCCCTTCCTCCTGGGTTACCTTGTACTGCAATTTCGTTAGCCTTTTTCGGAGCTCCTCTTTCGAAGGGATCGCATAGGTTTTCTCCGTGCTTTTCGTGCTTTCCGTACTCCCTGTTTTCTGCGATTTCATATCGTCCTCCCATGCCTTTTTCAGAAACTGATCGCGGCCGGAGCTGTAACGGTAGTACTTGTAACGGATGGTGTTTTTCTTGTAGTAGTCCTGGTGGTACTCCTCGGCCCGGTAAAAGCGCGAAGCGGGGGTAATCTCCGTGACAATGGGTTCTGAAAAACGTCCCGATTTTTCCAGCGCTTCCTTTGATTTTTCAGCGAGGCGCTTCTGCTCTTCGTTCCGGTAAAAAATGCCCGAGCGGTAGGAGGACCCCCGATCGACGAACTGTCCGCCAGCATCCGTTGGGTCTATCTGGCGCCAGAATACATCCAGGAGGGTTTCGTAGGACACCTTGGCGGGGTCATAGATGACTTCCACCGCCTCCGCGTGGCCCGTCGTATCCGATGAAACCTCTTTGTAGGTGGGATTTTCCTTCGTCCCACCGGTGTACCCCGAGATGACTTCCTTCACCCCGTCGAGTTTCTCGAAGGGCGGCTCCATGCACCAGAAGCACCCCCCTGCAAATATCGCTTTTTCATACTTTTCTTCCGCGAATGCCTGGCTGCCAACTGACATGATCCAAATCGCAACGATGAATGAAAAAGCTATATATATTGTTGCGTTACAACCAGTTACCGTTCTTTTCCCTGACATTACCTTAAACCTCCTCTCTGCGGGTTTGTCCTGAATTTCATCTTTTTTTCTCTCCATATCCGTCACCACAGAAATAATTGTTTTGTTCTTATTATATGATGCTGAAAAGGTAACGGAAAGATTACGGAAAGTTCACAATTTTATAACGTTTGCGCGAGGATTTATGGTAGCGCTATTGGATGAGCGGAAATGACGGGGGGGGTGAGGATAAACCAAATGGCGTATCCCCCCCCCTTCCCGCTTCCGTGGGGCAGTTTATTTCAACATCTTTTTTTCCTTCACGATTCCCTTTTCTTCCATCATTTATTTGTCAAAGAATGCTCTCCCGATTCCCACGTCAAACTTCCTGCACCAGATGACGACGCTGTCATATGCGTCTGTGTCAACATCGCCGGGTATGGGGAACCTCACGTCTCCCTTGAATTGCTTCAAGATTCCCAGTTCGACCCCGGACGTGTGATCGCCACCCTTTGCCAGGTAGACCCAGCCGTCGGGGACCTTGTCCACGGCGATTCCCGCAAGATCAAGGTACCTGTTACCCTTATCATCACGGGTTATGGATACTTTTCCTGACGCATTGTGCCCTTTGAAACCGGAGAGCATTCCCATCCTGGCGCTTTTTCCCCCTCCTTTTATCTCTCCCACCGCCGTCCCCGAAAGGGAGATTGCAGCGAGCAGTATCGAGGCTACAAGAATGTAACCCAAGCTCTTGGTTTTCTTCATCTCGAATCCTCCTTTGCGTTCTGTTTTCTATTCGTCGATGGTATCCGGGAAAAATTACGCGCAAGGGGTCAAGTATACACAAATGGAGCAAGTTCATAGTTAAAACACGTATATGAGCAGAAGATCAGAGATAAAAACGGCTGTCCAGAGTCTAAAGGGAAACAAAAAAAGTAGAAACATAAGGATGAGTGGTAATGCGGATTTCGGAGTGCGGAATAGAAAAGCAGTCCAGAGTTCATAATTCATAGTTCATAGGAGAAACAGAAAGCAGAACAACAGAACAGCAGAACGTCAGAAAACAGAAAAACCAAAAACCAGAAACTGTTCCATTGGTTCGAGCAACCGAGCATCCGAAACTCTGAAGTTCCGCAAAACGAGAAAATGAGAAGTTGGGTATTGCTGATCCTCTGAACTTCTGATGTTCTGGTCTTCTGTTTTTTTCTCGGGACCCGGGACTACCATGGCGGCCCTTAAGCGCCACGGCGGGAGGGGTTTCATTTGTAAAGCGTGTAGGCCTGCCCCTTTGGTTTCAAATATCATTGACTGATCAAATAGTTTTCTGTAGACTATTAAAATATACCTCACGAAAAACTTTTTATATTCCCTTTTGTTTTTAACCCTTCCGGGAGAGGGGAACGTTCATTCTTTGTAAGCCCAACAAATATTAAACCTTTAAAAAGGAG
>CAYFXN010000169.1:0-3029 GCA_964347065.1 uncultured bacterium | reverse complement strand
TCTCCCGGAACCGCAGGTACGTCCGGGAGGAGCTGTGGATTTCGGCGGCGAAGAGACCTGCCGGGTCAATTAGCAGGAATGAGACGATGAGTGTTGCTATCACCTTGCGCATCATAGCCCCTGCTCCTTTTGAAAACTGTGTTTTTATTGGTTCTAACGGTGTCAACGAAGGCCTGCCTGTTTAAAATCCTCATTAATGTAGCACAAATACGGGCGGGTACAAAATGAAAAAAAGGGGCCCGGGAGAGATAAAAAACCTGCCGGGCTATTGCGATCCCGTTACACAAAAAAAGTCCCCGCCAAAATGACGGGGACTTTGTCGGCAGTCTGAGGTGGGCCGAAGCCCACATCGGTTTCCTCCCTAACTAGAGGGTCGCAAAGATATCGTCGATTACTGTCAGGACTTCTGCTTCCTCATTTGACGTATCGACAACCTCGATCAGATAACCGTTCGATCTCCAATGGCTGAACAAGCTTCCAAGCTCACCAGCATCATCTTCGTTGATCGCCTGCGCCCTGTGACATGCTCCACAGGCCCTTGCGCCAGGACCGGTGATGTACATCGGTACTGCACCGATGTTTCTCTGGAGGCCATCAGAGAAGATAACGGGGAAATCAGACCCCGAAAGCGCACCCGGTAACGACTGGGAATTATCCGGCGCGTTGTATGTACCCGCATTGTGGCAGGCTTCACAGTTTCTAATTCCCAACGTGGGGAACACAAACTCGGTGTGATGCTCATAGTGCAGGGCTTCCAACGGATCGGAGAAATCAATATCGCCGATATCAAATGCCTGGAACGAGTGGATCGCATGCGCATAGGAATCGATCGACCTCGACTGCATTTCCAGATGGGAACCACCGCTCTTCGTGATATGACACAGCCTGCAGACAACGATATTCCCACCTCGACCTGGATCATTCGTATGGAAGGTTGTTGCAAGCGCATCGTGGCAGTTGTTACAGCGGTCAACCTCCACGAGAGCTTCCGTACCTTGAAAGTAATTATCGACAAAAGCATTGGTACCAAGGTCGAAGGTTCTGGAAACACCATTGAGTGCGAGTTTAATACCATCAGCATCTTCCAAAAGCGGCGTGACAGCAATTTCCGCTCTCTTCACGGTGCCATCGGTGATCAGGTCAGCCCACATTGACAGGTCTGCAATGACTTCCCAACTGCCGCCTGCTGCTGTTACGGTGGTGAAACGGGGGTTATCGTCCACACCGTCTACGTCATATTCCAGGAACCGTTCTCTGTTTGCATCTCGTTCGTGCGGACCGATGTAGAAGTGCTTCGTGTCGTAGCCATACAATCCGACCAGCACGCTTGGGACAATATCCGCCACATCAAGCCCTGCAAGATCGGGATTCTCTGCCGCACTGAATTGGATGGTAAGATCATTACCCGCGAGAGTTGCACTATCAATTGTGACGGTAATGACGGCAGAGTACTTCGTTCCAGCAGCATCAGAATAGATCTGCGTGTCATAACCGGTGTGAATTTCACTGAATAGTGGAGCAGAAGGAAGGGTTCCATCATGGCAGGAAATACATGGTGTTGTATCAATGTAATTCGCATCCACGGTGCCATGAATTGCCGGCATTATGGTAGCTAGTGCCGGGGCCTGTTTATCACGGCCTGGACCGGTCACAGCGTGACAGCTCTTGCAGGTCTCCCCGGTAAAATTGGCATCCGTCAATAGGGCGGTAAGTTTTCCTTCGTGGCACGTTGCGCAGTTTGACATGGACTGAGGATAGGGGAATTCCATGGCATGCGACATGTGCACGTCGTTCATGAGCCTGGTTGTATATGCGTACGGGAGTATTCTTGAATCCCCAGCATCCCATGCCAAATCTTCCCAATCCTCACCGTACTCAGCCTCCAAAGCAAAGATCAATTGAGGATTATCAACGAGAAGCTGCCATATAAAATGGCCGCCTTCGCCATTATCCAGGTGGCAGGCTTTGCAGGCATAAAAGTCAGTTGCGGGATCGCCGGCAACCTGGCCATAGATGTAACCATGCTTGAGGAAAGGCACGGTGTGGCACTTTTCGCAGCCATCGTTATTAGCGGCAGAAGCGTAATCAACCCCAGCAGGTCCCGTTTCCAATAATGCCGCAAACGGGTATTTAACTTGACGCACGCGAACAGGTAATCGGCCTACCTCCTCATCTCTGCCATACAATACGATGAGGCCATCCACCAGGTCAAGATCACCGAGAGCACTTTCGGGAACGACAACCTGGCAATTGCCACTGCCGAGATAGGTTGTCGTTGCTCCTGAGGTCAGGGATATTCGGCCGCTCTGCTCGAAACCTGTACCAATGTAGGTTGTAAAGTAAATGCCCAGTGAATCCGCTTCGGTGCAGTCAAAGTCTGAACCGGCTTTGGTCATGGTGAACGTTACCGTGTCATTTCCACCGCCATTTGCGTAAATCAAATTTGTAACGACAATGACGCCGTCTTGATACAGCTGGTCGTAGTACGCCTGATGTTCGTCGCCAGTATCGCTATGACAAACTTCACAGGACTCGGCTTGAGGCTCAAAACCCAGACCGGGCTCTCCCTTAGGACCCGTAGCTCCGTCGTCCCCCTCGCATCCGAGAAACATGGCGGAGGCGAAGAGAACGGAAAAAATCAATAGAGCAAATTTACCCTTTTTTCTGATCAATTGAATGCTCATATTCCCTCCTTCTAAAAATTGGCTGTAAGGGCACTGCTGCGTTAAACTTTCGATAATGCTCACGTCACTGCTCAATACTTGTATCACCCCCTTTTCTTATTATTTGTTGGTTCGTCAGTTGCCATCACTCTGTCATGATGATGCCCTGCATTGTGAATGGCCTTTTTCATGCATAATATTTCATGCACAATTTTCCACTTCCGGCTTTCACGATGATAATAAAGCTTTTTTAAATAGATTAACTGCCTGACTTAGAATGGTTTAATTGCAATAACGAGAATCTTTGTGTGTATACTGTATACAATAATGCTCTCATCATATGCAAGAAAAAATACAAAGTCAACC
>CAYFXN010000168.1:0-3041 GCA_964347065.1 uncultured bacterium | reverse complement strand
CGAAGGCCCTGGATACCTTTGCCAGCGGTGCCACGAAACCCTGAGCATAAATATTTCTCGGGCACTTTTTCGATGAACCCCCGTTATGTATTTTCATGTCCAGGGAGGTGGTGCACACGCGGCCTTTTCTCATCTCCGTCGTACGGATTCAATAAGCAAACGAAAAAACGATGGATTCTCCCAATCTAAAAATAGGTGTGCCAGGTAAGGGTGAAATCGGTGTGGTGCCCCCAGGAAGAGAGCCTCCGTTCAACATCGAAAAAAATCGAGTTGTTGCGGTTTAACCGAAAGCTCTGCCGAAAATCGGCCGAAAACTCCTTGTGATCGTCCCGCAGGGGGAAATACATATAGCGGCCCTGGAGCTGGATCTTCCAGAAATTCCATATCTTTTTGAGCACCCCCGCCGAGGGGCCAAATCCCAGAGCATAGCTATCGGGATACCTGCCGGACAGATCGAGCTCAGTTTCAAAAAATATGTATGAAAGCCCCAGAAGAGCAGTTTTCCAGGCGAAACCACCGCCCGGATTCAGGGATAGGACCATGCGGTCCTGACCGGTGAGAAAATCTTTTCTCGTCAGTCCCAGCAGTACCTTCCATGATACCGGCCGGAAAAACCGGTCGCGCTCGGCCAGCGAGATGATGCTGATGGCGTCCCACCGCTGAAGGTTGAGTCTGTTCGCTTCGGGATAATAACGGAAGGACAGGGCTGAGAAGTCGATCTGAGAACCCTCCTGGTAGCCCTCATCAGGATCCAGGAGATCGTGGTAAACGGGCCGGTACGATGCCTCCAGAAAAAAATCATCCCCTCTCAAACCTGCTCCAAGCCCTCCACGGGAGGTGGCATGCCCCTCTTCGGGTTTCGCCGGAACGGGCAGGGGAGGAAGATTGTTTTTCGGGCCTCTCAGCCTGCTCCGCGCCGCGAGGATCTCCAGGAATCTTTTCTGGAACTCTTCCTTTGATACGTCCTTTTTCATATATCGCAGCTGTGTATACTCCGATGCGATATCCAGTATGTTTGTCTTCTCCTCTTCCGGCAGATCCCCCGTCAGGATTTTATCCGGGGCAACATCACCGGCTATGACCAACTGAGCAAGATCTATATTTTCCGAGCGCGTAAAAGCTGCAATGTGGCGTATCTTGCGTGCCTGGGAAGGGCGGAAAAGGACCTCCCCGGAAAGATTCTCCCCCAGAACCCAGAACAGTGTGTCCGCCGGCGTTACCCAGAAACCCTTGCGCTCCGTGAGGGTGACGGCGGGACGGGCTGCCTGAAGGATAAAGAGGAGGTTGTAGGAGCAGTTCTCATCGAAAAAAAAGTAATCAGAGTACATATCCTTCAGCTCCCAGATGTGCAGCACCATGCGCCTGACTTCTTTTTCCGTGAGGTTTAACCTGTACTCCCAGAGATCCCGCTGATCCATATTGTTATACTCTTTGACCTTATCGTAATATGCGAGGATCGAGTAGTAACCGGGGTAGAACCCGAAAATTCCCTTGAAGGCGTATACCATGCCGCTGTCCCGGGGATCGATCCGTGCGGCGTAATTTACCGCGTAGGAAAGAAGAGGACTGTCATAGGATGAATCGACGCGAATCAGCGTATGGCCGAACATCGATGCGGGGGAGTTTATGTGAGCGGATGCAAAAACAAGAACCGCTGTTTTCGGGTTCATCTGCGAAAGATGCTGGGATAGATCTTCGCAGAATGTTTCCGGAAGTTTAGCGCTATCGATTGAGAGTCTCTCTTGCAGCCATTCAAACCGCGCGGGAAATCTGCAGCGAGGGTGGTCGTTTCCTGTTCCATCACCGGAGAAAAAAGCATCGATCGTCGCCGCGAGTTCAGCCTTTGGGTCGCTTTTTCCCTCGGGGGAGAGAAAGAACCGGTGGTCGTCGATGAGGCTTTTGGAACCGAAAAGGCCCTCTTTATAATGGAGAAGGATATGCCAATAGCGGGCTTCATGTAGTTGAGCTTGAATCGCTTTTTCTATCAATTCCCGGGGGCGGGGGTAGGAGGTTGACTCTGCCTCAGCGAAAGGGGCAAAAAGAAGAAAGAGGCATAACAAAAGGGGTATGCAGCAGATTGCCACATACCCCTGAGCTGTTCCCGGCCAGAAGTTCTTCCGGCCCATTTCTACCCCTTTGAGGAAATCATCACGATCGTGTCGACCACGTGTGCATATTCCACATCGGAGGAAGGAAAGATGTCGTTGAAATGCACCTGAAGATTCTCATAGAAGCCTGCTCTCTCCACTTTTGGGATACTCATCAACTCAGCCAGTGTCTCGAGGGTCTCCCCTTGGCCGCTGGCAATGTCTTTCGCCAGGTTATCCAGGTTGGCATAAACAAACTCGTTCAGGCGTTCATTATCGGCGAATTTAGGGGGTTTTTCGCACTCAGATGTGCCCGAAGTAACCCCGAAGGTCTGGTTGCCAGAGGTTCCGTTGGTGGTTGCCTGAAATGCCTGCAGGAGCCAGGAATCGTCCGCTGTATCCTTGAATAGAACGGTTCCCAGGCCGCAGCCAACATTCCTCTTTGCCATACCGCTTTGAGCATAGGCAGCCGGGGCAAAGAAAAGGAGTGTGACAAAAACGCAAAGGATTCTCTTCATATAATCCTCCTTGATGAGATTTTTTCACCAGTCCGTTGGTCCATTATAAAAATGGGAAAATTTTTGTCAAGTGCTACCTTTGTCGGCTCATTTTTCAAGAAGTTACACCGCGGTACCATGCAGCCACGTAACACCCTCCCGGCGACAAATGCTAATTGGAAAGAGCCTGTTGAGGCATCAAAGCCGTAAAGGTTCCGATTATCGCTCTTATTATTTCTCAGAGTCCTCTTCGCTCAACAGGGACGAAAGATATGAGAGGAAACGCTCTCTCAGCACCTCATCGGCAAAGGCTTGAATATGCCCCGAACCTCTTGCTTCCCAGAACTGTTTCGGTTCTTTTGCTTTCCGAAACAGCAGCTCTCCGTGCTTCAGCGGCACCACACGGTCGGAATCGCCGTGAATTATCGAAAGAGGGACCGGACTCACCCGGTCGATC
>CAYFXN010000167.1:0-3079 GCA_964347065.1 uncultured bacterium | reverse complement strand
GCCTGGAAAAGGAGAAGTCCTATTACGTGAGGGCTACATACAAAGGGGTGGAATATTATAGCCCGACGGTCTCCTTCGGGGATAAGAAGGAACTCCTCCTGGATCTATCCGTCTACGAGACGACGGACAAGGATACGAACATATCCGTCAAGATTCACCATGTATTCATGGGGCTGAAAGAGGGTATACTCTTGATACAGGAAATCATGGTCTTGGAGAACAGTGGGAATCGGGTCTATGTGGGTTCAAGGGAGGTGGAACCCGGGAAAAGGGAGGTTCTCCGGATTTCCCTGCCCAGGAAGGCGATGGCCCTCGAAAGCTTAAAGGGTTTGATGAGCTGTTGTATCGTAAAGACAGAAGACGGTTTGATCGATACCATGGACATTAAGCCGGGGAGGAAGGAAATTCGCTTCGCCTACAAAGTCGATTACGGTTCCTCCCGGTATAAACTGAGCAAAATGCTTTACGCGAAGACGGAATCCATCGATTTCCTCATCCCCGACCGGGGGATCAAGGCAAAGAGCGACATGCTGGAATTCAGGGGATCAATGGGAAATCCGGGCCAACGCTTTCTCCATTTTAAAGGGCAAGATCTGGCCAAGGGCTCCCAGATCGTGCTGGAGTTGAGGGGCCTTCCCTGGGGCAAGGGGTTTTTTAAGTTGGCCATCGTGGGATTGGTGGTAATTGTCATGGGGGCCGGCCTCGCCTATCCCTTCATGAGGAAGTGGGCACGAAAAGGGGAGAGCGGGGAACCGGACATTATCAAATCGGAAGGGATGACCCTGGTTGATCAGAAGGAGAAGTTGGTACGGGACATCGCCCATTTGGATGATTTATTCGAATCCGGTGAGATCGACCCCGAGGAATATCGTTCGAAGCGAAAGCGGATGATGGATGAAGCCAAGGAGATCACGAGAGAGTTGACGAATTTGGCCTCGAAGGATTGAGTTGAATAATGCTCGCCATGGGGGTTTACTTCAGTATTGGGTCGAAGGAAGCGGCTGGTGTGAGGGAACGGAAAGGTTGAAGGTGAAGAGGTTCGAACATGTGCCACGTTGTCTTGTTTTCCCCCATTCTGGCCCTGCCGCTGTTCCTCTTCTTACCCTTCAGGACGGCGTTGCCCGCCTATCTCGCGGTACTGCTTGCCGCGGTTTTCGTCTACTTCAAGATGATCGCCGCGATGAAATCGAAGGTTCAGACCGGGATGGAAGGAATGACCGACGGAGAGGCAGTGGTAGTGGAGGACATCGATCCGGAAGGGAAAGTCAGGGTCGGGAATGAACTCTGGTCAGCAACGGCTCAGGGCAAGAGGTTCTCCAAGGGGCAGAGGGTAAGAATATATGGCTTTCAAGGCCTAAAGGTGATCGTTGGGGATTCTATTGATGGATAAAAGGGTCATATATATCCTTACGAGGCAGAGGGGCACAAAATGTTTTCAAATATGCTGATTACTTTCCGAGAGACTTTGGAGGCGGCCCTGGTCATCAGCGTCATGCTGGCCTTCCTGAACAGGACCGGTCAGCAGGCCTATAAACGGTATGTATGGTGGGGGGTGTTGGCCGGTATCCTGGCTTCCTTTGGGTTCGCCTTCGTGTTCAATGCCTACCTTGGCGGGTTTTCGGGCAGGAGGGAGGAGATTTTCGAGGGCTTGATGATGTTTTTGGCCGCCGCCCTGCTCACCTTCATGATTTTCTGGATGATGAGGCAGAAGCAGGTCGTATCCGAATTGGAAGGTCGGGTCGCCCAGGAGATCGAGGAAAGCCACATTTTCGGGCTTTTTTTGCTGGCGCTGACCGCTGTCCTACGGGAAGGGGTGGAGACGGTGATTTTCCTGAAGGCGGCGACATTTCTGACGGGGGGGTTTCACGCCTGGGGCGCCTTAATGGGCATCGGTGGGGCACTCGTAATCGCGGCCCTCTTCTTCCTGGAGATCAGAAGGGTTAATATCAAGCGGTTCTTTCAGATCACCAGCCTGATCTTGATCCTCTTTGCGGCAGGTCTTGTGGCCCATGGCATTCATGAACTCCAAGAGGCAAGGCTTTTGCCCGTCATGGTGGAGCACCTCTACGATATGAACTGGATCATCAATGAAAAGAGTATACTGGGCGAGATGTTGAAGTCCCTTTTTGGCTACAACGGAAATCCGTCCTTATTGGAGGTGGTGGGGTATTTAGGATATCTGATCTTTGCATTCGTTTCCTTCCTGAAGATAGGGGAGGTTAAGGACGAAGATAAGGCCGAACGGCGGGAAGATAAAGCAGAGCGTACTCCTATGATGAGCGAGAAATTAGCCACGTCCGACAGGGGATAAGCTCAAGCTCCCCAATGGGGGAACGAAGGGAGAGGGCTCATCTTGGGGAATTGTCAAGGAATAAAATAATTGGGAGATAACCATGGGGAAAAAGAAGAGAAGATTAAAAATTATCGTGATTTCCTCGATCGTCCTATCCATCATCGGGTATCTCACCTACACCGGAACCAGGGATACCATGGCTTACTACCTTACGGTGAGTGAGCTGTTGGCCAAGGGCCCCCTCGGCGAGAACGTAGGTTTGAGGGTTGCGGGAGAGGTGATCCCGGATTCCGTCCAGTGGAATCCCAAGGATTTGAAATTGAGCTTTCGAATTAGGGAGGGAGCGTCGAGCCTTCACGTCGATTATCAGGGGGTTGTGCCCGATTCCTTCAAGCCGGGAAGAGAGGTGATCGTGGAGGGGAAGTACACGGCCGAAGGGTTTTTCACGGCGGCCACCATCATGCCCACCTGTCCATCGAAGTATGATTGATCAGGCCGGAAATGTAGAAGCGGACTATGTCATTGAAGTGAGGGCCCTGACCAAACGGTTTGGTTACAAAAGGGCCCTCAACGGGGTTGATTTCCGGCTTAAGAGAGGGGAATGCTTAGTCCTGTTTGGCCCCAACGGGGCGGGAAAGACGACGTTGATTCGGATCCTCTCCTCATTGATGAGGCCGACTTCGGGCGAGGTTCTGGTAGCCGGGTACGATGCCAAAAGTGAAGGGGAGGATTTGAGAAGGATCATCGGGGTCATCTCCCACAATACATTCCTGTATGATAACCTTA
>CAYFXN010000166.1:0-3133 GCA_964347065.1 uncultured bacterium | reverse complement strand
CCAGATTCCACATACCTGACAGAGAGGAGTTTTTGAGAGGGCTGCGCAGCTTCGAGGAAAACGAGAAGCTGGGGTACGTTTACGTCGAGGCGCTCAACCGGATATCACACAACTGGGGGTTATTCTATGAAATGGCAGCGGGGATAAAAGAGCTCCTCCACAGCTGGCACCAGTATTTTTACAGTTTGGGAGATTTCGATTTTCGCCAGCTGCTCGCCTGCATCGAGAGAAACTTCAAGATGATCGATGATTTCAAGAAACGGTCGATCACCAGTATCACAAATGCCGATGAGGGGAACATACGGTACCTGTTCGTCGAGTTTAACGATGCCCTGAAGGGAGGGAAGAGGAAAAGCCCCGTCGCAACCGCGAAGGCCCTCCATCTCCTGGCACCACACTTCTTTCCCCTCTGGGATAACGATATCGCATTCGAGTACGGATATGCCTGGACGACACCAGAAGAATCGACAAGAGAAGATGATTACGTCTCCTTCTGCCGGGATATGAAATCGATGGTTCACCTGGTGAACTCCTACGTGCCCGAAGACGACGACAGACCCATTTTGAAGAGAATAGACGAGTACAACTACGCCAAATACACGAAAGGCTGGATATAGGAAGCGCTTCCCAGACCGGTACCAGCCCCTTTTTTCCCACCCTGTGAAAACGAGGAACCAAATCCTTACATCCGAAACAGCGAAGAGACTCAATGCCTTCATTCTCATCCATAGTGGAGCCGGTGAATAGCCTCCCGGTGAAAAGCGTCGAATGGGTATATCGGGAATCGTTCTCGTTTCCCGGTTAAGAAAGGGACGATATCTGTCGATGACGAAAGAGAGGCAGTTTGAATGATGGAAAGAGCAGCGGACAATAACCAAGGAGGACCGTTGAGCAAAAAGCTCAAAATAACGATCGAGGTGGACCCCGACAACAAGAAGATTTTCGTGATCGACAATACGGGAAACGTGATTGAGGTTGCGGGTATCATGGTTGTGGGAGGAACACCGAAAAAGAACCTTCTCGATGACGACTGCTTCTACCTCTTCGACTGGGGTTCCAGCACCGCGGCTGCCTGGGCTTACGGCAGAGGATACCTCATCGCCCACACGAGCAACCAGCCCCGGTATAACTTTCTCAAGAATTTTTACAAAAAATGCGCCCAGGAGATAGCGAAACTCGAGACCCCAACGATACTGGACGACCTGATGAGAGAATACAAAATGGGAAGAACGATAGGCGCCGAGGAGCTGATAGAAAAACTGAAAGAGAAGGACGGTCATAAGAAAAGCCACAACAAAAAGATACTTCACTGATCCCCGCGTCCAATAGTTCCAACAGGCTATGTGCGCATAGTCCCCGTTTCGGGCAGTTTCCCTTTTGAATCACGGCAAACCACGGGTCCCTTACCCGATCTGATTTCCCTCTTGCCTCCCTATTTACGCGCCGAAAACAGAGGGAGCGGCTTTTCCCCGGCGGGGGGTGCCAGAGCAAATTTGCTTTGACCTGACAGTCATTTTCTGTACAATGGAACCAGTTTTTTTTCGCCCGGGAAATGAGGCCTCGGTATCGGTTACGCCCGCGGTTGATTTTTCGGCAGCCTTTTCGAAGATCCATTACAATGAATACTATTGTGCACCCAATATTACCTTTCAGGAGGGCAATTTCATGGCGAAAAAACCGGTAGTCGACCAGGAACTCTGTACATCATGCGGAGTCTGCGTTGATCTCTGCCCGGGTGTGTTTCAGCTGAACGATGACGACCTCGCAGAAGTAATCGATCCCTTCGGCGCATCTGAAGAGGAGATCCAGGAAGCTATCGATCAGTGCCCGGTTGCGTGCATCACCTGGGATGAAGAATAGAGAACTGTCACAAGAGAAGATACGGCCCGTTCGTTCGCCGGGACGGTTCGAGGACAGGTTCTGAAAAGAGAACTCCCGCCTCCCACCCGTTCAGGCATATGTCTTCTCGGTTCCGCTTCCTCAACTCACAAGCTGGTAGTTTTTTTCAATACCCAAAATGGACAGGGTATCGCTATGCCCGATAGAGCCCTTACACGCTGCATCATCGCTGTCTCCCTCCTATTCATCATTGCCAGCCTCACCGGTTATCTGGTTCCTCTCCGGCTCAAGGAGGGGATGGCCGGGGACCTGTCCCACATCTTAGCTCCCCTCAAGGAGCTCTCCCCCCCTGCGGTCCTTCTGTTCATATTCCTGAACAACGCCCTGAAGGGCCTGATCGCCATTCTCCTGGGATGTTTGTTCGGTGTCGTCCCGATAATCTTTGTGGCGGGAAACGGTTACCTGTTAGGACTGCTCATCTCCCTTTCCCTTCCCCAGATCGGCCCGCAGGGGACCGCCCTTCGCATACTTCCCCACGCAATCTTCGAGATCCCCGCATTCCTGATCGCCGGAGGTTTCGGGCTCTGGCTGGGGGTGAAGTTCATCGGGAAAATACGCCGCCAAAATCCCTTCATCCCCTCTCTGTCCCTCTCCCTGAAATATTACGTCAGGCTCCTCGTTCCCCTTTTCCTGGCGGCGGCGCTGATCGAAACCTTCATCACCCCCCTTATAGCCGGGATCAGTTTCAGATAAAATGCGTTCAAAGTTCAGAACTCAAAGTCCATAGTTCAGAGTCCATAGTTCAGAGTCCATAGTTCAGAGTCCATAGTTCAGAGTTCATAGTTCAGAGGAAAGTAGAACATCAAAAAGCAGAACAGCAGAACAGCAGAACAACAGAAAGCAGAACGTCACAATAACAGAAAAAAGAGAAACCCAATACAGAATGGTTTGAGCAGCCGAGCTTCCGAAACGCCGAAATTCGCGCAAAATGAAAATGGAAAAGATGAAAATCTCTCAACCTTTGTTGCTCTGATCCTCTGATGTTCTGATCTTCTGTCTTGTTTCTTGGGACCCGGGACTACAACATTTTCTGTGAAAGGATGGCTCGAGCAGGGCAAGATCGTAAGCGCCGAAGTTTTGCAGTTTACCTGTTTAACGGGGCGCAGGATAGATGAAGAGGCCCGCACGGTGTCGCTCGTTCAGCGTCAACGAGGGGCTTTATACTATTGGTTTTAGCCCGGGGGTGTTTGCGGAATCAGGTATCGAAGGGTGAAAGGGATTTGATGGCTACATG
>CAYFXN010000165.1:0-3153 GCA_964347065.1 uncultured bacterium | reverse complement strand
CCATAATAGTTTTTATCTCTTTATTCGTCCCGGCAAGTCAAGGCAGGCCTTTTTGTTCATCCGATGGCTGTTTCTCCCATTCGAGGTTGTGGGCTTGAAGTGCTGCGGCGAAGGCAGTTAAGTTTTCTCAAAAAAATGGGGGTCGAAGCCGAAGCGAATCAGATCCGACCCAGAGGGTAAAGTGTGAGATTGAGACACCCGTCGGGTGGGATCTGTCCGGATCACGTATGTCGGTAAACTATTTCCGTTCCATTGGTTTGAAAAACTCGATGCGTCCGGGCAGCCAAGGGAGGGTATAGAAACCCTTGTTCTGAGTTTTGGTGATGTCTCCCTATCGGCGTTGACGCTCATTACCAGAGCCAAGAGTCAATAACGCTTTTAAGAGCCGGCGGCGAATTACCGGGATACCGGGAGGAGGACCCGGGTCAGGGCAAGATCGGAACAGAATACATGAGCGTCACTCACTGTTTTCCCATACGTGGTCATCGAGGAGCACGTCGTCTTCAAAGCAGTCACACCGGGGAACCCATCGGTACTCGAAGGTTTCCTCGTAATCGAATTCCATGTCATATTGTATGCCGCATTCAGGACAGGAATCCATGGTACATCTCCCTGCGTTATATGGATAATCCATATTGCAATTACCCTCAGTTATAGTTTTCGGCAAATTTTTTTCATTAATTTAACATTTGACCGTTTCAAATATTCCCGGGGCGGGGATATGAAAAGCGAAAAGAAGGGATGTGGAATGTCTCTGTCCTGCTTCGGTTCACCTCTTCAATTTTGAAATGAGGTGTATGACTATGAGGAGCACGAAACAGGTTCCCGAAATGATTGCCCCGATGTGCGTCAGCTTTTTATCGGGCAGTGGCGAGTACACGTGCAGGTCAACCAGGACCATGCCAACACCGATCCAGCCGGCGATTAATATTATTCTCTGCAGCCGCATGGTTTCTCTCATTTTCACGGGTATTAAACAATATATTACAAAAGTAAGTCTGCCGGTGAAAGGAGGAAGGGGAAGGAGAACAGAATATCCGGGTAAGGGGAAGTCGTGATTTGCTCATAGATTGATGGGGTCATGGGGAAAGAAAAAGCGGACCTTTCTTCAATGCTTGGATCTTTCCCTCTTGGGCCGATGGGCAAACCTGGGGTTCCTTTCACCATGCTGGCAAGGTTTACATGGTAACGGAAATGCATCAATATAGAGACAGATGGTTTGCGGGTGTTCGTTCAATATCGATGAAGCGGATGATCTCCATGAGCAAAGAGGATAATAACGGGAGCTTATTGAGCAAATCCCTGTACCTCAAGGGTCTGCGCTGCTACAAATCCCTTTACCTCAACAAACATCATCCCGAGCTGAGGGACGAGCCACACGTCTCCCGGAAAACGAGAAGGAGAAACGATGCGAAAGTGAGTCTCTGCGCGCGTGAGCTCTTTCCCGGAGGCGTAGAGATTCCCCGCGGGGAAGGGACGCAAAAAGAGGCCGCTTTGCGAACGGCCGAGGAGATCATTCGGGGGGCAGACACGCTGTACGATGCGGCCTTCGAACATGAAGGGTTGTTCGTGAGGGTAGATATCTTGCGCTGGGAGCGGGGAGGGTGGCGGGTCTACGAGGTGAAGGATGCAGCGAGAGTGAAGGACCTGTACGTTGAGGATGTGGCGATGCAGTATTTCGTGCTCCGGGGGTCGCTGCTCCCCGTCACGAAGGCGCATGTTATGCATATCAACAGGGACTATTCAAGAAACGATACTATCGATGTGAGGAAGCTCTTCACGATAGTGGACATAACGGAAGAGGTGGTGGAAAAGCAGCCCTTTGTGGCGAGCGAGTCGGAGAGGCAAAAGGAGATATTGAATGGGCCCATGCCGGGTCTTGATATCGGCAGACACTGCACGGATATCGAAGACTGCGGTTTCAAAAACTTCTGCTGGCAGCACATCCCCGAGGAATCCATATTCAGCTTGAGAGGCAAAGGAGTCGACAAGCTTGCCTTGTACAAACGGGGCATCGTCCATTTAAGAGATGCGCCCCTTAAACAGATGCCCTTCCATCAGCGGCTTCAAACCGTTGCAACCCTCAAGAAGAAAAACTTTATCAACAAGAAGAGAGTGAGGGATTTTCTCGCATCGATCTGGCATCCGCTGTGCTTTCTCGATTTTGAGACCTTCATGGACCCCATCCCTCCTTTCGAAAAAACCAGACCATACCAGCAGATTCCTTTCCAGTATTCGCTTCATTATCAGGACGATGGGCGAGCAAAGATTCAGCATCGCGAATTTCTCGCAAGGCCGGCGATCGACGAGCGGAAGGATATGGCGCTGAAGCTCATCGATGAGATACCGGAAGGTGCCTGCGTACTGGTCTACGGCAGATCCTTCGAGACGGAGGTACTGCGTGACCTTGCGAGTTGGTTCCCGGTTCTTGAGACAAAAATCGAGGCTATCATCGGCAACATCGTTGACCTTGCCGTTCCCTTCAGGAGGAGGGACGTCTATTTTTGGGAGATGCGCGGCAAAACGTCCATTAAAGCAGTTCTTCCCGCCCTCGTTCCCGGACTGGGCTACGAGGGATTAAAGATCAGTGACGGCGGCTCGGCGATGGAGGCTTACTACTCGATGTCCCTGTCAGAGGAGGATGGGGAAATTGAACGGATTAGAAGGTCTCTTCTCGACTACTGCAGGCTCGATACCCTTGCGATGGTGAAGATCTTGCGTACGCTTCGAAGGTGTGCCGCTTAAGGGAGAGAATCTAACTATTTCGTTGTGATGATGTGCAGGATCGGGTGAGTTGTATATTTCCGATAAATTGTTCTTGCAATTTATTATAATTTATTTATTATAGTAGTTGAGGCGGCGCATACGGCCGGAAAAACCGAACCGCTCGAAAGGGTGGAGAATCTGAGGGAGAATCGGAAGAGGGAAGCTCGGGAAAGAACTCGAAAGAGGGAAACCTAGAGAAAAACTCGGAAGAGGAAAACTCAGAGGAGGTTTCAACGTCGATTCGCCGCCTAAAAACTGTTTGCTCCTTTCCCTTTCATTCCGTGTGATGGTATTGCAGAAACGGTCAGACCCGTTCTTGAAGGATGACATCCCTCCGGCAAATGTTATTCCTTTATGGTTGGTTAAGGAAAAAAGGCATTCCTTTCG
>CAYFXN010000164.1:0-3171 GCA_964347065.1 uncultured bacterium | reverse complement strand
GCCCTTTTCGCGGGGCGATAGGAAGCGGATATCCCCATCAAGATGCCGATTGCAATCGAGATGATTACCGCGCTCAGAGGAACTACCACGTTTTCCAGGTCGAAAACGGGGGCGATGAGGTAAATCCCGAACACCCCCCCGAGAACACCGGACACCGAGCCCAGGACGCTCAAAAACCCGGTCTCCATCATGATGATGCTCAGTATCCACGATTTTCTGAAGCCGATGGCCCTCATGACCCCGATCTCCGCGGCCCTCTCCGTCACCGAAGCCGAAACGGTTACCGAAATGACCATAGCCCCGATTATCGCTATGATTACCGCCATGGTGGCTGCAAACTTCTTGAGCTGCGATATCGTCCTCTCCCGGGACTCTACAACCCTCTTTATCGAAGTAACCCGCGCGCCCGGAAGCACTGTGGATATCTGGGAAACGATATCCGATACGGGACAGTCCTTGCAGAGGGCGCTCACCTCGATGGCGGAGACGGTCCCCCCCTGTCCCGTCCACATCCAGAGATCGTCGATAGCTGCAACGACCATGTAATCCTCTTTGTCCCCCGTCGGCGGTAAAACTCCTCCGATTATTGCCGGTTGGCCGCTGACGGAAACGCGGTCCCCCTCTCTCTTCCCTAATATTTCTGCTATTTCCGAGCCGAGCCACAGGGACTTTTTCTCGTGCCGGTCGGCGGGGAAGGACCACCAGGGTTTCATCTTACCCAGTTCTACCAGATCAGTCCCCAGAAAAGTCACCTCCCGCCCATCAACTTCAGCGGAGGCATAATAAACGGGGAGAACGGAGGATATCCTCTCTTTCAAGGGAATCGACCTGATCTTTTTGCTGTCGCTGTAAGCGATGGACCTCTTCGAGACGCTGGTGGAGCCGAGGATCATGTCGCCGTACTTTATCGTCATGGCATCGGTCCCGGGGACCACCAGAATATTTGCGCCGAAACGGTCGAGCTTGTCGGCTATGTCCTTTTCCAGGGACGTGGAAACCGAGCTCAGCGCCACGATCGTCCCGGATATCAGGAAAACCACGAAAAGGATGAGGAAGGATTTTACTTTTCTCCTGGACAGATTTTTAAGTGAGATGCCCCCTATTCCCATAAAATGCTTACCTCTTGAAGTCGAAATAACGGATGCACTGCTGGATATCGGCAACTCTGATCCTCAATTCGCCGTCCACGGTCTCGTTGTCCAACGGGACGGGATTGCATCCTACGCGGACGACGTTTATCCTCGTTGGCGGGAACCGCTGGTCGCAATTGTTGCAGACCATGAAATCTCCCTCCTGCCGATATCCTTTCAGTGTATGGGCACAGGTATCACAGGCATCGAGCGCGCTTCTGATCACCCCGTCGCTGCTCATCATGACGAAAAACCTCACGGGAACCTCACCAACCATCGCCTCGTAGAATTTCGCCTCGCGGGTAATTTCGGACAGAGGTATCGAAAATACATCGGTTCTCATGCCGGCCAGGTCGACCTTCCTCCCCGTCTCGACGGCAGGCCCCCCCCGCTTGCTTTTCGCGTAGTAACCCGCTCCTGCGAGCGCAATGGTTGCCAAAATGACTACGAAGAAAAGGACCTTTTTCCCGCCCCCGCGTGCCGTCTTCGAACCCTCGAACATTTCCCTCTTTGTTTCGTTGCGTTTCTTCTCTTTTCTGCTCATGCCACCCTCCGAAAACAATTCGGTCCATTATATTTTACGTTGCGTAAAATTGTCAACGGGATATTATTGCCCGTAAAAAACGATAATAATACTCATTATATCGGGTATGTATTCCTGTATCATCTTTTTTTGGGATTTTACCGGATACAACCGTTTGATTCCTGGCAGCTCAATACTTTATTTGGAAAAACAGCCGGTACACGTCCACCCAGAGGAACGGCCCCGGGGTAATTTTTACACCACTCCCTGAGCCTGTCTAAAGCCGACTGAGTATTATGCAGCTGGCTTTTAAGCATGGTCCCGGGGAAGAATCACAAAGCTGGAAAATGCATTTTTCAAAGGCATCCGTTTTCAATGTAAAATTTAACGCTTTGCCCTGAAAAGCACCGGCGGCTCTACTTGCCCAGGAGCTTCTTCAGCGCCCCCTCTGCCTCCTTGGCTGCTCCCTCGCCCACGGTGCCCAGCTTTCCCTTGCCCGCATCCAGCATCTTCTGCACTTCCTCCGTGCTCTTGCCCAGATACTGCTGGATGCCGGCCTTCGCGGCGGCATCCACCACACGGCTCGACAGAGGCCCAAGGATCTGGCGGGCGATATCGCCGGGTGTGGCCCCGCCTTTGCCTCCCAGGTTGGTGAGGCGAATTGTCGGCAGTGTGGCAGAGAAAGATTTATCGGAGCGGGCGGCGACGCGGATTTCAACCTTACCGCCTTCGATGACGAAGTTTCTGATGAGAATTTTTTTCTCGCCGGCGGCCTTCTCCTTCTCCGACGACCCGGCCCCTTTCCGGTCAAGCCCGAGGTTCTTCTTCAGCTGGTCGATGTTGGACTTTCCCTTTTCGTTGATCTCGTAAACGACGTGGGGAGCCGATATCTGGACATTGTCGATAACCACCGGGTCTTTCCTGACAGATGCGGCGTCGATCTTGACGGAAATGTCCTTCATGTCGAAGACGTTCGGGGCGGCAAATCCTTTCGGGTTCCCGACGCTGAGGCCGCTGATGGAACCCGTTCCCTCCTTGAGGCCAATCTTAACCGAGGACACCTTCACACCCGTCCCGGTAGCCTGCGAGCCGTATTTTTCAATCGATCTCTTCACGATGGCATCGAGATTCGAGATCAGAAAGAAAATCGCGGCGGCGGCAACGATGACGATGATCCCCAAAAACAAACCCACTTTCTTGCTCGTTCTCATAACGTATCCTCCGAGAGTTTCATTCGACTGTTTCCCCTTTTACTCTATATACTACCATTTTTCTGTAGTTTAGATGCCCGGCCCCGATCGATCCGGGAAAAAGGGGGTTCGGCCAAAAGGGGGGATCGTGTCTGCAAACAGGAAAAGTCCCGGGACAGTCACATAACAATGGTTACCTTACAGCCGAAGATGGCGTTTTGCCAAAAAAACACAAATGTTTAGAGAAAGCCATGAAACGCAACACGTGCTAAAATTTAGGAGGAAGGCAGGGAGCAAAGATCAGAACACCACAATGGAGATCTTTACT
>CAYFXN010000163.1:0-3219 GCA_964347065.1 uncultured bacterium | reverse complement strand
CTCCTCGTCCTGCCATTTCCCTCCGTCAATATCTTTATGACCTTTTGATGATCGAAAGCGGCCTTGTAGGGTCTTTTGCTCCGCATGGCATCGTACTGGTCGATGAGATTAACGATCCTTCCTTCTATGGGGATTATTTCTCCTTTCAATCCTGTGGGGTAACCCGACCCATCCCACCGCTCGTGGTGATGCAGCGCAATCGTTGCCGCCATGTCCATTCCTGGAAACGTTGATCTGGCCAGCATCTTCTCCCCTATTGTCGTATGGGTTCGTATGATCTCGAACTCGGCCGGCGAGAGCGCTTTGGGTTTCAAGAGAACACTGTCCGGGATTCCCACTTTTCCGATATCGTGGAGCGTACTTGCAAACGTGATCGTTTCCACAAAATCGGCTTGCATTCCCAGGGCCTTGGATAACGTTTTCGCATATAAACCGATCCGCTTGATGTGCTCCCCCGTGTCGGTATCCCGGTACTCCGCCACGTTTGCGAGATTCTGTATCAACTCCTTGCTCGCGTTCTTCAGCTCTTTCGAGCTCTCCAGGACCTTCCTCTCCAGCTCCGCTTTGTATATTTTTTCTTTCTCCACGAGCCGGTAAAAGCGTATAGATCTGTCGAGGGACTCGAGCAAATTTTCAGAGCGGTATGGTTTCAGGATCAAGTCGAAGGCCTTCTTTTTGAGAGCGTCCACGATAGCACTGAAATCTGCGTATCCCGTTATCAGTACCACCGGCATTTCCGGGTCCTGGCGGTGGATGGCATCTAAGAGTTCGATCCCCGACATCCCGGGCATTCTGATATCGGTCAGCACCGTCTCGTAGCTGTTCTTCGATAATTTGTCGATCGCCTCCTGCCCGCTCGAGCAGGGTTCCACGTAATATCCGTTGACTTCCAGCAGCGAATAAATTGCATCGAGAACATCCAGGTCGTCATCGACGAGGAGAACTTTCCCCCTGTTTTCAAATGGGGTCGCTAGCGATGCCTTTTGATTCACACTTCTCATGAAAAACATATCGGAAAGAAAATGAGAAAAATGAACACTTCTCAAAATTTATTAGATGATTCTGGTGAAACATGCATACCAGGTCCAATACACTGAAATAGAATAAAATTCTTTGCTCTGTCACCATACGTCAAGTCCATAGTTCAGAGTCCATAGTTCATCGTTCAGAGTCCGGAGTAACGAACGTGATCGGTTCTCGAATTTGAAACGACTGATGAAAAAAAACCTTGACATGACCATTCTGTTTTATTAGAATTATCAGTGTATACCGAATATTATGATTTTACATAATAATATGACATTACATTCTGTCAGGAGGTGTAAACGTGACGAAACGAAAAAGTCAAGATTTTCAAAGTGGTGCACCTGCTGCGAGCTGCTGCAGGGTGGAGTCCCTCGTCACCGTCGACGAGAGGGGACAGATGGTTCTTCCCAAGGAAATCCGTGAAAAGGCCGGCATAAGGGCAGGCGATAAGCTCGCAGTTGTCAGCTGGGAAAAAGGGGGAAAGGTCTGCTGCATATCACTGATTAAAGCCGAAGAATTCGCCGGTATGGTCAAAGAGCTCCTCGGTCCGATGATGGGAGATTTGGTTGCAGATGACCCTGTGAAAAACAAATGAGGTGGTCGAAATGAGAAATGAAAAAATAAAAAAAATTATTAAGGAAAAATACGGAAAAATCGCTTATGAGGAGAGTTCATGTTGTACACAGGCTAGTTGTTACGGCGAGAGTGCAGATTTAGCCCGGGATATCGGTAAAAAGATCGGGTACTCGGAAGAAGAGCTTAAAACCATTCCTGAAGGAGCAAACTTGGGTCTTGGATGCGGTAATCCTGTAGCGTTGGCTTCTTTGAAAGAAGGGGAGACCGTTCTTGACCTTGGCTCTGGTGCCGGGTTTGATTGCTTTCTGGCCGCAAGAGCAGTAGGCCCGGAAGGGAAGGTAATCGGTGTGGATATGACCCGGGAGATGGTAGAGAAAGCTAAGGATAATGCAAGGAGAAGTAATGTTGAAAACGTCGAGTTCAGGGCCGGGGATATTGAAGATCTTCCCGTTTCCGATAGCTCTGTCGATGCAGTTATTTCAAACTGTGTCATCAACCTCGTGCCTGACAAAAGCAGGGTTTTCCAAGAGGCCTACAGGGTGCTAAAACCGGGCGGCAGGCTGATGATCTCAGACATCGTTCTGCTCTCGGAACTCCCCGATCCCTTAAAAAACTCTATCGAAGCGTATGTGGGTTGCCTTTCTGGGGCGATGTTGAAAGACGAATACCTGGGAGCTATACGAGGAGCGGGATTTCAGCGGGTGGAAATAGTTGACGAGGGGGCTTTCCCGATTGAATGGTTATCGAACGATCCCATAGTAAAGAGGATCGTAGAGAGCTTAAAGCTAACTTCTGAGAGCCTGGCAGAGGCCATAAATTCTGTCATCAGTATAAGCGTTTTTGGGGTTAAACCATAAGGGGGAACAGGCAATGGCCGAAAAACAATTAGAATTCAAGGTCATATATGATTCTTTCCAGCCCAAGATCTTCCGCTATCTGGCAAAGTTAGTCAATGTTCACGAAGCCGAGGATCTGGCCCAGGAGGTCTTCGTGCGGGTCAGCAGGGGCCTTCCTGATTTTCGGGGCGACTCCCAGCTCTCCACGTGGATTTACCGCATTGCCACAAACGTTGCCATGGACAGGTTGCGGAGCCCATCGCTCAAGCAGGAGGCAGCGAAAAAATCGGTCTCAGAAGAAGGGGAAACCTTTGAGGACAGGGATGTGTGGACCGGGGAGAAGAAGCCTTCTGTTGACCGGCAGCTTATCCGTGAGGAGATGAGCGAGTGTGTCCGGGAGTTTATCGATGACCTTCCCGATAATTATCGAACGGTTCTCGTACTGAGTGAGGTGGAAGGTTTGAAAAATCAGGAGATCGCCAAAATTCTGGGGATCAGCATCGATACCGTCAAGATCAGGCTGCACCGCGGGCGGGAAAAACTGAAGAAAGAACTCGAGTCCGGCTGCAGCTTCGATCGAGACGAGCGAAACGTTCTGGCTTGTGACCGAAAAGAGCCGACCGATAAATCCAGCTAAATAACTCGAATAACATGTTACCGGTGTATCCTTTTCCTATTTGCCTCCGTCTATACGGTTAAAAAGGAGGTGAAAAAGATGAACGGGCTCGCAAGTTTTTTAGATTCCTACTGGTGGATAATTCCTCTCGTCATGATCTTTCTG
>CAYFXN010000162.1:876-3313 GCA_964347065.1 uncultured bacterium | reverse complement strand
AAACGCATCGGAACCACCTTCCAGGGCATGATCGAGCACCAGTATGTGGGATCGGGAAAGACACCTCCCTTCGACGAGCAGGGTGAGCCCCAGCGGCCGCTCTTCACCAAAGAGTACAACCACGTGCGGTCGGACATTCACGCCGAACGGGGGATGGACTGTGGAGACTGCCACACGTCGATCGACGTGCACGGTGACGGGAATATTTACCCGGTAACCTTTTTCCAGGTGGAGATCGGCTGCGCTGACTGCCACGGAACTCCCGATCGGTACCCCTGGGAGCTTCCCGTGGGATACGGGACCCCCGTCGAGCTTTCGGGCCAGCGGGGCACTTTCGAGGATAGGGGGGCTGAGTATCTCATCACGACGAGAGGAAACCCGATGAAGCGCTGGGTCAGAGAGGGCAACGGCGCGCACATCGTCGGCCTCTTCGATGGAAAGAAACACGAGGTCCCCCTGCTCAAGGAGCTGAAGGGCAGCGATGGCTGGCAAACGAAACAGGGGAAAGTGGGGATGGCCGTCGTTACCCAGCACATGGACAAGCTGGAATGCTATGCCTGCCACGCAAGCTGGGCGCCCCAGTGCTACGGGTGCCACGTGAAGTACGACATGACGAAAGACGGCATCGATTGGGCCCTCTCAGCCGTGAACCACGACCCTGCAACGGGAAAACAAACCATCACGAAGACAAAGGGAGACATCGGGATCGAAAACGTGGGCTTCATCCGCTGGAGCAGGCCGATCCTGGGAGTCAACTACAAGGGCCGGGTGACACCCCTGGTTCCGGGATGCCAGGTGGTCTGGTCCTTCGTCGATGAGGAGGGGAAGGTCGTCGTGAGCAATAAAATATACAAGACCTCCGACGGCTTCAACAACCCGACGCTCGCCCCCCTCTTCCCGCACGCCGTGACGGCAACGGCCCGCACCTGCGAAAGCTGTCATACAGACCCCAAAGCCGTCGGATACGGGGAGGCGAAATCGCGAAGCGGCGCCATCATGGAAGGCGACAGCCCCATGTTCGCAAACCAGGGCCCGGGGCTCTTCGGAGACATTCCCACATCGAAGCGGGCGAAACCGCAGATACCCGCGGTTCCCGACTTCCCCCATACCTGGGACCAGCTGGTAACCCGGAGCGGGAAGCAGGTGCAGAACATGCCCCTTCCAAAGGACCGGCCCCTGTCGAAAGAGGAGCGTGACCTTACAGAGCGCGAGGGGACGTGCATCGCCTGTCACCAGCACCACAATACACCACTCTGGGACCGTGTCCGGGAGAAGATGCGGTCGGTGCTGAACGTGGAGGGCCGCGCCCTCACTCCCGCCGAACATGACAGGGCCGTGGAAGCAGCACTGCTCGCACTTACGGGCAAAGAGCCGGCAAAAACCGGTAAAAAGGGTAAATAAGGAAGGGAAATCATAGCAATAGTTTCCGGTTTTCCCGGAACTCCAGAACCTCGACTGTTCAATCCGTCTGGTTTTATATTTTTCTGCTCTCTTCTTTCTTTGTTTTCGGAGCTTCGGCTGTTCGAACCCATGTCTTTCAACTATGAACTACGAACTCTGAACTGGTTTTATTCCACACTCCGACTTCCGCATTACCAATCTGGCAGTGCGGCTGTTCCCTGTTGAATCGCGGTTCCTTTAATCCAAGCGCTCAGGAAATTGTCTGCTGAATCTTGAGTCTGTAAAGAGCAACGAATATGCGCCGTTTTCCAAACAATAGCAAGCGATAACATGCGCGATTTCGGGCCCCGGAGAATAAATCACGAACTTGAAGCGCGAGTATCCAACCTCATCGGGTTGAGGCTCGATCTCCACATACGTCAAATCGTCCCTGAGTTCAAATCCGTGTATGGTCCATGAAAGACCCAGGTTCTCGACAAATATCCCTTCAGCAATTTCCACGATATGTTCTGTGACGTACTTCTCCACCTCTTTCGGTCCCCAGTTCGTTTGATGCTGAGAACTACTTTCCCCGCTTCCACCGATACTCGTCGAAGCAAAGGAGAGAAAGATCGGAAGCACAAAAAACGTCATGCCGAGTGATTTCATAATTTTGCTCATCATAATCCTAAACCTCGCCTAAATTTGTTATGTTCGCTTCTCTTTTCACATTATCGTCATGATATGAGGAAAAATGAATTTAGCCCAAGGAAGACCGTATCGAACTTTAAAAACCATTGTTAAACAAGGACTTGAGTAACTGAGTGCCTTGATCTTCGGTGCTTTGGCTGCTCGAACCAGTGTTTTTCAACTATGAACTATGAACTACAAACTATGAACTTCAAGTTGGTATTCATTCCGCTTTCCGACTTCCGCATTCCGCATTACCACCTTTGTAGTATGGCTGCTTTCTTCTCTCCGCTTTCTTCGCTTTCGGATCTTCGGATCCTCGGATCTTCGGCTGTTCGAGCCAATCTGCTCTGGGTTCCTCTGCTTT
>CAYFXN010000162.1:227-866 GCA_964347065.1 uncultured bacterium | reverse complement strand
TGCTTTCTTGTTTTATCTTTCTGTTGTTCTGATGTTCTGACGTTCTGCTGTTCTGGGTTTTTGCGGATCCTCGGATCTTCGGCTGCTCGAACCATCCAGTTTTTTTATCGCAAAAGGGGTATCCAAATTGCACTTCCTTTCTCCATGGATAAAAAAACTGGGAAATTGGTCCACTTTCGCAACCTCGAGGTCTACAAATCGGCCTTCGACTGCTCAATGAATATTTTTGAAATTCGCAGGAACTATTCACCTGAAGAGAGATTTTCCCTGGTCGACCAGATAAGAAGATCTTCGAGATCGGTATGTTCCAACCTCTCGGAGGCCTGGAGGAAAAGGAATTATATAGCTCATTTCAAAAGTAAATTAACCGACGCAATGTCGGAAGCATCGGAAACGCAAACCTGGCTCGATTTCTGTTTAGCTTGCGGGTATATAGACCAGAATTCCTTCTCCGACCTAGATGATGAATACGATAAGATTATCGCCATGCTAAACAGAATGTCATTACATGCAGATAGGTTTTGCTTCTAGATTTTCTTGTTTTGTTTGGGTTTCGGATGTTCGAACCATCATGGCCGTTTCTGGTTTCCGGTTTTTCTCAACTTCCCAGCCTCCAGTTTTCCCGGCTGGTCGGATCTT
>CAYFXN010000162.1:0-217 GCA_964347065.1 uncultured bacterium | reverse complement strand
CGAAGGCAAGAGTGGAAGTTCAAAGATAATTTTATTCCCTGCACCTCAAGGAACTGGGTTGGTTGTTGGAGATGAATGTAAAAAGATTCTTAAAAAGTTCGAAACCTCTGTCGATAAAAAAAGAGTGACCTTTGAAAACATCATAATCCAGGAATAGAGATGGAGGTTCGAACGATCATGAACACAATTCAGAAATCAACCATAACGTTAGCAACCA
>CAYFXN010000161.1:0-3319 GCA_964347065.1 uncultured bacterium | reverse complement strand
TTGGAGCAGCGACCCTCGACCCGCTGCATCAGAATTACCCCCCCCGGATGGTGTTCAAGGTGCCGAGACGATACCACCAAATGCGGATAACGTAGACTCTTCTCCGTACGCCAATAATGACAGCCCGGCTCCATCCGAACTATCTCCCGGGGACGATCAGGAAAATATAGCCGGGACCTACGCTGACAATTCCGGCGATGATCCTGCTGCCGTTGAGACAGAGCAAGTTTCCGATACGGGGGCTGATCCGGAGGCCGCCGGGGCTGAAGCCACGACAGAAGAAATGAGCGTGGAGAGCCCGCAAAGTCTTATGGACACTGCCCTCGATTTCTATGAGGCATCTCAGGAGTTCTGGATGCAGGGTATTCTGGACAAAGCCATGGAGGCCCTGGACCAGGCTTATGAGCTGATTCTCAAGGTGGAGACCAATAGTGATCCAAAACTGATGCAACAGAAAGATGACCTGAGGTACATGATATCCCGGAGAATACTGGAGCTTTACACATCCAGGTATACGGCGGTCAACGGCAATCACAATGCCATTCCGCTCATTATGAACGAGTACGTGCAAAGGGAGATACAGTCGTTCCTGGGTCGTGAGAAGCAGTTTTTCCTGGAGTCCTTTAAGCGCTCCGGAATGTATCGAGACATGATGGTTGAGTCCCTGAAAGAGGCCGGAATGCCGGAGGAGCTCTCATGGCTGCCACTCATTGAAAGTGGATTCAAGGTCAATGCCTTTTCCCGGGCGCGGGCCCTCGGCCTGTGGCAATTTATACCCTCCACCGGATACAAGTTCAACCTGTCCAGAGACACCTGGGTCGACGAGCGGCTCGACCCGGTAAAATCCACGACCGCAGCCATCGCGTACATGGAGGAGTTACACAAGATATTCGGAGACTGGACCACTGTTCTTGCCGCTTACAACTGCGGCGAGGGATCGGTCCTGAAGGTTATTCGCAGCCAGAGGATTAACTACCTTGACCGCTTCTGGGACCTCTACGAGATGCTCCCCAGGGAAACGGCCCGCTACGTGCCGAGATTCCTTGCCGTACTTCACATCCTGATGGACCCCGACAAATATGGTATTTCCCTGCCTGAGCCCGACAGGCCTGTTCCCTACGAGATCGTGACCATCGCTAAACCGGTCCAGCTGAAAGATGTGGCGAAAAAACTGGGAATACCGTATAAGGAGCTTACCGGCTTGAACCCTGAGCTCAGGCATCAGGCAACTCCGGATCGGGATTATTCTCTGAAGGTCCCCCAGGGAAGTGGGGAAACGTTGCTCGCACGCATCGATGAGATTCCGAAATGGTCCCCGCCGAAGCGGGCCTACACGTATCACCGGGTAAGAAGGGGCCAAAGCCTTTCCTACATTGCCGTGAAATATCGCACCACCGTTACGGCCATTGCGAGAGCCAACGGTATCTCGCGGAGGAGTATCATCCGCGTCGGCCAGAGACTGAAGATACCTCTCGGCAGAGGAGCATACAGAGCCGCCCGTTCATACAACCTCCTTCCCGGCGGAAAATACCGTGTCCGAAGGGGAGATTCCCTTTGGCTGATCGCAAAACGTTTCAATACCAATGTGAGGACTTTGCAGCAGAGGAATAACTTGAGGTCCACCACCCTCAGTGTGGGACAGGTACTCAAAATTACCGATAGTGCCGCCAGGGCAAACTATGCTGACAAACTGCTTTCCGGCGGCCGATACCGGGTTAAAAAAGGTGACTCTCTCTGGTTGATAGCAGAGAAATTCAACACTGACGCACGGACCCTCCAGCGTTTAAACGGCCTGAAGTCAACCGTTATTCGTGTCGGGCAAATCCTCCGAATCACAAATTGAACAACTGGGGTCAAGCCCTACTTCCTGACCTTTCTGTTCGCCCATAATGTAGATTCGACACAAAAAGTCAGGCTTTAATCCCAATAATTCTTCTATCTCGCAAAGCGTGAAGCCGCGAAGCGCAAACGCTTTATGTCAGAAGGCAGGGCTTGACCCCACAGAACTCACACAGAAACACCTATGTGGTCACCACGATCTTGCCCATCTGCCTGTTCGACTCCATGTGGCGGTGGGCATCGGCTATCTGATCCAGCGTGAAGACGCGGTCGATAACCGGTTTGAGAAGGCCCGATTTTAACCCATCATAAACGTATCCCCTGGCCCGCGCAAACTTCTCCGAATCCCCCACGATCTCAAAGAGCGTGTATCCCCGGATGGTGAGACCCTTCATGAGAGCCGGAAAGAGGGGAAACGGCGTCGGCCGTGAATCCAGAACTCCATAGAGGAATATGACAGCGCCCTGAGCCGCCGCTCCCGCCAGCTTTTCCAGCCCCGGACCGGCGACGGGATCGAAGACGATCCGTGCCCCCTTGCCATCAGTTATATCCATCGTTCTTTGAACAAGATCCTCCTCCCCCGTGACGATGACGTGGTGTGCACCCTGCTCGAGAAGAAACGCCTTCTTGTCGGACCCGCGAGTCAGGGCTACAGCAGTGGCATCTTTGGCCCGCGCGAGCTGTATCGCCGCGAGGCCCACGCTGCTGGAGGCGGCCGGAATCAAAACGGCATCACCTTTACTGATTCCTCCGAGTTCGATGAGGGCCCCATAGGCTGTGATGTACTGCATCCAGATCGCAGCCCCTTCCACCGGAGAAAGGTTCTCCGGATACCGGGCAACCGCATAGGCAGGCACGATTGCGCTCTCTCCGTACACACCGTACTTCCCAACGGGGAATGACGGGACCGTGCTGACCCGGTCGCCGACAGAAACATCGCTTACTCCCGGGCCGACAGCGTCCACGACCCCTGCCGCTTCGTAGCCGATGCGCGAGGGGAGCTCGGGAGGCTCCAGATACTCACCCCTGCGAAACATTATTTCTGCCCTGTTGAGCCCGATCGCCTCTACCCTGAGGCGTACCTCTCCCTCTTTCGGACTCTCCAGTGGAAGTTCTTCTACCTTTAAAACATCTGCTTCCCCCGTCTCGTGAAACCGAACGATTTTCGCCATGGTACTCCTCCTTTTTTTGGTACCTGTAATTTCGAGCAGCAGTAGATACCGGCATCGGAAAACCGGCCTCGATCCTGTTTGGCTTGTCGACGATGCCCCGGGACTTATATGTCCCGATGAAATTGTGCGTGAAAAGAGTCTCGTAAACACTTATTTCATTGAGACACCCGGTCTGTTTTCCAGCAGTTTCGCTATGTCCTTTAGATGCTGATTCGGCATGTTTGATACGAAGGAAATTTCTACCCTGTCCCCCTTTGCATTCATGAGCATGCTCGAGTCACGAGCAGCCAACCATCGTGGGAGCTAAA
>CAYFXN010000160.1:0-3362 GCA_964347065.1 uncultured bacterium | reverse complement strand
GAAGGCAGGAAAAAAGGAAAGGAATCCAAAAGGCGCGGGTGCGAAAACCGCTGAGGACAATGCGATAAAAGAGGATAAGGCAGCAAAAGATGAAAAGGGAAAAACGAAGAAAAACAAGAAAAAGGGGAAAAAAGGAAAGACGGAACTAAAAGAGCACACGGCATTTGACAGCAAGGACAAGAAAAAATCAAAAAAACGAGAGGCCGTCTGGGTCAGCAAGTTCACCCTCGAATACGAAGAGGAACTGCACAGGCTGCAGATAGAACTCCTGAAATGGCAAAAATATGTAATCGCCAACGAACAAAAGATCCTGCTGCTCTTTGAAGGGCGCGATGCCGCCGGCAAGGGCGGGACGATCAAGAGGATCATCGAACACCTGAATCCACGGGGTGCCCGTGTCGTTGCGCTGCTCAAGCCCAGCGACAGGGAGCGAACGCAGTGGTACTTTCAACGATATATTCAACAGCTCCCGTCGGGTGGAGAGATCGTCCTGTTCGACCGCAGCTGGTACAACCGGGCCATGGTGGAGCCGACGATGGGTTACTGCACCGATGAAGAGCACAAGCGCTTCCTGAAAGATGTGCCGATGATCGAGGAGATCCTGGTGAAGAATGGCATCATTCTCTTCAAGTTCTTTTTCTCCGTTTCAAAGGAAGAACAGCTCCACCGGTTCAAATCGAGAATGAAGGACCCGCTGAAACATTACAAGATGTCCCCCGTCGACCAGGCGGCCCAGGAAAAGTGGGACGATTACACCGTCAGAAAGTTCCAGATGCTCAATGAGACCAACCGGACGATCTGTCCGTGGACGATAATCCGCTCCGACAACAAGAAGAAGGCGAGGCTCAACTGCATCAAGTACATCCTGTCCAATGTGGTGTACGACGATAAGATAAAAGCAGATGAGCTCCAGGTGGATCCCGAGATCGTGAAATCGGGCATCGAGGAGATCAAATACATGGAAGATTACCTGATGTCGGGCCTGGAGCTTCCAGGATAACAGGACGGCAGAAAATAGTTATTCGGACATCAGGAAAGCCGATAAAGCCAATAGTGTCTGTCCAGGGTTCAGCGTCCATAGTCCGTAGATAAACAAAATACAAAGTTAGCAGTTTCCGGTTTCTGCCTTCCGGTTTTCCACTGAACGCTGAACTATTGACTCTGAACGATGGACTCTGAACTCTGAACTGGTTTTCATTCCGCATTCCGAATTCCGCATTACCACCCTGGCAGTATGTGCTGGTTGCCGGTTTCCTCAGGACACTGAACTATGAACTGGTTTTTTTTGGCTCACCTGTGTTTGAACACGGGTTTGCGCTTTCCCAGAAAAGCAGACACGCCTTCAATGGCATCATCCGTAGAAGCTGCCAGGCCGAGCAGATTCGCCTCGTTGGCGAGCGCCTCGGTCTGGGACATCTCCAGCCCCTGAAGGACCGAATCCAGGCACAACCTCACCGCAACGCCCGACTTTTCCGTAATCTTTTTCGCGAGAACTTCCGCTTCCGATAGAAGCTCCTCCCCGGGAACGACGGCGTTTACCAGCCCGATCCTGTGTGCCTCGGAGGCGCTTATCATCTCCCCCGTCAGAATCATCTCCAGGGCCTTCTTCCTCCCCACCTGGTGGGGAAGGCGCACGGTGCCACCCCAGCAGGGGTTGAAACCCAGGTTGACCTCCGGCTGGCCGAAACGGGCGTTCTCGGAGGCGATCGCCAGGTGGCACGCCTGGGTAATTTCCGACCCACCACCGAGGGCATAGCCGTTGACGGCTGCGATGACGGGTTTGCCGAGCTTCTCGATCGAAGATATGAGGTTCTGCCCCTTGACCGCGAATGCATCCCTGGCAGCCATCTGCCCTCTCTCAAAGCTCGCTTTTATTTCGTTGATGTCGCCGCCGGCGATGAAGGCTTTTTCTCCGGCACCGGTCAGTATCACCACCCGGACGGCATCGTCCTGTTTCGCTCTCTCGAGGGCGCGGAGCAGCTCCGCGATAGTATCTCCGTTCAAAGAGTTCATGGCCCTCTCACGGTTGATGGTGATCTTCGCAATCCCTCCCTTCTTTTCAAAAATGATGTTCTGGTATTCCATCTCTTACCTCCTTCTGCGTGTCCGCACCGTTTTTTCTATCCTAAACGAAAAATCCTGTCCCTGATGGACAAAGAGAAACCGCTCCTTGAAACAGCCGCCATCGCTGTTTGCCACGACGGGGGTCGAAAGGATCATGCTGGCCTCTCCGGGGAGAGGTCAGGAGGGGATGTGACGGGAAACTGCTGAGCGTGTCATCTCCCGCCTCCGGACACACCGCCGGAAACGATAAAGGCCATCACATCGGCGCTTTCGACATCGAGGGGCCTCACCTGTTCGCGCGGGATGACGAAGACATTGCCCGCAAAGTTGTAAGACTGAGGAAAGTAAACGGAAACGTGGTCCGAGAGGCCGAATGATTCAAGGCTTTCACGGGTGACGAAACCGGTTATTTTCAGCGGGCTTCCCGGAAAGGGTGAAACTACGACGGGCCGGTCGAAACTTTTCTTCTCGCCCACGAAGGCGCTCAAAAGATCTTTTATCGAAGAGTAGACGATTTTCACGAAGGGAACTTTGATGAAAAGTGCATCCGCCACTTCCAGAAATTTTTTCATGACGATATTACCGGCCAGATATCCGACGAGAACGACGAAGAGGACCGTAAGGATAAAACCGACTCCCGGGACGGGAATCCCCAGCAAGCGGTCCACCTTTACGAAAACCACGTAAACCACGTACACGGTTATGGTTATCGGGACGATGACCAAAAGACCCCGCAAAAAATATTTGACAAACCTTTTCATGGGAGCCCTCCTTGCGCAAAGAGATTTTTCATTGGTAAACCCGGCCTCTTCGCCCATTGAAAAGCCGGCTGCTGGCAGACGGCATACCGCGAAAGGAGCTATGGGGGAAAAATAGCGTCCGGGGACCACAACCATGGTACCATAATGCCGGATTTTCACAATTGTACCCATCCGTTTTTCCGGGAGGCTCACCATGCAGGAGCGGGCTCTTCTCATCTCCCTCCTCGGCCTGCTGCTTCTGATCGCCGGGGCCGAGGGACTCGTACGGGGAGCAGCAGGGCTGGCCAGGAGGCTGGGCATCTCCCCCCTCGTTATCGGCCTTACCGTGGTGTCCTTCGGCACGAGCTCCCCCGAAATGGCCGTGAGCGTTCTCAGCGCCCTGTCGGGGCGGGCAGACATCGCCGTGGGCAACGTGGTGGGCAGCAACATTTTCAACGTGCTCTTCATCCTCGGTCTCTCCGCTTCCATCACCCCCCTCGCCGTATCGCTTCAGCTGATACGGCTCGATGTGCCCATCATGATCGCTGCCTCTCTCCT
>CAYFXN010000159.1:0-3379 GCA_964347065.1 uncultured bacterium | reverse complement strand
AGGTCTTTCCCCGTTCCGCTTTCCCCTGTTACCAAAACGGTTATGTCCGTTTCGGCAACCTGATCGACCATCGCCCTGACCTTGTTCATCGAGTCGAAAAGACCGAAGAGAAGGTTATACTCGTCATCAGGGTCTTTGAGACTTCGCAGCTCATCCAGCTCCTTCTTCTCTCTCGTACCATCAAGGGCCATCTTGATTTTTATGAGCAGCTCCTCGTAATCGAAGGGCTTCTTGACGTAATCTGTCGCCCCGAGCTGCATCGCCCTGACCACCTCCTCGATTTCCGACTGTCCGGAAACGAGTATGATCGGCAGGAATCTGTTTCCATTTCGAAAACGCGGGATGAGGTCTATGCCGTTTCCATCGGGGAGATAAACATCGAGAACGACGAGAGACGGGTCGTACTGATCAAATACCTCGACGGCCTCATTTTTGGTTGAAGAAACGATGACTTCCATACCCTTCTGAATGAGGAACGACCGAGTGAGATTCAGAAAAGAGGGGTCATCATCGACGAGAAGAATTTTTTCTTCCACTTTATCACCTCTCAAAGGTATTCGCAGTGCACTTCTGTACCAATTTATATGCCATTTTGTGCGAATTATTTCTCATATTGTGAATTATTTGTCCTATACTCCTGTTTTTTTTAGTAAAATTTATTAATCCAAAAAAGAATAAAAATACACAATTCGGCCTTACCTGAAAATAAATGGAAATATTTTACCCATATATGGATAATGCTTTTCCCACATGTATTCCTTTTCCTACCTGTTTTTAGATGGAAGCGTAAAGGAGACTACTGTTCCCTTTCCGGGTACGCTTTCGATATCCATATCCCCCTTCTGCACTTCCACCAGTTTTTTGCAAATGGACAAACCGAGCCCGATGATCCCGGTCCCCTCTCGTTTAAAAATCACGGGGGTACTTCCGAGAATTTTGCCTATTTCATCTTTAGGAATCCCGCTTCCACTGTCTTTTACGCTGATCTTTATCCTGCCGTCACCGGTATTTTTTGCCATTACCTTTATCGCTCCGCCAGATGAGGCATACTTGATCGAGTTTGTAATGAGGTTATCAAGTATTTGAATGATTTTCAGGCGGTCTCCGTAAACGGTGAGGGCGTTTCCCCCGCTTATATTTTTGGAAACATCCACATTCTTCATCTCCGCGTAGGGCTTGAGGAATTCGACGCACTCATCGATCACCTCCTCGATGAAAAACTCCGTCAGCTGTAGGTTGATCGTGCCCATCTCGACGGCATGGTAGTCCAGAAGGGACTCTATCATGAGAAGGGCCCTCTTGAGGCTCTTTCTCCCCTCATCGATAATTTTATTCTCCTGCTGCGATAGTTTCTCCGAGCAGTTCTCCCGCAGCATCTTGTGATATCCGTTGAGGACGGTGAGGATGGTCTTTAAATCGTGGCTCGCCATGGATATCATGAATGATTTGAATTCGGAGAGTTTTTCAATTTCCTCGTTCTTCACCTCCAGCTCCCGGATGAGCTTTTTCAACTTATTTTCCGTTCTCATCTTTTCTTTGTGAGCCGCAAGCTTCTCGTAGGCCCTTCGCAATGAGTGGAAGAGCATCTCCGGTTCGAAGGGTTTGGTGATGTAGTCGTAAGCTCCAAGCTTGAGGGCCCGGATGGCGGAATCAAGTGATGCATACCCGGTAATGACAATTACGGGAACGTCGGGGTAGTTCATCCCCGTTTTGGCGAGAAGGTCCAGACCCGTCTCGCCCCCGAGGTTTATATCGGTTACGAGGATGACGCCATCACTCTCTTTCCTGAGAAAAACCTCTGCCTCTCTCGTCCCTGTCACTCCCACAGCGGTAAATCCCTTGCTCCTCACAAGCGCGACCATCGATTGTAAAAACTTACTGTCATCTTCGACGATGAGAATGGTCGTTCTTTTCAATTTAATCACCCGGCTTTCTTGTTAAACTCGACGCGAAAAACCGACTCGCGTTCAGATTTATTATATCGGATCGAACCATCATACTTGTGGACTAACTTGCCGGTAATCCAGAGCCCGAACCCTCTCCCCTTTCCTTTGTCAGACGACAGCGGCTTTTTGAAAAGAGAGGGGATGAGCTCATCGTCGACCCCCCCCCCGTCGTCACCCACCTCGAGTATTCCTTTCTTTCCCTGCTCAAACGTTTTTACCCACACTGCCCCGCCCTCTTGGGCAGCTTCATATGCGTTATTTAGCAGATTCGCCATCACCTGTCGTATTGCGCGGGCGGGAAATGCGACCACTACCCCTTCCTCGGGCCCTTCGACAGAAAATGTGACCCCTTTTACGTCGAAAACCTTACGGTATATTTTCTCCATAAACTTCGTCTCTGAGCCGAGATCTGAAGTGGAAATTTCTTCGCTCTCGTCAGTCCACAATCCGTGGAAGGCATTCAGCATTGAATCGATCCGCAGGATCTCCTCGTGAATTGCATGGAGGCTTTCGAGGGCCACGTCATTTTTTCTCCTGCCGCCGCCATATCGTTTCATCTCCTCCGTGACGATGTGCAGATAGTTTCTCATCGTACCCAGTGGTGTGCGTATCTCGTGCAGCAGTTCCCTGAATATCAGCTCAATGTCTTTCATATAAGAGTCATCGAGAATCTTTTTTTCAAGTTCGACGGTATCATCCACCTTCTTCAGGACGCACAGAAGGTCAGTTCCTTCTTCCGTACTCCATATATCGAACGTTTTTCCGTACATCTGAACCCTCGATCTATGATTTAGAGATTTTGTTGCCAGGTATGAAATGAGATCGCTCGAGAAAACTTCCGCACCGAAAGCCTTCACTAAACCTCTGATTCGGTTAATCTGAACGACGCTGATCTCTGTATTTGCTGTTAGGTAATTTAGTATATATTCAGAGGAAAATTTTTCCATTTTCTCAATGAGTGTGAAAAAATTTTCAAGCCTTTTGTTTAATTTCTAAATTCTAAGATAACGCATATTTTTAGTCAACGGGTTTTTCCCCTCTGTATTTTGAGGTCTGGTGAACCATCTATTGGCCCATCAAGCCAATTATGAGACCGCCCATCTGACCGAAACTGCTTGTCAAAACCTTCATTGCCCCGTTTCATTCGGATCGAAGGACATCAGAATATAATAACGTTTTCAGTTATTTATTATGCCGCATTGTATTTTCCCCTCTTATCCCGGCGTCGATCACACGAGAAAAACTCAAAGAGTGTAATCTAATTAAGGAAAAAAAATTGGAATGCGCAGTCTTGTGCGATTCAACTCTTATGACTATTCAAATACCAGAGGATATCGGATTTTATGAATTCTGGGGAGATACCAATTTGTGGAATAACTGGTGGCGGTGCAGGGAATCGAACCCCGGACACTGCGGATATGAGCCGCATGCTC
>CAYFXN010000158.1:0-3419 GCA_964347065.1 uncultured bacterium | reverse complement strand
CGGTCGAATCGACGCAACACCGCGGCGTGGGCATCAACAAAGCTCATCTGTCGCCCCCTTGATCGTCTATTGTTTCCTACTCAATATTCGGCTGCAGCCCCTTGGACTCAGCGATTTCTGGATCAGGGACCACATTGTGCCAGTAAAGCATACACCACACCCGGACAGGGCAAGCCCTCCTCGTTGTGGATAGTTTTGCAAAATATATCATTCTGTTATGACCAGGCAGCGGTGTGATTTTGACGAGATCGCGACAAAATTTGCGCTTGATAACCGTTTAAATGCGACCCTTTTACCCACCTGTATCCTTTTCGCGTTTATCTCCGTCTATACGTGTAAAGGGCCAGATATTTACCATTGATTAAGGGAGGAAAATAAAATGAATTCACCTGAAGGAAGCATTCAGGCAAACAGGCAGTTCGGGGTAGCGACCAGGGCGCTGGCGGGGTTGTGTCACAACTGCGGCATATGTCCCTACGCGAATCGGAAGCCGGATTCCTCATTCGGCAGGTTGATGCGCTGGCATCGCACCTGGTGTCCGGCCTGGGCCGCCCACACGAAGGTTTACGGTTTGAAGGATCTTTCTTCCTGACCCCAAAAGCTCCAATGGTTACGCCAATTGTCGAAGGGCCTGACCCACTGTTGCGGTTGAATAATCCGGGACATGCTCCTGATTTTTTCGGGCTAACAGGTCAGATGAAAGGCGCCGATCACGATCTTATCCTTCGGTCGCGTATTGAAAAGTTCCACTGCCTGGCCGGTCTTTTCAACATGCACCATAATCCCTTGCGACTCAATGAAATCAACGGTGCTCTCGGGCACCTCCATGGCGCCTGACTGGCCTGTCCCTATTATCACGATATCCGGTTTTGCCACGACAATGCCGGACACGTCCTCTTTACTTAAATAATGCCCTTGCCTCCTCCACCATGAAGGATCGACTCTGTCGGGATACACGATGACATCGCCGTAATAGGTTGTATCGTTGATGACTATCTCCCCGAATCTGAATTCACCAATGTGCATGGTCATTTTGTTTGCCCTCACGGGGTCTTTTCAGAACCCTGGGGATAATTATCATTTTCGCACAAATTCTTCGGATAGGGGACCTGCATCCGATATCTGATATGTAATGCGGAATTCGGAGTGCGGAGTAAAATACAGTCCCGAGTCCAGAGTCCCGTGTCCCGAGGAAACCCAGAAGTACAGAACATCAGAACAACAGAACAGCAGAGAGCAGAGAAACCCAAAATCAGATGGCTCTAACATCCGAGCAACCGAAGCTCCGGAAACCAAAGAAAGCAGAAAGAAAAAAGGGGATAATCATAAAACAGGGCAAAACAAATCCGGAAAAAGAAGACGAATTATCAAAAATTTTTCCACTAATCTATCAATTTATTGACAATTATCGAGGGCGAACCTATTCTTAAAGTATAAGACCCATCTTCAGCTTGTAGTTCGAGATTAACCCCAATAAACAGGAGGGAAGTTTTTCCATCCAGGTCGATACATCTTCTCTTCTTTCTCCAGAATGTAAACCGTGCACTTCAAGATTATAGGTAATGGTGGCGCATTAACTCAAATTCGAGAAAGGAGGTAAGGTTATGCCGGCATATATCATCTTAATGAAATATACAGATCAGGGAATCAAGGACATTAAAAACGCCCCTGCCCGCATAGAGGAAGGCTTCAAGGCATGGGAAGCTATGGGAGGAAAGGTTTTAGGCTACTATCTCTTGATGGGCGAATATGATGCCCTGGCGATTGGAGAGGGACCCAGTGATGAAATTGCAACAGCATTTGCCCTGGGAATAGGAGCACAGGGGAATGTCAAAACGACCACGCTCAAAGGTTTCACGAAGGACGAAATCGCAAATATAATCAAGAAGATACCGTGACCGAAAACGACCTCATTACAAATGCGTTACACATTAGATAAAAAGAAACGTATGTTAGTGCGCCACCCATTCCAACATGTGTACCTGGGTATCAGCTCCCTTTGTCTCACAAATTCTTCGGATATGGGAACTGCCACCGTAACCCATAGGATGTCAGAAAGCAGGGCTTGACCCCCTAACCCGGAGAGTGGTCATTCGTCATGAGTGGAGACCTGGCGCCGTACCTTCCCGTCTAAATCCGAAAATCGCACTCTGTATGATTTCCGTAACATACTTGCTCTGCTCGATGGTAAAGTAGGAGCCGCGAACCCGGTGTCTCCTGTGGCGGAATGCCCTGGCATGTTCTTCTGACCAGAAGAACACATTCTCCTTTCAGAAGGCATCGATGATGCTGGAATCCTCCAGAGAGAAAACATTTACCTCCGGCATGAAAACCATGGGTTCCGTATCTTCCTGTACGGCAATATTAAGGTCGCTGTCTATCTCCAGGTTCAGCTCTTTAGAGCAATGAGCGCACTGCGTTCTGACGCGAACCGACAGGTGTTTTCCCCTCAGGCGCCCCTGCACGAAGGGCGTCGCAACGGCATCGGCCGCTCAGGCCGCGTAAATCTTTTCCCCCGTGCTGAAGGTAACGTGGTGGGGCGTTTTTTCAGCGGTGACGGGATATGCCCACACAACCGACCCTTCGCTGTTTTTCGACAGGAACAACATGCGGGAATCGAGCTCATCCAGGATGGCCGTCACCCGCTCTACGGATATATCCAGGTTCTCCGAGACAAATTCCGCCGGCATCGGCCTACCGATCCGTGGTAGCTCTCTCACCACGAAGTGATGGACCCTGCGATGATCCTCCTCCATGAAAGCAAGCTCCGCCTCTATCCTCCTTCCGACCGCAAAGATCCGTTTCTGCCACAACGTTTCCGGGATCGGGAGCATGAGACGCCACAGCCACAGTCGCAATATGCTTCCAATATGCAGCCCCCCCTTTTAGATTTTAAATATCCCTCTTTTCACCGATCCCACGGACCACAAGACAACAGAGTGGTTATTATTTTTCTAACAATACAATATCTCTAAAGTAGATAACAGGCTCAATCTGGAGGGACGGGTAACCGAAGGGCCGGAAATCCGAAGCTCTACGAAGCTGTCGCGCTATGGATATTGCTATTAAATATCGAATAATATATGCGGGATATTTTAGAAAGGTTAGATAAACAACGGCGTGACGAAGATGGTGAAAAAGAAAACTCACCTTCCTGCTGAGCGAATCGAAAAATCAATACTCCACATCCGGGGGCAGAAAGTGATGCTCGATGCGGACCTTGCAGATTTGTATGGTGTGGAGACGAAAGTACTTCTTCAGGCTGTCAAACGAAAGATAGACAGGTTTCCCGATGACTTCACTTTTCAGCTTACAAAACAAGAGTTTAACGACTTGAGGTCACAACCTGTGACCTCAAGTGGGTGAAAATGAGAAAAGATTGAGGATATGGAAATTGATCCTGCATTCGTTTATCGCGT
>CAYFXN010000157.1:0-3485 GCA_964347065.1 uncultured bacterium | reverse complement strand
CGAGGGAACTCTGGTTCACCGGCAATCTCTGGTATAATCAACAAGGCCTTCAATATGGTGGAAGAATATCCCGTGCAATTATTGAAAATGGCGAGGAGAAAAACGAGAAAAATAACTGTTGGATCGGTCGAAATCGGGGGGGGAGCGCCCATAGCTGTCCAGTCGATGACGAAGACGGACACGAAAAACCTGGAGGCCACGCTCGAGCAGATCGCCTCTCTTGCCCGTTCGGGATGCGAATTGGTGAGGGTGGCAGTACCCGATGCTGAAGCGGCTGATGCGATTGGCAAAATCAAGAAGAGGGCCCCCATACCGGTCATTGCCGATATTCACTTCAGTCACGATCTCGCATTGAGAGCCATCGAATCGGGTGTGGACTGTGTGAGGATAAACCCGGGCAACATTGGCGGCAGGGCTAAACTGAAAAGGATCATCGAGGCTGCGAAGAGCAGCGGGATCGCGATGAGAATCGGCATCAACTCGGGATCTGTTGAAAAGGACATACTGAAAAAGTTCGGGAAGCCCGATGCCGGGGCTCTTTTCGCGTCGGCGAAGAGGCATGTGAGGTATTTCGAGTCCCAGGAATTTTTCAATTTCAAGGTTTCCCTGAAGGCATCGGATGTGACCACGACCGTTCAGGCGAATAGGCTTTTTTCCGCCGCTTTCGATTACCCGCTCCATGTGGGGGTTACGGAGGCAGGGACCATATTCTCGGGGACGGTCAAGTCCTCTGCGGGGATGGGAATCCTTCTTTACGAGGGAATAGGAGACACGATGCGGGTATCTCTGACGGCCCCGCCTGAGGAAGAGGTACGGGTAGGGTACGAGATACTGAAGTCTCTCGGCCTCCGGAGGAGGGGCCCCGAGATAATTTCATGCCCCACCTGCGGGAGAGTCGAAGTCGATATTGAAAAGATCATAGAAGATGTGGAAAAATGCATCACTCATATCGATCAATATGTAAAGGTTGCTGTTATGGGCTGTGTGGTGAATGGTCCGGGTGAAGCTGCAGAAGCTGATGTGGGAGTTGCTTGCGGGAAGGGCATCGGTTTGATCTTTGCCCGGGGGGAAATCATGAAACGGGTGAGAGAGGAGGAGATCGTCCGGGAGCTCGTAACTTGGGTCGAGAGGATCACCCGTGAAAGGAAAAGAGAAGGGGTGTAAGAATGCGACTCAGCAGGTACCTTCTCCCCACAACCAGGGAGAACCCGTCAGACGCCGAGATCGTCAGCCACCGGTTGATGATCAGGTCGGGGATGATCCGGAAAGTTGCTGCAGGAATCTATGATTACCTGCCGCTTGGCCTCCGGGTTTTACGAAAGGTGGAGAACATCATCCGGGAGGAAATGAACAGGGCGGGGGCGATAGAGCTGTTGATGCCGATGGTGCTCCCCGCGGAGCTGTGGAGGGAGTCGGGCCGCTGGGATCTTTACGGCAAGGAGCTTCTGCGGTTCAAAGACAGAGGAGAGCGCGAGTTCTGCCTTGGTCCCACACACGAGGAGGTGATTACCGACCTCGTGAAAAATGAGATACGCTCATACCGGCAGCTCCCCATAAACCTCTATCAGATACAGACCAAGTTCAGAGATGAGATGAGGCCGAGGTTCGGCCTGATGCGGGGAAGGGAATTCATCATGAAGGATGCCTACTCCTTCGATGCCGACGATGCAGGGGCCGACGGGAGCTACCAGGCGATGTACGATGCGTATACGAGAATATTTACAAGGATGGGCCTTACGTTCAGAGCCGTTGAAGCCGATACGGGTGCGATAGGGGGGAGCAGCTCCCATGAATTTATGGTTCTCGCCGACTCGGGGGAGGACGAGATAGTCAGCTGTTTCAGCTGTGACTACAGCGCGAACAGAGAGCTTGCCCAGGTCAGTGACAATGAGCGCGCGAATTCAGCTGTGGATATCCCCCCGATTGAAGAAGTGCACACTCCGGGAAAGCGAACCATCGAGGAAGTTTCATCTTACCTGGGGGTTCCACCAGACAGGATGATAAAGTCCCTCCTGTTTGAAACCGGAGAGGGAAGCATCGCCGTGGTGGCCGGGGGGAATAGAACGATAAACGAAGTAAAGGTCAGGAATTTCCTGGGAGCCGACTGGATAGAGCTGGCGGGAGAAGATACGGTGAAGCGTATAACCGGTGCTTCCACGGGATTCGCCGGCCCGGTCGGCTTATCCTGTAAGATACTGGCTGACAGATCGGTGCTTCAGATACGTGACGGAGTTACCGGGGCAAACCGGGATGATTACCATTATATGCATGTGCGGGTGGGGCGTGATTACGATGCGGAAACATATGGTGATTTCAGAGTTATCGACAGGGGCGATCCGTGTCCTCGGTGTGGGGAGGAGTTGACGTTTTCCCGGGGGATCGAGGTTGGCCACATATTCAAGCTCGGAACGAAGTATAGCAGGGCGATGAATGCCGTGTACCTCGGTAAGGATGGAAAGGAAAAGGAAATGGTCATGGGGTGCTACGGCATCGGGGTGGGAAGGACGGTTGCAGCTTCGATCGAGCAGAGCCATGACGACGACGGTATTGTTTTCCCTATTTCAATTGCCCCCTTCGAGGTTGTCATCCTTCCCCTGAATCTGAAGAATGAGGACCTTTACAAGGCGGCCGATTTTCTTTATGCAGACCTTCTCCGCTCGGGGGTCGAAGTAATCATCGACGACAGGGATGAAAGGCCGGGTATCAAATTTAAAGATGCCGACCTGATCGGGGTGCCGCTCAGGGTCACCGTGGGGGAGAAGAAGATCGCCGAGGGACTCGTGGAAATCAGGAACAGAATGACGGGGGAAACGATGGATCTTGACCTTCGGGACGCGGTGGATGAGATAAAGAAATTGGCGGAGAAGGAGCACATGAGATGCCGGATAGATTGAGCAGGGTCGTGGCAGCCCTCGATTTTCGAAATGGCGGCGATGCGCTGAGATTTGTGAGACTCGCCGGGGACGAACTTCTGTGGTGCAAGGTGGGAATGCAGCTCTTCACCCGTGAGGGCCCCCCAATAATCGATGAGTTGAAGAAGTTGAACAAGAAGGTGTTTCTCGACCTGAAGTTTCATGACATACCAAACACGGTTGCAGGTGCAGTGAGAAGTGCTGTGAGTCATGGTGTCGATATGCTGACCGTTCACGCGTCCGGTGGAGCAGATATGTTGAAGGCAGCGGTTTCCGAATCGAAGGAGAGCGGAACGATAATCGTTGCGGTGACCGTCTTGACGAGTTTGACGGACGATGATGTAGGTTTTTTCGGCCCCGTGGGTCCTGTTTCCTCTCTCGTTGAGAGACTTACGGAGCTTGCGCTTCAATCGGGCGCCGATGGCATCGTCTGCTCACCCCTGGAAGTGCCACTTTTGAAACAAAAGTTTGGTTCTGGTTTTATCGCTGTCACACCGGGTGTTCGGCTGCCGGGTGATGACGCGGCTGATCAGAAGCGGGTCACGACCCCGGAAGAAGCCTTCGATGCGGGCG
>CAYFXN010000156.1:248-3486 GCA_964347065.1 uncultured bacterium | reverse complement strand
ACGCTCGATCTTTGTCCTTGACGTGTCAATAACCGAGGACGTGATTATCTTGCCCAGGAGAAGAGAGATATGAACAGGTGTCCGGGATGTCAGGCCGAGTACGCCGTGGGAACGAAATTTTGCACTCACTGCGGAACGGACCTTTCGCGGGAGTTCTTGCAGAATCCTGTCTGTCCCCAGTGCGGAAAAAAGTACCCCCTGGGGTCCAACTACTGCGATGACGACGGGGCAAGGCTCGTGGAGGAGGAGACGCTCGTTCCAAAATGCGTAGTCTGCAAGAAGACGTTCACAGCCGATGTGAAGTTTTGCCCTGACGACGGCGGAACTATCATCGCAGATGCATTTCGGAAAAAACCGCCTTCTCCCTTCGCCATCGGGGGAAAGTTGAGTGCCGAAGAATATGAGGGGTTCTTAAAAAAGGATTATACGGTGAACCGCCAGGAATACCTGTCGAGGGGCTGGGAAATGTTCAAAGAAAACGCCGGTGGATTCATCGGGTTTTCCGCCCTGGTTGTCTTCATCAACATTCTGCTTCAGTTCATTCCCATGCTCGGGTTTCTCGTGAGAATGTCGATTTATGCCCCCCTTATCGGTGGATTCTACATCGTGGCCTTCAAGATGCAAAAAAAGCAGAAGGTGGAATTCGCGGATTTTTTTAAGGGATTCAACTATTTTCTCCCCCTTCTCCTCGCCGGCCTGCTGACGGGTTTCTTCACCATGGTGGGGCTTTTCCTTCTCGTGATTCCCGGGATCTACCTGGGCGTCTCCTATATATTTACCCTCATGCTCGTCGTAGACAGGGAGATCGATTTCTGGCAGGCGATGGAGATAAGCAGGAAATTCGTGACGAAAAACTGGTTCTCCGTTTTTCTTTTCCTTCTGATACTCTTTCTGATCAATATCGGTGGCGCCCTCCTGTTCGGCGTCGGCCTCCTGGTTACCATCCCCTTGACTTTCTGTGCCTTAGCGGTGGCCTACGATGACATGATCGGCATCGAGACGGGTTCCTTTTAACAACGGGTAGATGCGGCTCCTTTTTTTCCCGCCTTATGGGGACCCACTGGTTCCGGGAGACTGTTGACCTGGACTTTTACGGCGAGTACAGAGAGCGATATGAAAAGACGCTGAACGGCCTGACAGCCCGGGGTGCCGTCGCCAGGAAGGGAGGGAAGCTCACGACGAAGGTCAGACAATAGTGCCGCTGCTCTGGCGAGGAAGGTGGAACGTACGGAAGCAACAACGCGGGTGAAAGGGTGCGGTGAAAGTAGCATTTCGAGGGGGAGACCATGGAATGGATCACGCTTGAGAAGAAAGAAGGGGTGGCTTTGATAACGCTCAACCGGAGCGAGAAGATGAACGTTTTCAACCTCGAGTCGGGAAAGGAGCTGCTCGATGCTCTCTTCGATGCAGGCTCTGACAGAAGGGTTCGATGCATCGTCATAACCGGCAGCGGGAACGTGTTTTGCGCCGGGGGCGACATCGGGCTGATGCGAAAAGTTATCTATGAGGGGGGGGATGAAATGCGGCTCCTCCCTGTCTATCTCCACGCTATCATCGCCGAGGTGAAAAGGATGGAGAAACCGGTGCTATCGGCCATCAACGGTGTGGCGGCAGGGGCGGGGATCGGGATCGCCCTTTCCGCGGACCTGGTTTATGCATCGGAGAAGGCGAAATTTGTTCTTGCCTATGGAAACATCGGCCTCTCCCCCGACGGGGGTGCCACGTTTTTGCTCGCGCGGGGGATGGGTTACCACAGGGCGATGGAACTGATGCTCACCGGGAAAGCGCTGACTCCCGGGGAGATGCTGAATCTCGGTCTCATAAACGGAGTTATCGGAGGAGATGATCTGCTCGCTTCGGTTCTCGAGACGGCGGGAAAAGTAGCTTCGGGCCCAACGACGGCATTTGCCCGGGCGAAAGCCCTGTTTGGCAGCGCTTTCTTCGATAACGTGGAAACCCAGCTCGAAAGGGAGAGGCAGGCAATAGTGCGGCAGTTCGAGACGGCTGATTTCAGAGAGGGGGTTACAGCTTTTCTGGAAAAGAGACCACCGAAGTTTCCGGGAGAGTGAGCCTCAGCGAAACCACAGGAGAAAGAGAGCGGAGCAAAAAGCAGTTCAGAGTCCCCGGTCCAGAGTTCAGAGGAAACCTGAGAGCAGATCGTACAGTCAGAATAGTAATGCGGAAGTCGGAGTGCGGAATAGAAAACCAAAACACAATATAAATGAACGGGAAACGATACACATCGCCCGTTTATTTAGGCCTCCTGGCACATCTTGGAGGGATTGAAGTAATATAAGACCTGAAATATTTGAGGGGAGGAGGGGAATGGACGACCGTCAATATAGGAAGATTCAGGAGAAAGCTCACGAACTGGGGGCTGTTGCCGCCGCTGCCTGCGCGGTATCGGAGCTGGCCGATAACAGGGAGGATATCGGGAGGATTTTGCCGGGGGCAAAATCTGTCCTTGTTGCTGCGGTGCCTCACTCGCGAAACGCTATCTCTTCTCATAACCTGCAGGTAGCCCAGTTCGATACAATCTACACCTATAACGAGGCGGGAAAGGTCGCACACGGACTTGCCCGGGCTCTTGCCTCCATGGGATTTCGTGCCGTTGCCGTCCCGGCATTTATACCGATAGACATGTCCCCGCCCCGCTCGGGGATGGTGGGAGACGTTGACTGGCGGAGGGCGGGCGTGTGCGCGGGCATCGGCTCCTACGGCGAGTCGGGCCTTTTGCTCACGAAAGCCTTCGGCCCTGCAGTGAGAATAGGCGGTGTTGTGACCGACGCCCTCCTTCCCGCGGGTGTGCCCCTCGTGGAGGGTTTGTGCACAAGCTGCATGGAGTGCATCAAGCTGTGCCCCGCTGAAGCTTTGCTCGGAAAGGGTGAGGTGGACAGGAAAAAGTGCGGAAGAAAGATATTTTCGGGCGGATACCGGGCGTGGAGAAAATTCCTCATTGAGCTGGTCGAGGCGACCGAGGAAAACAGGAGGGAGCTTCTCACGAGCCAGATGAGCCTGGATCTCTGGCAGAACTTCATGAGCGGCAACTATTACTACTGTTTCGTCTGCCAGGCCGTCTGCCCGGTAGGCACGGATGGAACAGGAAATTCCTTGTGAACAGAGGATCAGAAATCAGAACAACAGAGAGCCTTACAATCGTCAAGAATGGTAACGCGGAAGGCGGAGGCTGGAATAAAACCCGGGAACATCAGAACAACAGAAAGCAGAACGTCGGAGA
>CAYFXN010000156.1:0-238 GCA_964347065.1 uncultured bacterium | reverse complement strand
TTCCGCAAAACAAGAAGGTGAGAAATTGAGAAGTGGGAATTGCTGAACTTCTGATCCTCTGAACTTCTGTTAATCCTCTGAACTATGGACTATGGACTCTGAACTTTTCTATCTGGACCATGATTGAGGGAGGCGGCATGCGGTCTTTCGAGCCAAAGGACCCTGATTTTGGCGAAAAGGTGAAGAGAAGTTTCAACCGCCAGAAATTCATGAAGTTGATCGGCGCCAGGCTCGCTTC
>CAYFXN010000155.1:0-3508 GCA_964347065.1 uncultured bacterium | reverse complement strand
TCATCAAGGCGGACATAGGTTCCATCGGGGGACATATCAAGCCGAGCGAAGAGCTGCTAAAGAAGGTCGAAGAGGTGGTCACCACCGAGGGGAAAGGGACCCTCATCGACTCATACGTTGGGCACACGGGGGACGATATCGGTATCCTCATGACTCACACAGAGGGCGAGAACTCGGAGAAGATCCACGAGTTCGCATTCGACGCTTTCATGGAGGGTACGGAGCTTGCGAAGAAACAGGGACTTTACGGTGCCGGCCAGGACCTCCTCAAGGACTCCTTTTCGGGAAACGTTAAGGGGATGGGTCCTGCGGTGGCAGAAATGGAGTTCGAAGAGAGGCCCAACGAGCCTTTCCTTGCCTTCGCAGCGGACAAAACAGACCCCGGTGCGTACAACCTTCCCTTTTACCTCGCCTTTGCTGACCCCATGTACTGCGCGGGGCTCATCCTTTCACCCAAGATGGGGAAAGGATATACATTTCGCATCATGGACGTGGAGTACACGGAAGGGGATAAGATAGTGGAATTGAATGCTCCGGAAGACCTTTATGACATCGCTGCCCTTCTGCGAGATCAGGAGAGGTATGTCATCGAAAATATCTATTCGAGGGAAACGGGCGATGTTGCTGTTTCAATTAGTACGACCAGACTGCATAACATCGCTGGGAAGTACACAGGTAAAGATGATCCTGTTGCGCTCGTGCGCGTCCAGGGGAATTTTCCGGCCACCGGCGAGGTGATCTCTCCCTATGCCATCGGGCACTTCGTTGCCGGATTCATGAGAGGCTCGCATCACGGCCCGCTCATGCCCGTTACGAAGAACAGCCCCATCTCCTACTTTGACGGGCCTCCCGTGGTCAACTGTCTTGCTTTTTGCGTCAAGGATGGCATCCTTACCCAACCGGCGGATGTCTTCGATCACCCATTCTGGGACTATGTGCGCAACAACGTTTCGAGGAAATCAGAAGATATCAGGCGCCAGGGCTTCTTCGGGCCGGCAATGCTTCCCTTCAGCGAGCTCGAATATGGCGGCATTGTTGACAGGCTGAAAAATCTCGAGGGAAAATTCACCGTTCGGAAAGAGGAGGTAAAGGCGTCCTGAGGTGCCTTTGCTTCTCCCGCATCTTTTCCCCCTGTGCATCACTTGTAGGTGAGGATTCCGATAAGTATGAGATCTTCCTGCCCCGCGTTATGATAGCTATGGGGCACATCCGAGTGAAAACTTACCACATCTCCCCGGGTGACGGGTATTTCCTTCTTATTTATATTCAGGACTCCCGAGCCGGAGTTGCAATAAAGGACGTGGTATGATCCCGCTGCGTGAACGGCATCTCCGACGAGCCCCGCTCCCGTCGGTATGATGATTCTGAAAAAATCGACATGCACATCGGGCGAGTATTTGTTGAAAAATTGAACCTTCAATCCACCTTCGGAATTCATCGACAAAAGATTTTCCAGCTGGGTTTTGGAAACTCTTTTCACCTCGCGGATGTTTACCATCTCCGAGAGGGTGAGCTCAAAGAAATTTGCGAGTTTTATTGCCAGGTCTATGGTGGGCGTCGTCTCATCCCGCTCGATCTTTGAAAGCATGGAAATGCTGATTCCGGTTCCATCGGAAACATCTTTCAACGTCAGATTTTTTTGATACCGAAGGTCCTTCAGTTTTTTCCCAACAGCTGCCTTAGTCATTTCGAGACCCCCAATCAAGGTTCATTATAATATATTATAATGCAGTTCCTTCTGCAAGAAAGGAGGTCGATAGTGAAAAAGGCGATATTGTCGATAGATTTTAGTTTTGTTTTGCACGACAGAGACAGGTTTCCACAGGGAATGTCTCAAAGGGAATTCAGAGCAGGCCTGGGTTTGGGCAACCAAAAAAACAGGGATCTCTTTCTCGAGAGAGTTTCCGGGAAAGCCGGGTTCTATTCTTTGCCTTATTTTGAAAAGGAAACGAGAAAAATAATAAACTTTACGAGATCTCTGAGAAGAAGATTCGATACGTTCGTCGTTCTCGGAATCGGTGGCTCTGCCCTTGGAACTGCTGCAGTCATGGAAGCTTTATCAGACAGACGATCGAAAAAGGGGGGAAGGGTACTGGTCATGGACAACGTTGATCCCGATAAATTTGCAGCGGCGATCTCTCATCTCGACTTTGAGAAAACGGTATTCAACGTGATAAGCAAATCAGGCATGACGTCTGAAACGTTGTCTCAATTCTTTGTCATATCCCGTCTTTTGAAGAGAAAAGTCGGGAAAGGGTGGAAAGAGCAGATCATCATAACAACCGATCCGGAGGGAGGTCTTCTGAGGGATATTGCCAGAGACGGTCAATTTCTCTCATTTCCCGTGCCCCCGACAGTGGGAGGAAGGTTTTCTGTATTTTCCCCCGTCGGCCTGCTCCCGCTGGCTTTTGGTGGGGTCGATGTGAACGCTCTTCTCGAGGGTGCTCGGTTTGCCGACGGGATAAATCTCGGCACCAAAGGAGAGGCGAACCCGGTAGTCGTTCTTGCTGCTATCTACTCCCACTTCATGGAAGAGGCGCGAAAAAACACTTTCGTGCTCTTCTCCTACTCCGATTATCTCGGCAAACTCGGAGAGTGGTTCTGCCAGCTTTGGGGCGAAAGCCTCGGAAAAGAGCGAAGGGTCGGCGGCAAAACAGGGAGAGTTGGACAAACTCCCGTTGCTGTTATCGGCGTGACGGCCCAGCACTCGCAACTGCAGCTTTATGTGGATGGGCCGGATGACAAGATATACACCTTTATTGGACCGGGAAAGTTTAAAAATGATTTTTCTATACGACCTCCCTTCAAAGAGGCGAGGGTGGATTTTTTCCATGAGAAGAAAATGGGAGACCTGTTCAGGGCCGAGATGGAAGCAACGGTTTGTTCCCTTGCCGCAAAGGGGAGGCCTGCCGTAATCATAGAGCCTTATGAGAGAAATGCTTTTTCCCTCGGAGCGCTCATGTTTCTCTTCGAATGTGTAACCGCGCTTACCGGTAAAATATTGAGGATAAATCCCTTCGACCAGCCCGGAGTCGAATACGGAAAGAAGCTCACAAAAGCGCTGCTCGATGATAAAATGTCCCGAGACTACCTGGATGATGTTGATGAGTTCAAATCGATAAAGGGTACGTGTGATATCAATATGGAGGTAAATTGGAAAGGGTCAAAAGGTTAAACGAGGAAACCATAAACAAGATAGCGGCAGGGGAGGTCATAGACCGGCCGGCTTCGGTACTCAAAGAGCTCGTGGAAAACTCCCTCGACGCGGCCGCCTCTCGCATTTCAATCAATATTGCAGACGCTGGGCTCTCACTCATAGAGGTTTCCGATAACGGGAGGGGTATGGAACCGGGAGACCTTCGACTTGCCCTTCTCCGGCATACAACGAGCAAGATAGAGGATGTCAGGGACCTTTTATCAATAACCTCCTTCGGTTTCCGGGGAGAGGCCCTGGCATCGATTGCATCGGTGTCGAAGATGGAAATTGTCTCGATACCCAAGGGAAGGG
>CAYFXN010000154.1:0-3533 GCA_964347065.1 uncultured bacterium | reverse complement strand
GGTCAGGCAATCAAATATACCAATCAGGGATTTTCCAACGCAAAAGTATTGAAGGATGGCGTGGACGGCTGGAAAAACGCCGGCTACCCGATGGCGAACTGAATCAACACCTCAGTATCTCCCGCCGTCGTGCATCGTTCCAGAAATCTGAGGGTTGCTGTATCTATCCTGCTGATAACAAGGTTTACACTCTCAGAACCTGTTTCACCAGCCCCTCTATTATATCCCCCGCCCCCCTCTTCTCGCTGAAGGGGTCCGTTTTCAGCCGGTGAGGCAAAGCGAGCCTGAATCCGTCTGCGAGGTCTTCAGCATCTATCGAAGCTTTCCCCCGAAAGGCGCTCGAGGCACGGGCGACTTTCATCAAGATTATATCTCCCCGCATCCCGTAGAGGCCCAGCTCTGAGGTCGCCTCACACACACTTTCTATGTCATCATCCCTAATTTCAACCTCATCAATGAGCGCACGGGCTGCCTCGATCTTCCCCCGCAGCTCCTCGTCCTCACGAACCAGCTCCTCGACGCCATCGCCTTTCTCCCACTTGAGCACCCGGTTCACCACCTCCTTGCGCATTTCGGAGGAAGTAAAACCGCCAACCTCGACAGAAAGGCCGAACCGGTCCAAAAACTGGGGGCGGAGCTCACCCTCCTCGGGGTTCATGCTCCCCACCAGGATAAAACGGGAGGGGTGGTCGAAGCTCACCCCCTCGCGGCGAACCCGGTTCCAGCCGCTCACGCACACATCGAGCAAAATATCAACGATGTGGTCGTCCAACAGGTTCACCTCGTCGATGTAGAGGATGTTCCCGTTGGCCGAACCCAGAACCCCCATCTCGAACCGCTTCACACCCTCCCGGAGCGCGCCCTCTATGTCGATGCTCCCCACGACGCGGTCTTCGCTGGCGTTCAGGGGGAGCTCGATAACCTCCACGCGGCGGCGCTCATATGACTGCTCTGTAACCCCGCCTGCACACTCTGAACAGATATCGCCTCCCTTGAAACAGCCGAACCGGCAACCCACAACCACATCCTTCTCGGGGAGTACCCGGGTGAAGGAGCGGACCGCCGTCGTTTTCCCCGTCCCTTTCTCCCCGCGAATCAGCACGCCGCCGATTCCCGGATCGATGGAGTTAAATATCAACCCCTTCTTCAAAAGGTCATGTCCCACGATCAGGGAAAAGGGAGGAACCTTAACGGGACCATCGGATTTTTGCATATGTACTCCTTTATGAAAGATCAATAATCTTATTATCCAATGTAATGCAGATTTCGGATGTTCGGGCCTTCTGATGTTCTGCTTTCTGATCCTCTGATGTTCTGGTTTTCATTTCCCATTCTGCAGTTTGCATTCTCCATTACAACAGGCAAGCAAATCTGTTTTACCTTTTAAATTTCGACATGTCGCGGCCCAGCCATTCCTCTCCGCCGGCCGGGCAGTAGACCCTCCATTTGGCCCTGAAGTAATCGTCTCCCATCCACTCCATGAGGTCTGAGCGCACCTCTCCCACTATCCTGTACGTGGGGTCAAATTCGAGAACCGCGATGGTACGGTCATCGAGGTCGATGAACCGCACGAAGTACCGGCGATCGGCAACCACCCCACAATCAACGGGACCGATCTCTTCCCGGAGCAGATCCAGTTTTCTCATCACCCGGCGGATGGCAATGGGTTTATCCTCTACGAAGAGGACCCGACCGCCGGAACCAAACTCTCCATACTTTTCAATGATTTTCTTCATAGACATGGAAATCTCCTCACACGATCCTGTGCCTGCCCTTCAGGAGCTCTACCTGCGTCTCCCGGATCAGCTCGCCGAGAGAGAGATATTCTCCCCCGAGAGCCTCGGCGAGCATCTTGGACTGGCCGCTGTAAAAGATATCGGACGAGCCCCTGTTCACTTCCCAGCCCTCGAGAGCCCTCCGAACAGCGCTCATCGCCAGGTTCATCCTCGCCACATCGACGACACAGGAAGTAACCCCCATATCCTTTATCTTCCGGGACAGCTGGATCGATTCCACGAAGGGGTTGTTCCCGAATGCAGAAATGTTGGCATTTCCGTCCGTTAACAGAATCAGATATGGCGGGCTTTCCTTCGACTTTCTCTTCTCCTTCTCCATCATCTTCAGCGCCGCGTAGAGCCCGATGGAGAGTGGCGTGGTTCCCCCTGACCTGATGTTCTCCATCATTCTCATCGCTTTTTGAATCGAGCCCGTTGGCTCCAGAATCACTTCAGCGAAGTAGTCCCTGAAGGAGATTATGGCAACCCTGTCGCGCCTGATATATGCTTCTTTGAGAACCGATAAGACCGTGCTCTTCAAAAACCCTATCTTCTGCTGGGTTTCGATGGATGAGCTCGCATCGAGGAGAAACAGGATGAGGTTTCCCGTTTTCTTCTCATAACGCTTGTACATCAGATCCTGGGGTCTGACGGAAAGTTTCCCGGGCCCGTGTCCGTCGGAAGATGCCGCAGACCTGATCGTGGCATCGATGGCCACCTTTCCGCCCTTTCTTTCGGTGGAGCTCACGTAACGACCGGGAGGGCTGTCCGTCTTTGTAACGCTTCGCTTTCCCGTCTTCCGCCGGAATATCCTGTCTTTCGCCGATTTAAAAAACCTGGGGTTGAACTCCTCCTCGGGGTCGAATTCCCGGGAGTCCACATAGCCCTGACAGAGATCACAGTTCGGATTTTCGCAGCTCCTTACCTTATATTTCTCCCGGGAGGTATCGCCACGGCTTCCGCTGCTCCTGCTCTCCTTTTTGGGCTTTTTCTCCTCGATGGGCTTTCTCTTCTCGCTCACCTTTCCCACCTCATCCTTGTAGAAGAGGATCATCGTGTGCCCCGAGACTCCCGACTGAAGATAATTTGTGAGGGCCTGCGGTTCGGAGTTTCCCTCTGCCACGTCGGCTTCCAGGATGCTTCTCAGTTTGTCAATCGTCTCTCTCTTAACCGTTTCCATCTTCAGCCGGTGAGGCAGGGAAAGCCTGAATCCATCGGCCAGCCCTTCGGGATCTATCTCGTTCTTCCCGCGATAGGCGCTCGAGGCCCGGGCGACCTTCATAAGGATAATGTCTCCCCGCAGGCCGTAAAGGTGAAGGCCTGATGTGATGTCGCACACGCGCTCTATATCGGCATCATCCACCTCGACCTCGGGCAGAAGCTTTCTGGCTTCCTCGATCTTCCCCCGGAGCTCCTCGTCCTCGCGCAAAAGCTCCCCGACACCGTCGCCCTTTTCCCACCGAAGAACCCGGTCCACAACCTCCCTTCGCATATCGGGAGAAGAAAATCCACCCACTTCGACGGAGAGCCCGAACCGGTCGAGGAACTGGGGCCTGATCTCCCCCTCCTCGGGGTTCATGCTCCCCACAAGGATAAAACGAGAGGGGTGATCGAAGCTCACGCCCTCGCGGCGCACCCGGTTAATGCCGCTAACGGAAACATCGAGCAGGATATCCACGATGTTATCCTCCAGAAGGTTCACCTCGTCGATGTACAGCACGTTCCCGTTTGCGGCCCCCAGGACACCCATCTCGAAAC
>CAYFXN010000153.1:0-3625 GCA_964347065.1 uncultured bacterium | reverse complement strand
CTGCTTTCCGGTTTTCCTCTGAACTTTGGACTATGAACTCTGAACTGTTTTTCTCTGAACTCTGAGTATCTACCTCCCTATTAATTCAGATATCAGATTTGCGCCCTCAGGAGTTTCCGATCTTCCCACATTTCTTTGTTTTATTCTGCAAATGATATCAGGACTTTTATGCTTATTTTCCCAATCTTTATGGAGACATACGAATATGAAAACAATAACTAATTTAAGTTTCTTCTGTTAATAGCGATGTATATATTCGGAACCTGATTATTCCACTTTTCTGTAATGGAACCACGAGCGAGAAACAGACCATCCTGATCGTAGACGATGATGAGAGAAACGTGCGGCTTCTTCAGGCCATGCTCGCCCGTGAGGATTACCACATCATAAATGCATCCGGAGGAGAGGAAGCCCTGAAGCGGGTGACGGAGGCTGAACCGGACTTGATTCTGCTCGACGTGATGATGCCCGGGATGGATGGGTTCGAGGTGTGTAAGAGGATAAAGCGTCACGGCGATACGAGGATGATACCCGTCGTGATGGTTACGGCCCTTACCGAGAAGGAGGACCGAATCCGGGCGATGAAAGCCGGTGCCGATGACTTCCTGAGTAAACCGGTCGATCCGACCGAGCTTTTCCTGCGGGTAAAGTCCCTGTTGAGAATCAAGGAGTACCACGATTCTCTGATCAAGAGTCACAGCGAAATTGCCGCTCAAAACAGAAAATTATCGGAGCTCGAAAAGTTTAAAGAGGACCTCACCCACATGCTCGTTCACGATTTGAACAATCCCCTCTTCTCACTCTACATGGCGATCGAGACGATGCTTCTGGAAAGAGAAAATCTACCGGGAAAACATGTCGATATCCTGAGCAGTTGCGTCGGGAATTGCCAGGATTTAAAGGAGTTGGTGGTTAATATCCTCGATGTCCACAAGATGGAGGAGGATCAGCTGAAAATAAACAGGGAGTTGGTCGACGTATCAGGCCTTATAGAGAACACGATACTCTTGTTCAAGGGGAAAATGGATGCTAAAAAGATTTTTCTTTCCTGCACGAACAGCGATAACGTGCCTCCCGCAGAGGTTGACCGTTCCGTCATCAAGAGGGTCGTCGCAAATTTGCTCGGCAACGCTGTTCGGCACACGCCGCCGGGGGGGGCCATAGAGATCAACGTGGGAAATAGTGAGAATGGCGATCTCAGCGTCAGCATCAAGGACAGCGGAGACGGCATCGCCCCCGAGTATCATCAGAAGATATTCGATAAATTCCAGCAGGTTGATATCAAGAAAGCCGGACTGATGATCGGCTTGAGCGGGTTGGGCCTTCCATTTTGCAAAATGGCGGTTCAGGCCCACGGCGGGGCAATATGGGTCGAGAGCGACGGTGAAGGCAAAGGATGTACGTTCTCTTTTACCCTCCCTGCGTTGGCGGCGGCAGCGAAATCGGAGTGAAGAGGGGTACCTGATGGGAAAAAATAGTGTTCTGGTGGTGGAAGACAACGAGCTCAATATGAAACTGGTCAGGAACCTCCTGCAAATCGCCAACTATGAGGTCCTCGAAGCAATGGATGCCAAGAAGGGCATCGAGATTGCCAGGGAGAGGAGACCCGATCTCATCCTCATGGATATCCAGCTGCCGGGGATGGATGGGCTCTCCGCCACACGCATCATCAGAGAGGACCCCTCAATGAAAGATATGAAGGTTGTCGCCCTGACCGCCCATGCGATGCAGGAAGATGAGGCGAGTGCGCTGGAGTGCGGGTGCATGGGGTATATTTCGAAACCGATCGATACCCGGAATTTTCTGGATACCGTGCAGAAGTACCTAGAGGGAGCATCGACTAGCGAGAAGGCCCGTGAGGTGCACGATACGAGAGGCAGAAACACGGTCCTGATCGTCGATGACCAGCCGTTGAACATAATATTGCTCACCGTGAAGCTGTCTTCCATGCCCGGAGAGGAGCTCAGGCTCATCAGTGCCACGAGCGGAAAAGAGGCGCTTAAGAAGGCAACATCGGAATCTCCCGATCTGATCCTGCTCGACGTGATAATGCCTGAGATGGACGGTTACGAAGTGACCAGGCGACTCAAGGCTGATCCCGCAACGCGGGACATTCCCGTTATACTCGTCACCGCTTTAGATGGTTCTGCGGACAAGGCGATGGGTATGGAGGCGGGTGCCATCTTTGCTCTCGACTGTGATTACCGGGACATCGGGGTCCAGTGCGCGGAGATGGCGCTGAGGATAATTCAAGGTGCTCCGGTTACGTCGATCAAACCATCGCATCCACGAAAGGTCACCTATTCGCTGAATCTGAAGACGGCGGAGGTGCTCAAGATTGATATTCCCAAGTCGGTCCGGGACGGGGCGGCACAAATTTTTTAGGGAGGAAATTGATCGTTCATGAAAATGAAAATCCGCGTTGGCATAGGAACAAAGATCAATCTTCTCTCACTTTCGCTCATCCTGGCCACATCGGCGACGATAGCGTACTACGTGGTGAGGGATGAAACTGCCCACTCATACGAAGAACTCCTGTCCCACGGCCAAACCGTTGCGGCAACCATTTCGCAGTACAGCGAGTACGGCATCTATACGGAGGACAAGAAAACGCTGCATCAGATAGGGAAGAGCCTCTCGGCGGACCCCGACGTGGCATACATCGCCATTCTCAACGAAAACAGGGACCCCTTGATAAAGAGGGCTTTTCAGCCGAACATAATGATACCCGAACGCCAACAGAACGAGAGGCATTACCGCTCCGAAAGTACTTATGCATATGAATTTGTCGACCAGGAAGATGGAAGGCAATTCATCGAAATCTTCCACCCTGTGTCAAGCGTGACGTCAAAATTTTCCCCTCACTTCTATCTCAAAGGCGAAAAAGGGGACAGAACATCGCAGACCATCGGCTACATACAGCTCGGGCTGACGAAAGACTCGCTCAAGGACCGCCTGGATCAGTTCGTCGTTTCCATTTCTCTCTTTGCCGTCGGATTTGCAGCACTGGCTGGTGTCCTCTCTTTCCTCGTTACGAATAGAATCGTTTCGCCCCTCAAAAGGCTTGCAACCGTGGCAGATGGAATCTCACAGGGGAATCTCGATCACGAAATCGAAATCAAAACGAACGATGAGGTCTCCCATCTGGGGGATGCATTCAGCGAGATGCTGAACCGGCTGCGCGAATACCGCAGCGAGGTGGAAACCTATCAGAAAACGCTTGAAGACAGAGTGCAGCAGAGGACGGCGGAACTCCAGAAAGCCACGGAACAGGCCTTCATCATGGCCCGGGAGGCGGAAGCGGCGAACCAGGCCAAGAGCGCGTTCCTGGCGAACATGAGCCACGAACTCCGCACGCCCCTGAACGCCGTCATCGGCTTTTCCGAGGTGCTCCTGGACGGGTACTTCGGAGCGTTGAATGAAACGCAAAAGGAGTACCAGAACGACATTCTCACCAGCGGCAGGCATCTCCTATCCCTGATCCAGGATATCCTCGATATTTTCAAGGTGGAGTCGGGTACGCTGGACCTCGACGTTTCCGATTTTGATCTGCGGGAGCTGCTCAATGGAAGCCTTCGGATGTTCAAGGAAAAGGGGATGAAGCATGCGATCCAGCTTTCGGTGA
>CAYFXN010000152.1:0-3634 GCA_964347065.1 uncultured bacterium | reverse complement strand
CGGGACGATATCCCGACATCACATGGAACTTGAGCATCCCCTCGAACTGCAAAAGATCGATGGAGGGGGGGAAGGCAAGAAAAAAGAAGATAAACCAGGCGGAGAACTGGACTTAAAAACCTCTAGAACGTAGGGAAAGGGGTAGAAAAGATGGACGGGTTGAGAAAAGTGCTGTTCATAGGTATCCTGGTTTCTGTCCTGGGTGTGCCCCATGCACTAGCAGAAGGGGAAGGCCGGACGGAGGCTTCCCGGTGCCTTGCCTGTCACGCAAAGGTCGGTTTCGAGACGGAGCGCGCAGGAACGGTGATTTCTCTCTACGTGGATCCCGCTACGATAGAGAGTTCGGTGCACAGCGGGGCCCGCTGCACGTCCTGTCACACTGATGCTGCAGATCTCCCCCATAAAAAGGAGATTGCCAGGGTGAAATGCGGCAATTGCCACGAGAACGAGGAGCTCTCGTACGCGGACAGCATCCACGGGATGGACTTCATACGGGGGGAAAAAGACGTTCCCGGCTGCACGGTGTGCCACGGAGAACACGACATCCTTCCCGTTGCCAACCCCAAGTCCAGGGCATTTTCCCTCAATATCGTTGACGTGTGCCTGAACTGCCACGAAGACGAGAAGATAGACTCGGCACACGCCCTGCCCGGGACGTCATACATAAAGGCTTACCGGCAGTCGGTCCACGGAAGAGCTATCAAGAGGGCCGGGCTGAACGTGGCCGCTGTCTGCCCCGACTGTCACGGGAACCACAAGATCCTGCCCGCTGACAACCCCGAGTCCGACGTGAACAAGTTACAGATACCCGCAGATTGCGGCAAATGCCATCCGGGAATACAGCAAAGCTACGACGAGTCGATCCACGGGAAGGGCCTTCGGGCAGGAATTATGGACTCTCCCGTTTGTACCGATTGCCACGGTGAGCACACCATAGCGAAAATTACCGATCCCGCGGCGAAAGTGTATGCGAAAAACATACCAAAAACCTGTGGTGCCTGCCACGAGAGCGAAGCTATTTCAACGCGGTACGCATTGCCCAAAAAGAGGTTTTCTACCTTCAAGGATTCCTTCCACGGGATAGCCCTCGAGTACGGGATGACGAAGACAGCGAATTGCGCATCCTGCCACGGGTATCACCTGATTCTCCCCTCTTCAGACCCCGCATCTCAGGTCAATCCCGAGAACATCCCGAAAACCTGCGGTCAGTGTCATCCCAATGTGTCGGCAAATTTTGCAAGGGGGAAAATTCACGTCGAGGTATCCAGGGAAGGGCACAAAGGCGTGTGGATCGTCAGGATTTTTTACACGCTCTTCATAGGGGCCCTTTTGCTGCTCTTCGTACTCCACATCAGTTTTGATTTCATCGAGAGGAAACGGCACAAAAAGCGGAAAAACGGTGGCGGCAGGGAGGAAGGAAAGTGAAAGTGTTTGACTTTGAAGAAGATAGAGAAAAGGATACGTATATAGAGATAATGCCGCTCTTTTTCAGACTGCAGCACCTCATACTGATGATTACCGTCATCGTGCTGGCTCTCAGCGGCTTTACGATCCTCTTTCACCGCACCGGCGCAAGTGAGATACTCGTGGCGATGGAGGGAGGCTTTGAAATGCGGGGGCTGCTTCACAGGAGCTCAGCGATCGTGCTGGTGGCTCTCATATTCTATCATCTCTTCTATGTGCTCTTTACCCGGGAGGGGAGGGAAGAGTTCGAGAAATTGAAATTGAAAAAGAAGGATTTTACCGACTTTTACGATGTAATACGGTTCGCCCTCAGGCTCGGAGACGACTATCCCGATCTTGACCGCTACAGTTACAAGGAGAAGTTCCAGTACTGGGGGGTAAACGCGGGGCTCATGGTTATGGTCCTGAGCGGTTTGATTCTGTGGTTTGAGTCTGTGAGCATGCAGGTATTTCCCAAGTGGTTTCTCGATATCATCCTGATCATACACGGGTACGAGGGAATGATCGTGTTTATCATCTTACTTCTCTGGCATCTCTACAACGTACACTTTTCTCCCGGGAACTTTCCCATGAACAGGGTCTGGATAACGGGGAAGATCGACCGGGAGATACTCCTCAAGGACCGGCCGGGGTTCGCTGAGAAAAAGTGAATGGGAGGAGAGGCAATGAGTCGTGCAGGAAAAAGATTTCTGGTCGTTTTCGGGATTTTTTTTATCGCCCTGTGTTACCGGGAGACGGCGGTGGCAAAGATCTCCCTCGAGAAATGTACCATCTGCCACGGGAAATCTGAGTTCAGAAAGGTCCTGGTTGACGGAAAGGTGAGGAATCTGTATGTGACGCAGCATGCCCTCAGAGGGTCGGTCCACGAGAAAAAGACCTGCGCAGACTGCCACATCGATGTTCGGGAAATCCCCCACCGGGTGAGACCGAAGAAAGTGACCTGTACACATTGCCATTACAGGGGAAATCCCGAAGGGGCTCCCCAGTCCGATGCGTATCTGGAATATTTCAAAAGCATCCACGGTCAGAAGCTCGCCCAGGGAAACGAGAAGGCGCCTCTCTGCCAGGATTGCCACGGGACGCACGATATTCAGCACACGAAGGTCCCCGGGTCGCACGTTGCGAAAGAGAACGTCGCCGAGACCTGCGGAAAGTGTCACATTAAGATCTACGCGGAGTTCGCCATGAGCATTCATGGCGTAAAGGTGGCGGAAGGGATCAAGGATGCACCGTCCTGCCCCGATTGCCACGGTGAGCACAACATCTATCAGCACGAGGACCCCAAGTCAACGGTGTACGCAACGCATGTTCCCGTGCAGTGCTCGAAGTGTCACGCATCCGTTGCGGTCATGAGCAAATACGGGATAGATGCGGAACCGGTGACTACGTACAAAGAGAGCTTTCACGGTGTGGCGAGCAAATTTGGCGCGAAGACGGTGGCGAACTGCGCATCCTGCCACGGGACGCACGACATCCGTCCCCCCGAGGACCCTCTCTCGACGGTAAACCCACGGAATGTTCCGAAAACCTGCGGGAAGTGTCATCCCGGGGCGAATGCGAATTTTGCCGCCGGAAAAATGCACATCGATGCCTCCAAGAGGGAGGCGGGGATCGTTTACTACGTGGCAGCATTCTTCAAGTACCTGACGATTATGACCATGCTTGCCCTCATCGTGCACATATTCCTCGACCTCTATGGAAGGACGAGGAAACTGAAGGAGGGCAAATAATATTTTGTTTTAAGGGGTGAACCCGATGGATTTAAAAGAAAAGGATTACGATAACGGGATCGATGAGGCCCTCGATCGGGAACTTCAGGAGCTCCCCGATGATTTGAGTGATGAAGAGAGGCGCCAGCTCGAGGAAACCGTTCGGGAGAGGGTTCAAAGGGAGGTCAAAAGAGAGGCTGAGCGGCTTCGGGAGGCGAAAGAGAGGGAGCTGAAGAAAAAGGAAAGGGATGAAAAGAAGAAGCTGGAAAAGATAGACCAGGAAGAGTATTTCGTCAGGTTTAATAAAAATTTCCGCTTTCAGCACATAATCATGTTTACATCCTGCTTTTTACTGATGTTCACGGGGCTTCCGCTGAAGTTCCCCGATTTTTTCGTATCGCAGATTCTCATGAAACTTTTCGGGGGCATTCGAGGCAGCACAATCATTCACCGGATCGGGG
>CAYFXN010000151.1:0-3689 GCA_964347065.1 uncultured bacterium | reverse complement strand
CGATACAAGCCGATACGGTACCCTGCCAGGCCTGCTCCTAAGAGGTCGAGTACCCTGACTTTGGCCATCTCCACGACCCGTGGGGGCAGATCCGAAAACTTGGTCTCTGCGATAAAGGAACCTAACCTTTCGGTGAGCATTATGTTCCTCCCCGGCGATATTCCTCGCACACTTTCCGGAATGCCGGCAGGGAGTAGGTCATGGTATGGATCCCAGCAGGGAGGGAGGCAGTTTCTATGGCCTCAAAGATTTCCTCCTCGCTCGCTCCAGCCTCCAAAGCTGCCCTGATATGGACACTCAGGCCCTCTTCATAATTGGTTGCAGCGTTGATGCCTACAATGATCAACTCCTTAACCTTCGTCGATAAAGCGTTTCGTTTCTTGATCACGTGAGTAAAAAGTTGGTGATATAGTTCTAAATAATGGGGATCCCGTTCGTAAATAATTTCCCTCGAAGGATGTATATATCCTCTCTCTCTTCGCACCTTCTCCAGTATTGTTTCTTCTTTACGATTCATGCTTATTCCTCCCTCGGGTAGTAGTGGACTAACCAGCCTGGTGCCTACGCCTTCTTGGACAGCTACTCAAGGTGATCAGATCCATGGGCTTACTTTTTCTCTTCGGGATTCATTTCTGGACGGGGATACAATGCAGGCTTCCCGTCCAATGCCGACTTCTTCTTCAAATATTGGGGAATTCCTACTGCGGCAATAAGCAGGAGGCCAATCCCATTCGTTACCATTCCAAAATGGAGTAGCAGTAAGCAGGATGCAAAGAGTGTGATTCTTTGGACGAGGTTCAATCGGCCTGCAAAATATCCTGTTATCGCTGCTGCAAAGGGGATAGTAGACATAAACGCGCTTATCCACGAAAACAGGACTTCAGAGGAAAATCCGTCGATCATCAACATTGGGGTGTAGACAAACAGGAATGGCATCACATAGAGATAAGCTGAAAATTTCATGGCATGAATGCCCGTCTGATAGGGCTTACCCCCTGCAATTCCGGCTCCCGCAAAAGCGGCAATACACACAGGAGGGGTGATATTGGATGATTGGCTATACCAGAAGGCCGTAAAATGGGCCGCGATCAGAGCTATCCCGATCTCCCCCATAGCCGGAACCGCCAGAACAGCCAGGATTAGATAATCCGATGTAACCGTCATCCCCATCCCTAAGACAAAGGTGGCAAAAAAGACCAGAAGCAATGTCATCCATTTGAATCCAAATGTAAAGGAAAGAACCAGGGATGAGAATTTAAAGGCAAGGCCTGTGAGCAGGGCAACACCGATGATGATCCCAATGGGCCCAGCAGTACAGCCTACGATGAGTGACTTTTGACCTCCTTCTACTAATCCGTGGAAAATTGAGGACAATCCACCTTTAAGGTCCTTGTTAATAAGGTTCTTGACCAATGCAATGGCCCCAGCACTGACAATGGCGTAGAACCCGGCCAGTGATGGAGTTCGACCGGACAGGATGAAGTAGAGAAGTGCTAATATAGGAATGACATAATACCATCCCTTCAAGAAGATAGGAAAAGCTTTGATTCGATCCTCTTTCCGGGGAATTCCTACCCCTGTTCTTTCGGATTCAAAGTGGATCATGACCAATACCGAGAAGAAATATAAAAGGGCAGGAATGAAGGCAACCTTTACAACATCCAGATAGCGAATTCCCATCATTTCAGCCATGATAAAGGCACCTGCTCCCATGATAGGAGGCATGAACATTCCCCCTGTTGATGCCGCAGGCTCAATAGCGCCTGCGATTTCGGGTCGGTAGCCCACTTTTTTCATCAGCGGGATTGTAAAAGCGCCTGTGGTGACCGTATTGGCGGTTGCGCTACCAGAGATCATTCCAAAGAATGTACTGGCAAGCACGGAAGATTTGGCTGCCCCTCCTTTAAACCGCGAGGTTAGAGCGACAGGGAGATCAATGAAGAAAACGCCCGCCCCGATCTTTTCGAAAAAGGCTCCCATGATGATAAAGAGAACTACATAGGCAGAGAAGATATATGCGACGAGTCCAAATATTGCATTCATAGAGGCATACATGTCCTGGATAATAATCGGAATGCTAAAACCTTGATGACTAAACAGGCCAGGAAAGTATGGACCGTAAAAAGCATAGATCAAGGCCATAAGAGCGAGAGCAGGGAGGATAACACTCATTGCCCTCCTGCACGCCTCGATGACTAATACGATGGCTATCATTCCAAAAACGATATCGCCGAAGATGGGCTCCCCGGCACGCCAGGCCATCTGATCATAGCTTAAACAAAAGTTGACAAAAGTCGGTATGGCAAACCCTATGAGTACAAGATCGACAACACTCGGCCGATGCATCGGCGATCTCTTCCCTCCTGGATATTTCAGAAAGATCATCACGGTGATAAAGAGGATGAAAAGACCACGAATGAAACTCGAGGGGAACACCCCCGAAACAGCAGTGTAAATCAAGAAAAGGCTATAGGAGGCAGCCACAAGTTTAAACAGCATGTCCCAGAATCCCCTGAAATCCCTCCTCTCCCGAGTGATCTCTGATTCTTCGATAAATCGCAAAAAGAAGTTTTTCTTGATTTCTGAGGCCGACACGAGGTCATCCTTTCCTGGAGGAAGCGCAGGAGGGAGATAGAATGATACTTCGTTCATTCCTATCTCCCTCCCGATCGTCTGTTCTTATTTCAGTACGGGTTCTGGAACCTTCAACCCAACTTCTTTCCAAAATCTTGCAGCTCCGGGGTGTAAGGGACCAATGTTGCCCATCAGTGGTGTCTTGCGGTTCAGGTTATTCCCCTTGAATGCCATGGTCACACTCTTGATGCATCCGTCTGAGTACGCGATCCGAGTAAATTCATAAACAATATCATCCGGCAGATCTTTGTTAGCGATGAAATACCCAGCCAGTCCGAAGTATGTGACATCCCTGTCCACACCCTTGTAGGTTCCGCCTTTCACCTCACCCTGCTGGTAGTAAGGGTACTTGCCTAGGAACCCGGTCTTCTTCATCAGTGGTCCAAAATCAACCAGGGCAATCTTCTGCTGGGCTGCCACCTGTTCAACTGAGCCGGACGGAATAGCACCTAGGCGGTTGAAGACATGGATCTTGCCATCCAAGAGCATGGTGGGATAGTCCTTGTGGGGCAGTTTCCGCATCTTGATGTCCTTAGCCAGACCCGCAAACTCGAGGAATTCCAGCATGCTGGCCGCGGCAGCAGATCCGGGAGCTCCGATGGCCATAATCCTACCCTTCACATCTTCGATCGTCGTAATGTTGTACTTGGCCAACGTCGTTACGTGGTTCAGGAGGATCTTGGTGGAAATACCGATCGTTCTCCAATCTCTCATTTTCTTTTTGAATGGAGCCATCCCATTCCAAGATTTGTACATCTCCATCGCCGTTGCCATACCAAGATGAGCAACCCCCGGGCTCACTCGTCTGATGTTCTCAATACCACCCCCTGAGGTATTCGGGGTTACCCTGATCTTGTCCGAATGCTCATTGACATACTTCGCCACAGGCGCTCCAATCATATAGTAGCTGCCACGTACGCCGCCCAAAGGCATCTGAAGTTGCATCTGGGCCTGACCTTCGCCGTAAAGGCCAAGCACGAGGACAAATCCAACAAATACGGATACTGTTAGTATCCTTAGCTTACCAATAGCCTTCATAACTAACCCTCCTTCTT
>CAYFXN010000150.1:0-3721 GCA_964347065.1 uncultured bacterium | reverse complement strand
GACGGAACAGATCAAGATGAGTATCGATCCCTTAACCGAGCAGCTGGAAACCTTCGTGATACAACCGAAGAAGAGGGATATCTCCCTCTCCCTCCTGGGTCTTGCCTGGGCTCCCTACTGGATCGATGAAAAAGGAGGGATCACGCCCGCCTGGTAGTCACCTATCGGTCGAGATTATTTGCTCCCACCGAAGACTTCCTTGAGAAGGTCGGTCACCCGCGCCGCCGGATCCGACCTGATCTTTTTCTCCTCCGCCGCCACCATGAAAAAGAGGCCATCAAGCGCCCTGTCGGTCACATACTCATCGAGATCCATGGACAGCGAATCGGTGAAGGGAATAGTCTTGGCCTTGTCGCTGAGCTCCTGGAATTTGCTCGTAACACCCACCTCCGACATGCTGCCGTGGACGATGGGCTTGAAGATCTCGTGGAGCCGGGCGTTCGTCTTGTCCTTGAAGTAGAGTGTGGCAGCATTGTCCGGGCCATCCAGTATATTCCGTGCATCGTCGAAGGTCATCCCTTTAATGGCGTCTAAAAAGATGGCTTTCGCCTCGGGGGCAGCGTTCTCGGCGGCCCGGTTCATGCTCACCTCGAACTCGTCAAGTTTCGGTCCGTACCCCACACCCCGCAGAACTTTCTCCACCTTCTGCACCGTGCCGGGAAGGGGTATCTTGATCTCGGGATTTTTGTAATAACCGTCGAGCTTCGAAACCGTCCCGACGGCATTCCCCGTCCCCACCTGGAGCGCCTCTTTCAAACCCCCGACGATTTTGTCATCTGTGAGCTCTCCCCCCTTCACACCTTTGCCGATCGATTTGATGAGGTCTCCCAGACCGGCCCGAACGGTCGGGGCTACCATAGCTATCGCTAGAGCTAGAACGATGGCAACGGTTAAGACTCTTTTTCCCTTCATAACCACCTCCCCCTTAACCGGGATCTCGCGCCGGCTCGTTCCTTATCGGTCCATCTTATTTCACGAACAAACACAAAAACTCCGATTCAATTTTTCTCGTGACACCCGGAGCACTCGGTGGGGGCATTGAGCCCGAGGGCGCTCGACTTCTGGTGGCAGCCCCTGCAGAGCGAATGCATGGCTTTTTTGAAATCGGGAGCAGCTTCATCCTTTCCGTGACAGCTGGAGCATGCCACGGGCATCTCATCACCAATTTTTGTGTGATGACACACAGCGCAGTCGTCGTTCACCCTCTCCTGGTGCTTCCAGTGCCCGAACGTCACGGGTGGTCTCTTCTCCTTGATCTTGTCTATCACGATGACTTCCGGGCCGTGGTGGGCAACTGCCAGGCTTATCATCAATACAAATGTCAAAGGGAGTACGACCAGCATCACCACTTTTTTCATTCCCCGAACCTCCTCTCTCAATCTGTTCGTATCGTCAGAACCTCTCACCCGGGTGCATTGGATCGCGATTTATACCTTCATCGGTTCATTTTACTATCACCGCTCGGAAGCGCCCCCATATTTTTATGCGACGATAACGCTCCGCATGAAATTCACCCCTTCGCAACGATTCTGTTACAAGCAGCATCTTTTCGTAATAAATTAGACAAAACGGGTTGGGAGTGGTAGTTGAATAAAAGCATGCAGATTATGGGAGTGGGAATTTTCTCTCCATACAGGTTACTCCGGCGCGTGACTGTCGTGGCCATGATAGCCGGGATCCCGCTGCTTGTAAGCTGCACCAAAAAGGCCTCGGGCTACAGGACGTTTGCCGACTACCCGGGCTTCAGGGAATATTTCGGAAACCGGTGCGAGGAAGCAGACATGAATCACACGCCGGAAAAAAAAGAGCGGGAACTTCTCGATAGGTTCAGGCCTCGGCTGATCCTTTCTCCGGGTGGCCGCTATCCCATCGATTTTTACCGGGATTACCTGCCATTCACCGTCATGCGCCGGTTTTCCAACGGGGAGATCGTAGCAGAAAAGGTGACTCCCGATTTGCTGCGGGAAAACCGCAAGAGCAGGCAGGTGTACCTCGAATTTCAGCTGAACCGGTACCGCGATGCGGGGCTGGACAGGCGGGTGCCAGACGGCGAAAAGGATGCCAGTCTATCCGAAAGAAAGCCTGCAGTCTACGGAAGAGTCTACCGGGAACGGGTTTCCTTTCCCTGCGAAAATGAAGAACCCTGCGCACTCGATCTCACCTTCCTCAAGTACAACGTCATATTTTCCACGAGCGGCCTGGCCTCGAAACTCCCGGGGGGTTACGAGTTCATCCTCAATCTTTTCGGGCTCGACCCGGACAACTGGCACGATCTGGACAACTTCGTCGCTATCCATGTCGTCCTTGACCGGGAAGAAAATCCCATCGCCGCATTGCTCGCACAGCACAATCACCACAGGACGTACCTGATCGGAAAAGATATCGAACTTCCCCGGGATGGAAGGATGGCATTCGATGTGGCACTCAGGTCCAATGAGGTTTACCCCGCGTCGGATTCTAAAGGGCCAGTTGAACACCGTGTCGTGCAGTGGAGCATCTACATGAAGTATCTTCTGAGCGGAAAAGACCCGCCGCGCTACCGCGGGCTCGATGTAACGAGGGGATTGAATGCAGGAGGCGCAGAGATAGACTACTACCTGACATTGCTCTCCCCCTGCGATCCCCTCTACAGCGCCGAGATCATGCTGGGTGAGCCGAGGCCCTTTTTCGGGAAGTACATCGGCCGGGACGGCCCTCCCGGTTCCGATTACTACACCATACCCGGGCTTCTCCCCCTGGGGAATCTTTTGAAGTTCTCGTACCTCCGTGACGGCGACCCCGAAGACATAGCGCTCGTCGATGACGCCATCGAGGTGGGTGAAAAGAAGATCGATACGGATCGTATCATGGAGCACGGTGGGAGGAAGTTCTACCATGAACTGATGGAGAGAAAGATAGGCGATGAATTTCAATGAAGATTGCAGTAAAAATAATAAGACAGATATTACTTCAATGAGTTAACAGGAGAAAGAGATGTGCGGTCGTTTCGTCCTCTTCAGCAACGTGACGGTCATATCGAGAGAGCTGAACATTCATCAGGTACCTTTCGATTTCGCGGCAAGCTACAACATTGCCCCAGGACAGGATGTGGTAGCAGTGATAAACAGAGGGGCAGGAAATGAGCTCGTAACGTTTCGGTGGGGCCTCATCCCCTTCTGGTCGAAAGACCCGAAAATCGGCAACAGGATGATCAATGCCCGGGGGGAAACGGTGACGGAGAAGGCCAGTTTCAGGACGCCCTTCAAGAAGCGGCGGTGCCTGATCGTGGCTGACGGTTTTTACGAATGGAGGAAAGAGGGAAAGGGGAAGGTGCCGGTCTATGTATTCCTGAAATCCAGGCGCCCCTTCGGACTCGCCGGCCTCTTTGACTCCTGGAACTCACCCGCTGGGGAAGAGATCAGCACGTGCACCATCATCACGACGGAGGCGAACGAGCTGCTCAGACAGGTTCACGACCGGATGCCCGTCATCATCCCCCAAGAAAGTCGTGGTCTCTGGCTCGATACGGCCAGCGGGGATGCAAAATCCCTTACCAAACTCCTCGTGCCCTATCCATCCGATCTGATGGACCACCATGACGTATCCCGCTTCGTCAATTCACCGAAGAACAATTCACCCGTTTGCATTCAACCGGCAGCGGAATGAGCAAACCGTAAAGTTCCATCTTGTTCACCTCCTTTGCATCAATTAAAATAGCGGGTGCCTCATAAATTCTCGCAAC
>CAYFXN010000149.1:0-3906 GCA_964347065.1 uncultured bacterium | reverse complement strand
GGCGACAGATGAGCTTTGTTGATGCCCACGCCGCGGTGTTGCGTCGATTCGACCGCCATTCCGCTGGGAGATGGAATGCTCGACGTCGTCTTTGCCAATTGCCTGTTCGACTTCTGCGAGGCAGCCCAGATTGAGGAAATCCTATTGGGGGTCAGACGCGTTCTACGCCCCGGTGGCTCGCTCTTTGCGGTATATATGGGAGAGCCCGATTATTTCCCTTTTCTTTCAGTTGGTGAGGGGTCAAGCCCTGCCTTCTGACCTTCCCATCTTCTGGTTTCCCGGGACTTCGGCTGCTCGAACCATCTAATTTTGGGTTTTTCTGCTATCTGCTGTTCTGTAGCTCTGGGTTTTATTTTGCATTCCCCACTCCGAATTCCTCATTACATTCAGGATATTGGCATCCCATATCCTCAAAAGATGTGAGAAAATGAGAATTGAGATCCAGAAATGGGAAGGCAGGAGAAATGTCCACCCGCATAAGAACTATCATCATTTCGGACCTGCACCTCTCCGAGGGTTGGGATCCCGACTCCTTACGGCTATCCCGGAAAGAAGATTTTTTCTTCGACGATGCTTTTGGTCGATTCCTGAAACATCTTCAGTCTTCAAAAAGAGATGGGGAAACGGTGCGGTTGATCATAAACGGCGATTTCGTCGATTTCCTTCAGATTACGAAAATGCCGGAAAAAGAAAAGGTGAACGGAGAAGCGATCACAAAGCGTGAGAGAGAGTACGGTTTGGGTACATCACCGGTCAAGACTCTCTGGAAATTGAACGTACTGCTTCATGGTCACGGGAAGTTCTTCGCTGCTTTAGGTGAATTTTTATCGGAAGGAAATGAACTGGTGATCATTCCCGGGAACCACGATATCGAGTGGATGATCCCCGAAGTGCAGGGCGCTTTCAAGAGGAAGATTGCTGAGCTGGGTGGAAACGGGGAAATGGCTGATCGGATCTCGTTCTCCCCCTGGTTTTACTACGATTCTTTCGTCCCACTCTACGTCGAGCATGGCAACCAGTACGATTCGTTGACTTCCTTCGACTATTTTCTCTCACCGTTCAGAGAAGATGAAACGCTGGACCTCCCGGCAGGCTCTTTTTTCGGTCGGTACCTCTTTAACAGGATGGAAGTTGACTACCCCTTTGCGGATAACGTGAAACCTCCCCAGAAATTTCTCTGGTGGCTTCTGAAAAATCCGAAAAGATGGTGTCAACTCATGAAGTACCCAAGGTTTTTCCGGGAAATTCTGAACAAGGCTGGAGGGGTGGACAAGGTGTGGAAAGGGAAGCTTCAGGAAAAGCAGGCCTCATTGCTGGATAAACTCGCCGATACATCGGGGCTTGGCCGTGAAAAGATTGATGGCCTCAAAGATCTCTGGGTACCATCGGCGATTCACAACAAGACCAAACGGGGCCTTTTTTTCAAGTTCATTCATTCCCCGGAACTCGGCAAGGAGTATTACAGGCATAGAGCGAGAGAAATATACAGGATCACGGGGGCAAGGTACATCGTTTTCGGGCACACCCACGAGGCGGACCTTTTCCTGCTTACGACGGAGGAGGGCAAGAGGGTAGAGTACGTGAACTCCGGGACGTGGACGAAATCCTTCGCTGCCGATTACGCGAAGATGCTGCTCACGGAGGAGAAGGAGTTCACCCTCGTGGAAGTAAGATACGATGCTCCCTCATCAGATTATAAGATGCACCTTCTGAGGTGGAATGACGCGATCGGCGATCTCGAGCGTGTGAGGCTTTTCGAAGAAAAGCGATGAGATAATAGTGGGGTGATGACAGTATTCTCGAGAAAATTGCGTTTTCCCCAATGTGTGTTACCAGGGTCCGTTCCCATATCTTCATAAAATGTGAAAAAATGGTAATCGATCCCAAAGTTCTGAAATGATCAAACGACAAAAGGGGAAGTAAAGATTAAAGCCCTGACCCCCTTTCCCCTCATGAGGATAACCGGGTAATTCTCACGAAATTGCCTTTTATTTCCCTTTCCTGTTTAATGGAAAAAGGGGTGACCGGCGAAAAAATAATTGAATAAGATCGACTTTGAACCGCGAAAAAAGAGGAGGAACGTTATGTTACCAGATCTCTTTTTAACGGAGGAGGAAAAGGCGCTGAAACGGGAAGTACGGCAGTTTGTGAAAAATGAAGTGTCTTCCGACCTGGTCAAAAAGATGGACAGAGATGAGATAACCTATCCGAGGGAATTTGTCAGAGCCCTTGGAAAACGAAACCTCCTTGGTCTCAGGTTTCCAAAAGAACATGGAGGCCGGGGCATGAACTGGTCGGGAGAAATCGCAGCCCTCGAAGAGATGGGTGTGCTCGGGACTGCCCTTGCCTGTGCCTTTGCCATGCCATCGGTTGTGGGTGAAGCTCTTCATTCCTTCGGCACGAAGGAGCAGAAAGACACGTTCTTGCAACCGATGCTCGCAGGGGAACTCATTTCCGCCGAGTGCCTGACCGAACCCAGGGGCGGGTCTGATTTTTTTGGCGCAACGACGAAGGCCGAGCTGAAAAATGGGTACTTCACCGTTCGTGGCCAAAAGCGTTTTATCGTGGCCGCCGAAGGCGCTGATTTTTTTATCGTCTACTGCAACACCAACCCGGATGGGAAGCCACACGAGCGTATCAGCCTCCTCATCATCGAAAAGGAACGAGAGGGAGTCGAAGTCAAGTATCTCTACGGGCTCATGGGTACCCGGGGAGGAGGAACAGGGCGGATCATTTTCAGGGACGTGAAAGTGCCCGAATCAAATCTCGTGGGCGGGATGAACCAGGGTTCCCACATATTCAACACCATGATGGTCCCGGAGCGGCTCACCTCGGCCGGGGGAGCTCTCGGCGGGGCACGTGCAGCACTCGAAGTTGCCACACGGTACAGCGACCGTCGAGAGGCTTTCGGGCAGAAGATCCGGCGGTTCCAGGGAGTCAGTTTCAAGGTTGCCGATGCCATAACCCGCCTGGATGCAGCCCGGGCGCTGGTAGTTGCCGCAGGAAAGGCAGTGGACGGGGGATATCCCTCCGCCAGGCGACTGGTGAGCGAAGCAAAAAAGTTCGCAACCGATACAGCGTGGGAAGTAACCAACCAGGCCATGCAGATCGTGGGAGGGATCGGTTACACCAATGTTTTTCCCATCGAGAAAATGGTCCGCGACTCCCGGCTCTGCCAGATATGGACCGGTACGAACGAGGTCATGAATCTCCTCATCCAGCACGAATTCTTCAAAGAGGTGCTGGGAGATCCAGAGCCCGGTCGCATCGTAGAGCAGGATGCGGAAGAATGCCACAGGGAAGACGAGAAAATCTACGAAGACGAGGAGATGTGGACAAAAGGCTGGTAGTTCGGGTGCGCACTCAACGGCAGAGAGAAGAATGCAGCAAAATCGTGTGTGATGACGGGGAAACCGTCAAGCACCGCACCCAGACCCTGAGCCGCATGTATAAGGACGGAGGGATCACCCGGCGTCGTATTCACCCTCCATATCGAGAATGAACTCGCTCAGGCGTTCCCCTGCGGATATCGTGAATGTTCCATTGCCCTTGATCCCGCTCAGCTTTCCTGTGCCCTTGTAAGTCTTCCATGTGCCCGTGCTGATTTTCGTATTGCTGTCCCGATGGCCTTCGAATCGGCTGTATACGGTACCATACTGGAACATGGCTATAACATAACCCTGCATAGGTCCTGCGCCTTTGATCCGGTCATGGAAGGTTACACTGCGGCGAGAAACAAACTTGCCAGCCACTCCTTCTTTGTGTTTAATGGGAACCCCCTCCATTTCAACTATCGACAGGCTGTGGTCAGGTTCATCATGAACATAGATTGCTTCTCTCCGGGTAATCCGGAGTTTATACTTGTCCTTTCGCTTTTGTTTCATAGCCCGCTCCTTATGAAATATT
>CAYFXN010000148.1:0-4113 GCA_964347065.1 uncultured bacterium | reverse complement strand
TCTACAGCGAAGACACTTCCAAGATCGTAATGGGTGATTTTCAAAACATCTATTCTCACTATACGGAGGCAGGAGGATTACCCCATCGGAGGAGTTGGGTTTGAATTTTTTCAATAAAGTGCGGACCATCGTCTGGAAGGACTTTACCCATGAACTCCGCAGTAAGGAGATGCTCATATCGATGTGCGTCTTCTCCTTCCTGGTGATCATCATCTTTAACTTCGCCTTTCCTCCCGGGGTGGGGGATGTGGACCGGATCATTCCGGGAATTCTCTGGGTGGCATTCATCTTTTCAGGCCTTCTTGGGATGGGCCGTTCTTTCGGGGTTGAGAAGGATAAGGGGTCTCTCCAGGGTTTACTGCTCTGTCCCGTGGGGAGGGGAACGATCTATGTAGGGAAAATGGTGGGCAATTTCATCTTCATGTCGATGATGGAGGCGTTCACCCTGGTTATTTTCGCCGTTCTGTTTAATGTGGACCTATTGCCCATCCTGGTACCCTTGGTTTTGATCATTATATTGGGCACGGTAGGCTTCACGGTCGTTGGCACGATTTTTTCGGCCATGTCCGCCAACACGAGGGCCAGGGATGTGATGCTTTCGATGCTCGTCTTCCCCATCGCCGTTCCCCTGATCATTGCCTCAATAAAGGCGACGGGGAAAATCCTGGATGGAAAGTCGCTCTCGGAGATCTATTCCTGGTTGAAGATCCTGGTGGGCTTCGATCTGACCTTCCTGTTGGTTTCGTATTTGGCCTTCGAATTTGTGGTTGAGGAATAGGCAACATGAGGAGATGGATGGGCATCGCGTTCGAATTGGCTACCTTGGCTACCATGGTGGGAGCCCTGTATGCCATATTCCTGTACGCCCCCGTCGAGAAAACGATGGGAATAATCCAGAAAATCTTCTATTTTCATGTCTCCTCGGCTTTTCTCTCCTTTTTCGCCTTTTTCATCGTTTTTGTTGCCAGCATCCTTTTTCTGTATCAAAGGGATCGGAAATGGGATATCTTGGCCCAATCCTCCGCGGAGATAGGGGTTATCTTCTGCACGCTGGTGTTGATTACCGGGCCCATTTGGGCAAAGCCCGTTTGGAATGTATGGTGGACGTGGGATCCCAGGCTCACGACGACCCTGATCCTTTGGTTTATCTACGTCTCCTACCTGATGTTGAGGGGAATGGCAGGAGAAGGGCAGAGGGGGGCTTTTGCCGCCGTGTTCGGGATTATCGGGTTTATTAACGTGCCCATCACCTTTTTCGCCATAAGGATATGGAGGACCATACATCCGGTGGTCGTCAGGTCCAGCGGAATCAGCATCGCCCCCCCGATGCTCCATACCCTGATTATCACTCTTGTGGCCTTCACCCTCCTGTTCTTCTTTCTCCTCATGGCAAGGATACGGTTGGAGAGGATGAGGGAAGACTGGGGGGAGATGAGGGCCGTATGGGAAGAACGGGATAACCGATAAGCACGGCTCAAGGAGGATTGTCGAATGGATAACGCATGGTATCTTTTTTCCGCTTATAGTATCGCCTGGATCATTATCTTCCTCTATTCCTACGGCATTTCAAGGAGGCAGAAATCGTTGGAGAACCAAATCGCTGAGATGAGAAAGGTTTTAATGAAAGATCTTCGATGATCGAGGAGCCCTTGAAATTGGAGTCGTAGGATGAGGTTTTTTTGAAGAAACATGACGGCTTCGTAAAAAGTCCATCTGCTGCGTTGCGTTGCATCCTTCGTCATTCCAGCGTACTTCTATGTACGCCTCATTCCTCAGGATTTGCGCGCCTTGCATCTGGATCTTTTTTCTTTGCCGTCTGATTCGGACTTTTTACGAAATGATCAAAGATAGTACAGAGAAGATAAGGCCCAGATACGACCGTATTTCCCCCTATTATGACCTCATGGAATTGCTCCTGGAGAAACTCGTTTTTTCCCGGTGGCGGAGAAGGGTTTTCGGTTCTTTGGATGGAGATGCCATTCTGGAGGTGGGAGTGGGGACGGGGAAAAATTTGGACTTCTACCCCATTGGCAAGCCGGTTGCGGCAATCGACTTCAGTCCGGGAATGCTGAGCAGGGCCCGGGCGAAGGCCGAGGAGAAAGGGTTGAACGTGGACCTGGTGGACATGGACGTTCAGGATCTCCAGTACGACGATCAATCCTTCGATACGATTGTGGCCACCTTCGTCTTCTGCTCCGTACCTGATCCGATAAGGGGATTGCAGGAGATCAAGAGGGTATGCACAAGAAGCGGAAAGATCATTCTCCTGGAGCATGTAAGACCGGGAAGTACGTTTTGGGGTAAGATCTTTGACCTCCTGAATCCCATCACGGTTAGGTTGATGGGAGTTAACATCAATCGGAATACCGTCGAAAACATGGAGAGGGCGGGCCTGAATATCCTGGAAGAGAAAAATCTTTTCCGGGATGTCGTTAAATTCGTCGTGGCCAATCCTTGAAATGGGTAAAGGACGGCTTTTTCCCTTAGGTGTAAAAATTTTTTGCAGCTCGACCCACCGAATGGATATGACTGGGTAAATATTATCCAACGATAAAAACCTCCCTCTCATCCCCCTCCGGCTAATAAAAAATAATGTAATGATATTCAAATGTTATAGATTCACCCCTCATTGTTTTTCCCTCCTGATCTTTGGCACACCTATTGCTCTAGAAATGGTTAAAGAATTGAGGGCCGTAGGCCCATCAGGGAATAATGAGGGGTTTGCCATGAAAGAAGGGAAAGAAAGTATATCGGGTAGTCATTCTTTTTGGATGGTTCTCTGTTGTGCCATTCCCCTTGTGGGCATCATTATCCTCTCTCTTTTGGGGATCTTGGGCTCTTGGGGCTTTTATGCCTTAATCCTTCTGTGTCCTTTGCTCCACTTATTCTTCATGAGGAAGATGGCCTCCAAGGATATGCACAAGGGATCCAGCAAGAATCACATGATGGGGTCGGGAAGGTAGAGGCCGGAAAGGTATGTGGAGAAAGATGAGAAGAAGGTCCTTTCTAAACACCTTGTTGGGTTTTTCAGTCATTTCCATGATCGGTGGGACAATTTACACCCTCTTGAAATACCTCTGGCCGACCCAGGAGGTATTAGGAGGGGGGAAGATGAAGGGGACAACGCTTGTCCCCCTGGAAGAGATCCCCGTGAATGGGTATAAAGTCGTGCGGCATTTGGGAAAGCCGCACATCGTCGTTCGTTTACCCGATGGGATTCATGCATTGAACGCCGTCTGTACGCATTTAGGATGTATTGTGTATTACGACAAGGAAATCAACCAGCTGGCTTGTCCCTGCCACGCAGCATTCTTCGATCTGAATGGAAATGTCATCTCGGGCCCACCTCCCAGCCCATTGCCAAAGGCGGTGGTTCAGGTGAAGGGAGGTAGTATTGTCATTGGATAGGCCATGAGAAGGGTCAAATCATGCATGAGGAAGTAGGTACAGTAATAGAATCACGAGGAGGTACCGCAAGGGTTTTGGTCAAAAGGAATTCGGCCTGCGACCATTGTCCGTCAAGATCCTGCTGTGCGAGCCTAGGAGGAGATCTCAAGGGCGTTGATGTTTCCAATCGGATGGATGCCAAGAAAGGGCAAAAGGTGAAGATCGGAATATCTCCAAAGGCCGTCCTAAAAGCCTCCTTCATTCTCTACATGGTCCCAGTACTTGCCCTCATTATTGGGACGGTGCTCGGGAGTTATCTCGGTCCCCAGCATAGGGAGATATGGGCTGTCTCTGTGGGAGTCGGGTTTTTCGTCGGGTCCTATTTTGTCATCAAGGCGTTGAGCAAGCATTTTGATAATAAAGCGGAATACGTACCCGTAGTCACGGAGATTTTGAGAGATCAAACTTAAAGAAACAATAAATCATATTGAGGAGGATTGCACATGGAAAAATGGCTCATCATTTTGGGAATCGTGGGGTTGGTCTTCTTTCTGATGCGCCGGGGTGGGATGGGATGCTGTGGCGGAGGCCATTCCAATCCACCTTCCGCGGAAGGAAAAGAGGATGAGAAGAAGAAACTAGGCTGCCATTAAATATTCAGGAGGTAATCACCATGGCAAGGGACCCGATCTGCGGCATGGAGGTAAGTGAGTCTCATGCCCCTGC
>CAYFXN010000147.1:0-4140 GCA_964347065.1 uncultured bacterium | reverse complement strand
CCCATTGCCTGCTGTTTTCAGTGGAGCATGCCGTCCCCGTCGTCGTTGAGCAGCAGGATCACCAGGTTCATTTTCAACCTGACGGCCGTTTCGAGCTCCTGCGAATTCATCATGAACCCGCCGTCTCCCACGACGGCGAGGATCATTTTGTCGGGATGAACGAGCCGCGTGGTCATAGCCGATGCCAGGCCGCCCCCCATGGCCGCCAGGGCATTGTCCAGGAGGAGACCGTTCGACTTACAGGCCTTGTAGTTCCTTGCGAACCATATCTTGTACATCCCGTTGTCCAGAACCACGATCCCGTCAGGAGGCATTACTTTTCTCACGTCTGAAACGATCCTTTGAGGGATGGGGGGAAAACGGGTATCGGTGGCTTTCTCATCGATGTGTTTTTCCAGCAAACCTTTGATCTTCAAAAAATAGCTGAAATCCCAGTGATTCTGTTTTTTTATTTTCTCCCTGATCTGCCATATGGCATTTGCCACGTCCCCTACCACCTCGAGCTGGGGAAAGTATATCTCGTTTACCTTTGCCGAGAAGAAGTTGACGTGGATTACCTTGGTTCCATTTTGCTCCATGATAAACGGTGGTTTCTCGCCGATATCGTGGCCCACGTTGATTATCAGGTCTGCTTTGTCTATTGCGCAGTGAACGAAGTCATCGTCGGACAAAGCCGCTGTGCCGAGAAAGAGGGGGTGCGTTTCATCGATGACGCCCTTGCCCATCTGCGTGTTGAAGAAGGGTATACCCGTCTTTTCGACGAAGCCCCTGAGCATATTGGAAATCATCTTCCTGTTGGCCCCGGCCCCGATGAGAACGAGGGGGTGTCTGGCACTCTCGATCAAGTCGACGGCCTGGGCAACTGCCTTGTGATCCGCCGCGGGCCTGCGCGCGCTTCGAACGGGTAGGGGCCTCGCAGTGGCAATCTCGGATGCGATATCCTCGGGAAGCTCCAGGTGAACCGCCCCGGGCCTCTCTTCCTCCGCTGTTCGAAATGCTTCCCTGACAAGGGGGGGGATGGAGTCCCCACTTACGATCTGCCTGTTGAATTTCGTGACGGGGTTCATCATCTCTATGGTGTCTACGATCTGAAACTCGCCCTGCTTGCTCTTTTTGATCGGTTTTTGACCCGTGATCATCAGCATGGGGATCCCGCCGAGCTGGGCGAATGCCGCAGCCGTCACGAAGTTGGTTGCTCCGGGCCCGACGGTCGACAGGCAGACCCCCGTTTTCCCCGTGAGCCTGCCCCAGGTTGCGGCCATGAACCCCGCTGGCTGCTCGTGGCGCGTGACGATGAACTGAATGCTTGATTTTCTCAGCGATTCCATGAAATCGAGGTTCTCCTCTCCGGGCACGCCGAATATGTATTGAACCCCTTCATTTTCTAATGCTTTTACAAACAGGTCAGAAACCTTGATCTTTCTTTCCTCCTTCAGGGTGACTCCGCTCATCTCCGTTTGCCCTTCTCTTTTCTTATTCACTCTATTTTGATTACTTTCACGCCCATTTGTTTCAGTTTAGCAGCATTTCCGCTAATATGGGAAACCCGATGGGTGTGGAAGATTCTCGCCAGGGTAGCAGAGGGTGGGGGGGAGGCCGAGTGCGTTGACTCCTCGGGGGCACTGGTTTAGTATTAAGCGATCGGCCGAGAGCTGGTTTGTTTAACGGCTGACAAACGACCGAGGAACGGGAGAGAAGCGCATGACCTTTGACGAGAGGTTGGAGAAGATCTCGTTACTTACGGAGGCACTTCAAAAAAACAGGGAGACCCTTTCTTCTCTGGCCGTAAAGAACTTGCAGTTTTCGGTAATTGACTGCCTGAACGAGGTCGATATTACCATCGACCGTCTGAAAATGTACGAGCAGGGGCGGTCGTTTCTGGAAAACAGGGTGCCTCTCAAGGGCCCGGGATCCCGGGTTGCTCTTATGCTCTCCTACAACGGGAGCGCCTGGCTGAACACGGCGATTACCTCCGTTTATATGGTCGGCAACAGGGTAACGGTTAAGTTCGCCTCCCGGGGTTCCGATATCATGGATCTCACCGAATCGATGTACCGGCCCATCTTCGGGGATGACATCTCATTTTACGGAGGAAGTGGCAAGGCGTTCATAGAGGATGCCCTGAAAGAGCCCGATGTCACATCTGTCGTGGTGTTCGGGTACGATGAGAACATGAAGCCCTATGAAAACCAATTCAGGAGCGCGGGAAAGAAATTCGTCTTCGAAGGCCCGGGGCAGGACCCATTCATCGTGTTTTCCGATGCGGACCTCGAACTGGCCATATCCGACCTGGTAACGGCCAAATTTGCCTATGCGGGTCAGACCTGCACCGCTCCTAAAAGGATATTCGTTCACCGTTCCATTTATGACGACTTCCTCGGGATGTTCGTCGAAGAGGTTGAGAAACTGGCGGTGGGGGACCCGGCAGATCCGGGAACGCAGGTCGGGCCCGTTGCAAGCGACCTCGCCGTTTCCCGGATAAAAAGACAGCTGGAAGAAGCCGCGGCAGGCGGGGCCGTGATCCTGACAGGTGGTATCATTGAAGGCAACCTCATATACCCGACGGTGGTAAAGAACGCCCGGGACGAGATGCTGGGGATGCGGGAAGAGGTATTTGGCCCCGTGGCCTTCACCTCTCCCTTCGAGACGAAAGAGGAGGTCATCCGGCGGGCGAAAAACCACAAATACGGGCTTCGGGCCGCCGTTTTCGGCGGCCACGAGGCGGATGAGGCGGTCCGGGAGCTCAAGGGAGAGGACTACTGCCATCCTGTTCCGGATTACACCTTTGGAAATTTCGGTACCATCGCCTTGAATCGCACCAGGGCGGAATCGTGGAGGGGTGCCTTCGTCGTCAAGGCAGTTGGGGGGTACGGTTACTCCGGCTGGATCTGGGAAACCGTCGATGGCCTTTTCAGGATAAAACAGGGGCCGAAGCTATTGAGCATTGAAACGTCTAAAGAACCCTGATGGTGTCGGATTGTGTATTGCGATGCGTTAAGCGTTTGATCGGGAAGGCTTTGGTGCTATCGCTCTTCTTTATCTCCACGAATGCAAGTATAATTGATACAGTGTGTTTACAAGCTGTCGCCTGTCGATTTGGGATGTAACTGGTTAATTCAGGTAAACGACAGGAGAAAAGATAACCTGCGTTGAGATTATATTGAGTGTCTGATTGAGAAAAGTGGGAAGGTAAAAAATATGCAGAAATTAGTTGGCAGATTCATGAAAGTGGCACCAATATTGGCTATTTTGTTTTTCATCCTATCCTGCGGAGGAACGAGCGGTGGTCCCCCGGGGAGGCCGGATATCCAGGTAGATCCGACGACCCATAATTTTGGGAACATAGATTTCAATCAATCTTCCCCACTCCTCGAGGTTACCATCTCCAATCCGGGAACCGCCAGCCTCAGCGTGTCGGGTTTTGCCATTTCCGACACGAGGAACTTCACGCTGAACGTCAATGGCGGCGCGAGCCCCTGCATGAGTGCGACTCCGATAATAGATGCGGGCGGTAACTGCACCGTCGAGATAACCTTCGCTCCCCGAACAATTGGGAATATCAATGCTCGTCTCGAGATAGATTCCAATGACCCCGGTGAGCCCATCGAAAGCGTTGCTCTTTTTGGAAATGCAGTACCCCTGTCAAGTGCTGGAACTTTCACAGATTCCGGCCAGGATCTTAATCCGGGGCGGCAAAGTACGGAATCTGTGGCTCTTGGTGATGTCGATGGAGACAGCGATCTCGATATACTCTTCGGTAATTTTGGTCAATCCAACAAGTTGTGGTTGAACGATGTTTTGAGTGCCAGCCCGGGCACATTTACCGATTCGGGTCAGACATTTCTCATTAACAACACCTTCTCTGTAGCTCTCGGCGATCTGGACGGTGACGGTTCCCTCGATATCGTGGAGGGGAATCAACTGGAGAATCGCGTTTGGCTTAATAATGGATCCGGTAGCTTTTCTGTACCCGGGTTGCTGCCAGGTAACGCTTTAACTGAGTCTGTAGTCCTCGGCAAGATTGATATTGACGAGAGCAACGACATTGTCACCGGGAATTCCGGGGATGTGAATCAGGTGCTGATCAATAACGGATCTGGCTTGTTTACCAATTTGCTGCCGCAGGATTTCAATGTCACC
>CAYFXN010000146.1:0-4254 GCA_964347065.1 uncultured bacterium | reverse complement strand
AGGAACTTCACGTAATCGGGATTATCCGTCCCCACCGAGTTCTCGAGAATATCCAATGCCCGGGAGAGGACGGTCGGGTAGGAATCGAGTCTCAGAGGAAAGGAGAGGTCGTAATACTGAATTTGGAGCCCCGACGGATCGAACGTAAGGACGATCTCTCCATCTTCCAAACACTCCCCGTAAAACTTCCCCAGGAAGGGAGCGAGAAGTTTTTTCCTCATGCTCTCATACGGATGATTCCACTCCATATCGAAAAAATCGAAGTAGCGTGAAAGGTTCCCGTTCTCCAGCACATCCATGAGCATCAGGTTCTGTCCATCGAAGGCCATATGGTTCGGAATGACGTCCTGGATCCACCCCATCCCGAACTTTTTCACCTCATCTTTCAGTTTCTCGAACTCTTCTTCTCCCCCCAGGTCCGGGTTCAGCTGGTTGTGATCGACCACGTCGTAGCCGTGGGAGCTTCCCTCTTTCGCCCGGAAGATGGGTGACGCGTAGACATCGGAAATGCCGAGGGCGGCAAGAAACGGGACGATATCCTTCAACGCCTGAAAGCCGAAGTTCGGTTCTAACTGAATTCTATACGTAGCTAGGGGAGTTCGCATCATTCGATCCTCACGCGCAGAAGCGTCCCGAGGCTTTGAAAAAGATCCATCCAGTTTTTCCCGTCCCCGTCGCCCGCAGCAGCCTTTTCTTTCATAATCCCGGCAAGGCTCCGGCCGATGGAGAAATAGATGTTCTGGGATTTCCAGAGGTTCAGATCAAGGTCGAGGCCGCTCAAAACCCCGAGAAAAGCTTCGAGGTCGGAAAGCAGGGAGAGATCATCCGGGCTCTCCGATAGGCCTTCCATGAGAGCGTTGATCCTGTTGCTTGCAACGAAGGAGAGGGTCGTCTTGTCCACATCGAGGGACCACTTTTGCACCTCTCGGACGAGTTTTTCAAGACGATCGGTTTCGAGCCCGTCCCCCTCTATCGCCCTCCGAAGATCGAGGTTGACGATGAATTCGATCGTCGCCCCGAGCGACGTGGGAAGGGGAATATTGACATCCCGCATGACCTGCATGATCGGGTACCGGAATTCGTAAACCTGGCGAAATGCGGTTTCGATATCCTGGAGAGTGCTGATGAGGATCTTGTTGAGCACCTTTTGCTGCTCGTCTTTGAAGAGATGCCACAGGGAGTAACTCTGTGATCCGAAGTGCTTCTCGATCAGGATGAGGAGCCGGGGAACATCGCTTTTCTGAAATCCCTCCCGGATCTCTTGACGCATCCGGGAAAAGTCCTCATCGCCCTGAAACGGCCTGCCTCCTGCGAAGAGATTGTGATCCCCTAGGTGGACGACGGCGTAACTGACGGTCGCTTCCTCCCAGGTTATTTCCGAGAAGACCCTCGAATTCCCTATCACCAGCCTCATCCTCCCGGCCTCTTCGAGATCGTAGAAGGTGCTCCGGTTCGTGAAACAGAAGATCTTCATCTCCTCGGGATAATCCTCGAAGAGGGACGACACGGCGTAATGGGCACCCACTCTGACGAGATCGATGATAGCCGGCTTCACATGGGTATCGAGAATACGGGCCCCGTTTTCGTGCTCGGGGATATTGCTCGGTGCGTTGGAGAGGATCTCCATGAAGGCCTTCTCCAGGTCGATCCCGCTCACTTCCCTGGCGAGCTGCAGGGCCCGCGAAGCGTACTGCAACACCTGGACTGTCTCGATACCGGAGATCTCGTCGAAGAACCAGCCGCAGCTGGTGAACATGAGCTGGGTGTGCCGCTGAATCTCCAGGAGCTTCAGAGATTTTGTTTTTTCCTCACGGGACAGTTCTCTGACTGCGTGTCTTGTCAGGAACCCCTGTACGCTCTCCTCGCTTCTGTCCAGTATGACATCGATATATTCTTCCCTGGGGAGCCAGGGGTCCTTCAGGTACAGGGCGATCTCCTTCGTGCACAGGGGGATCAGCGTGTCCCGAAGCCAGTCCAGGGCATTTCTAAGGGGAAGCCGCCAGCCCTGGTGCCAGCCGGGGTGCATCCCCGAGTTGCACCCGCAATCATCCCTCCACCGCTCGATTCCATGGATACAGCTCCAGGACGAATTCTCCACGATCTCCACTTCGTGGACGGGAGGGTGTTTCTCCAGGTACTCGGGGAATATGCTGATAGAAGCAAGCCTGTTCGTCTCGATGTGATAGAGGCAGTACGTGAGCGCCATGTCCCCGTGACGCTGATGATGACCATACGTTTCCCCATCGGTCGCTATGCTGACGAGCTGTGGCTGATCTTTGCCGCCGGTGAAGGCATCTAAAAGCCTGCTGGCGAGAGCCTCACCGCTCGTCAAAACGTTACCGAAGGCCACATCTCTCGATATGGGACCATCATAGAAGAATATGGTGATCGTCCTTCCTGATGGGAGCTGGCAGATGTACGGTTGCTTGGGATCTACCCGGGAGTCGCCAACATCGATCCATTTCTTATCTTCGAGCTTCCTCACCCGCTTTGCCTGGTGGGGCGCAAGGATCGTGAAGGTTATACCCTGTTCGGCCATGATATCCAGAGACTCAAGATCTACGGCCGTCTCGGGAAGCCACATCCCCTCCGGTTTTCTCCCGAAGCGGTGCTCGAAATCCCGTATCCCCCAGATGACCTGGGTTCTCTTGTCCCTCTCGTTTGCCAGGGGCATGATCATGTGGTTGTACGGCTGGGCGATAGCCGAGCCGTGACCATTAAAGAGATCGCGGCTCCTCCTGTCGGCCTCGACAATAGCTTCGTATACTTCGGGCCTGTTCGCCTCCAGCCACGAAAGGAGGGTCGGGCCGAAATTGAAGCTGATCCGGGAATAATTGTTCACGATGTCGACGATCCTCCTTTCGGGGTCCAGTATCCGGGATGCCGTGTTGGGGGCGTAGCACTCGGCGGTTATCCTTTCGTTCCAGTCGTGATAGGGGTAGGCGGATTCCTGCAGTTCCACGTGTTCGAGCCAGGGATTTTCCCGGGGGGGCTGGTAAAAGTGGCCGTGGATACACACAAAGCGCTTCATGCCCTCACTCCTTCCCCGAAGAGGGCACAGCTGAAGGGCCCCATGGTGATTTCCCGGCTCCCCACTACCCTCTCGGGCAGTTTCGATCCGGGCCCCAGCCACCGCTCATCGGATGAATCGATCAGCCGGTACAATTCACCACTTGCCGGTCGTATCGTCACCGTCCCAACACGATCGCCAAAATTCATGATTGCCACCGCCTCCTCGTCTTCAAACCATCTCCGCATTATAATGATTCTTTCCCCTTCCGGAACAATTACTTCCATGCTGTTTTTATCGAGGTTCGAAAGAGCAGGCACCACCTGCCTGAGGGATATCAGCTCCCGGTAATACTTGAGGAGAACACCGTTCTTGTCATCTTTTCTCTTTTCCCATTGCAGCTTGGAGGCGAAAAATGTTTCCGGGCTCTGCGGGTCCGGGGGCTCCCCCTTCCAGAGAAAAGCCTTGAAATCCTTTTTTCTTCCCCTCCTCACCGCTTCTGCGAGATCCGGATCGAGATGGCTGGTGAAATACAGAAAGGGCGACTCTTCGCCGTACTCCTCCCCCATGAAGAGCAAGGGGATATAGGGAGATAATAAAACGGCCCCGGCGGCGAGCTTGAGCGCGTCGAAGGGCACCAGGGTTGCGAGCCGTTCCCCGAGCATCCTGTTCCCCACCTGGTCGTGATTTTGCGTAAAGACGACGAACTGGCGGGCCGGTCTGTCGGCCGAGGAGCTCCCGAAGAACCTCCTGCGGTAGGGAGAATAGTTCCAGGAATAGACAAAGCCCTCCCGGTAGGCCTTCTCGAGGTGGTCGATGCTTCCGAAATCGAGATAGTAGCCCGTCTTTTCCCCGGTGATCAGGGTATGGACAGCGTGGTGGAAATCATCGCTCCACTGGGCGTCGATCCCGTAACCCCCCATCTGGGCAGGCCGGATCACCCGCACATCGTTCAGGTCGCTTTCGGCTATCAGGTAGTGTTTCCTCCCCCGTTTTATCGAAAACCCCTCGACCCGCTCAGTCAGTTCCTGGAGAAAGGGCCTGGCGCTCATGTCGAATATCCCGTGAATAGCGTCGAGCCTGAGGGCATCGATATGATAGCGCTCAAACCAGTAGAGGGCATTCTCGATAAAATAGTCCCGCACGCCATCTGCGTGGGGACCGTCGAAGTTTATCGCCTCCCCCCAGGGGGTTTTATACTTCCGGGAAAAGTAGGGCGCAAACTCTCCCAGGTAATTCCCTTC
>CAYFXN010000145.1:0-4262 GCA_964347065.1 uncultured bacterium | reverse complement strand
GGAGTAATCGAATATCACGGGAATGCCTGGACCCTTATTTGCCTCGATTGCCGGAAGATATTTAAAACGGCGGAGAAGGCAAAACGGGGTGCTTTGCCCCTCTGCACCTGTGGAAGCGTCCTGAAACCCGACGTTGTATTCTACGGGGAGCAGATACCGCGAGAGCCCGCTCTATTGGCCCTGAATGTTGCCCGGGAGGCCGATCTTTTCATGGTTGTTGGCACCTCCGGCACGGTGGCACCGGCAAACGAACTTCCCTTCATCGCCCTCGAGCGTAAGGTTCAGGTGATCATCATCAACCCCGAGAGAAGTGATCTCGTAGACTATCCCGGGACTTTGTGGATCGAGGCTGGAGCCGGAGTTGCGCTCTCGGAGATAGTCAATGTTCTCGAGGAGAAGAGAAGGAAAGATTAATTTTTTTAATATTTTCATTAAATGTTTTAATAACCACTCCTTTTCAAACCCTTTTTGGCACATCCGCGTTCAGAAAAAATCTTAAATAGTCTTTTTATTTCGTCAGGTTAATGGAATTTCATCCAGGCTGTTTCCAAATGGCATGGAACTTGTACCTGTTCCTGGATAAAACCTCCTATCGAGGCGACACATGAAAGAGAAGGAAAATAAAATTTTCGGAAACGGCGGATTCACCCTCATCGAGGTGATGATTATCATGGTCATACTCGGAATCCTATCATTCATGGCCTATCCTTCGATGATGGCTACAATTAGGCAAAACAAAATCAGGGCGGCGGCGGCGGATATAGCGGGCAATATCAAGCTGACGAGATCATACGCCATAAAGGAAGCATCCAACAGGTACATCATCACCTTCAACCCCGGCGTCAATCAGTACACGTTAGGGTTCGATAATGTTCCCTCTCCCGGCGGCGACCTCGTACCTGAAGGGTTCGGCCAGGGAGGCCCGCGAATCATCGATCTTACGGCTTACAGCAGCGACATTCAGTTCGGGAGCGACGCAAATATCGGCCCGAGCGATTCTCTTGTAAACAATATAGATCCAGCTACCGTCAGCGGGATTAACTATGCGGGAGCTCCGAAAAATATCCGCTTTAACCCCGACGGCACCGTCAGGACCACCGGCGGGGTATTTATCAAGGATGGTGCGGGAAACAATTATTGCATCGGTGTCGACACGGTAGTCGGCACCGTAATCTTATGGAGGTGGCAAGGTGGAACCAACTGGAAAAAGATTTACTAAAAATTCGGCAGGATTCACGTTGCTCGAGGTCATGATCGCCCTCGTCATCATGGCCATAGGGCTCCTGGGTACGATCCTTCTTGAAACGACGACCGTGACCGGTAACGCGTACTCACGGGAACTGCAGGCGGCCACGATCCTCGCCGAGGACTTACTCGAGCAGGTGAAATCCATGAATTATAACGATCCCGATCTCTCGGGATTACCAGCCGATAACCCTCATCAAAATGCAGAACTGAACGGAATAGCAAATCCCATCGATGAATCGGGAAACAACGGCGGCCTCTATACGAGATCGTGGCAGGTTTCGGATCCCGGCCCGATTCCCAATACGAAACAAATAGCGGTGACCGTTTCCTGGGCTATCAAGGGGAACAATCATTCCGTCACGCTTTCAACGGTAAAACATCTCAACGCCCCGTAACATGTGGAGAGAAATTATGAAGGATTCAAAGACAAACAAAAACATTTCCGGGTTTACCCTCGTCGAGATGATGGTGGCAGTTGCCATCGCGACACTGTTTATCGGTTACTCCTATGCGGCGTACCTGGTTCATCAGAAAACCTTCACGACGGAAAGCCAGGTAACCGAAATGCAGTATTCCGGGGGTGCAGCTATCGATCTCATCGAGAAAGACATTCGAGAGTCGGGGTTTGGCGTCCCTGACAATCCGAACATTTCTCTGGGGAGCAGCACCTATACCACGTCGCTCGCAATTACCAATGCGGGCGGGCCCGACACCATAACCCTTCTCGGGGGATTTTTAAGAATCGGCACGCTCAATGGTAACGTCAACCCGGGGGCTCTCACCTTCACCATTGATTGGGACGGAGGAATTACTCCCACAACCAATCTCCCATTCCTCTCGCTGGAAGGGCTGACCTTTCTTACAACAACGGGAGTAACGGACAACGGTAACGGCACCGCGACGATAACCGTAAGCCCCGGCGTGCAGAGGTTTTTCCCATCGGGAAGGGTGGTGTATGCCATCGACGTGGCGACCTATTTCGTGAATGGCAATATCCTTTACAAAAGCTCATCAATGAGCAACGGAACCGCCGATATCAATGGCGACGGGTTGATGGACGCGCCCATCGCCTTCAATATCGACGACATCCAGTTCGCCCAGCTCGATGTGACGGGAGCGGCAACGACCGATCCGGCAAGTACCGAGAGGATCCGGGTTTCCCTCCTGGCCAGAACGGAAAGAGCTGTCCAGAACGAGCTCGATCCATCGGTCACGTCGATAACCCTGGAAAACAACACCACCGGGACAAACGATTTCTTCCGGCGAAGGGTTTACCGGGCTGAAGTTTCACTACGAAATCCTGTGAGGTTTTAACTATGAGAAACGAAAGAGGAATTGCCTTGGTCATCGTCATGCTTCTTTTGATCTCCATGACCGTTCTCGGTATGCTCTCCATCGCAACGATGACGACAGATGTCCAGATCGGGGGAAACAAGCGGCTGAAAAAACAGAACATGCACGCAGGGGAGTCGGTCATCGAGGTATCGGCGCCATTTATCGAAGACACTGTCTTTATCGGTGCCGTTCCTGCGAATTACTCTGCCGTCGTGACCAACAATGACGTTGTTACAGAGGTACTGGGGATGAATAGTCCTCCTGAAGACACCGTAGACACTGCCACGGACGCATCTCCCGACATGAGGATCACTTCGCTGTCAAATGTAACCGTCGGCGGGGATATCGACTATCTCTACGCCACCACCGCCGTGGGCAATGCCATCGAGTACGCTTCCGGGTACGAGGGCGTCGGTACGGGTCTCGGCCAGGCCGGAGCTCTCATCTATTACCGGATCAATTCAGTTGCGCAGGGGCAGATCGGCTCGACGGCGCGATTGGGAGCGATTTACCGGTACGTTACCAAGTAAGGGAGAAAAAAATGGAGGACAAGAATATGAAAAAAGGATCATTTGATAACAAAAGAAAAAAGAGGGTGCAAATACTGCTTCTGGCGGTGTCGACTCTCCTGATCTTCTTGTCTCTTTCCGTTCCCAACATAGCTGTTTCTGGAACATACAGTTACGTCGATAACACAGAGGTCGTGGAAGGGACGGTTACCGGGCTGGCTTCCAAATCCATAGAAGTGGACGGAAGACAGTACGTTTTCGCTAAACAATTCAGCATTCTGGATACGAATAAAAACTCACTGCCTCGCAAATCCCTTGAAAATGCGCAAAAAGTGAGACTGGAGGTAAAACATGGACTCGCTGAGAAAATATACATCCTCATACTCCCCGAATAACAGGGGCGTTGCATCCCGGCTGGGGAGAAACCTGGGAGTGGCGCTCATCGCCGGCGTTCTGATCTCCCTTTTCACAACAAATCTCTACGGTGCAGCCGCCTGTGCTGTTCCGACTCCTGATTCGGACGTGGCTAATTACGCGGCTATACCTCCTTTTATCACGGGGGGAGATGTGAAGCCCAACATCCTGATACTGCTCGATAACTCGGGGAGCATGAACGAGTTCGCTTATAAAAGGGATGGTACGGGGATCAGCAGCTGGACCCCGGATGACAGCTACAATCCGGGAATGAGCTACTACGGCTATTTCGACCCTGAGACGATGTACGTGTATGACACAAGTGCCAGCGGACACTTCAAGACAGACCCTAGCTGGACGGGAAATCCCGACAAAACCAGCTTCTGGTCGGGGAATTTTCTGAACTGGGTAACCATGAGGCGCGTGGACCTTGTGAGAAAGGTTCTCGTGGGCGGAAAAGCCGTCAACAGGGCGATCAACCAGCCGAAATTCATCGTGGGCCACGATTCCCCCGACAGGGACTTCTGGAAATATTACAACGGCCAGCTCTACCGTGTGTATGACGACCTGTTCGTGTGCGATGACTCCACCCTCGGCTCCGCCTGTGCGAACAGCGATGCCGAAGCGTACAACGTGAAGGTATACACGGGTGCCGTGGGCGACCCCGCACCGGAAGGTATCGTCCAGGCGGTGGAGGACAGGGCCAGGTTCGGCCTCATGTTCTTCAACAAGGGGAACAAGTACTCGATGGAAGCC
>CAYFXN010000144.1:4026-4278 GCA_964347065.1 uncultured bacterium | reverse complement strand
CTCCGCCCCCCCTGCCCTTGCATCCCTTACAATCCCCCGCGCAACCGGATAACTCAAGACCCCATTGTTGTGACTTATTTTTCTTGACACACAACCCCGGTTGCCCTATAATCCCCCCTATGAAAAAACGAGTTCTTATCACTTTCACTCTTGCTATGATGTCCACAGCTGAATGTGGGTTAAAGGAGAAAAGGAATAAGGCGTTCGAGGTTAAGGCCGGTAGGGGATCAACCAACAATTAGAACAAGGAGG
>CAYFXN010000144.1:0-4016 GCA_964347065.1 uncultured bacterium | reverse complement strand
GATGAATCGGATTCGGCTGGAGGGGTTTACCCTGATTGAGCCAAGATAATTGCGACTCCAAAGCATTTCAGCCACCGCGAACCTCCGCCTCCCCTGCCCTTACATCCCTCACAATCCCGCCGCGCAACCGGATAACCCAAGATTCCCATATGTTGTGACTTATTCTTCTTGACACACGACCCCATTTGTCCTATAGTCGCCTTATCAAAAAGCGAGTTCTTATCACTATCACTCTCGCTATGATGCCTCCCGGCTGAATGTGGGTTAGAGGAGAAAAGGAGTAAGGCCTTCGAGGTTAAGGCCGGTGGGGGATCAACCAACAATGAAAACAAGGAGGTGTACTATGAAGAAGCGTAAAGAAAAGACCAAGGTTCCCTTTGATTCATCACGCATGGATCGCCGAGAATTTCTCACGACGATGGGGGCAGCAGGTGCGGCAATGATGACCCCGATCATTATTTTGCCGGGGAGAGCCAAGGCGGCCTCCTGGCCCGGTCGCCCGATCACGGCCGTGGTTATGTACGGGGCGGGCGGTGGGACCGATACTGTCATTCGAACCATCACCAAAGCAATGGCCGACTCCACGGGCTGGACGATCAACGTCATCAATAAACCTGGTGCTGTTGGAGGGGTCGCCACGCGATTCGTACTCAACAAACCGAATGACGGTTACTGGTGGTTGGGCGCGGCAAACTACAACAAGTTTGTGCGCGTGATGGGGCATTCAGATTCCAAGGCCTGGGAGGATTGGCAATATTTCCAATCGGCGAATTCCATCGCGAGTTGGTCGGTACGGCCCGATTCACCTTACAAGACCTTCGAAGACGTGATTGATGCCGCAAAGAAAAATCCCGGCAAAATATCCATATCCACATCAGGGACGGGTGGGCTCTGGCAGGAACTCGCACTCATTGTTTCCGAGGCAGCCGGTGTCAAACTGAAATATGTCCCTTACAAAGGCGGGAAGCCTGCCACTCTTGCCGGCCTTCAGGGTGAAGTGGATATCGCCGGCGGCGGTGTACATGAGCATATCGAATTCATCAAGGCCGGTAAGTTGCGCAATTTACAGCAAACAGGTCGCAAGGATCTGGTCGTTCCAGGAGTCGGGACATTGCGATCGGTGGGGCAAATGATCCCGAGCCTCAAACCTTTGCTGCCGGTGGGCGGGATTTACAACATCGCCCTGAAACGCGACACACCTCTTGAAATACTGGAATCTATCAAAAAGGCTTTCATAGCAGCTGCTCATTCAGATGCTTTCGCAAAGATCGCAAAGGCTAAGTATTTTGACATCGATGTCCGCACCGGCCAAGCAGCCGATCGTCGAGCAGCCCAAGTGGAAGCTGTGACCGCCAGCACCTTCTGGAATGTGAGGGACCAGATCGGCAAGAAGGTCAAGAGCCCTCAAGAACTCGGACTGCCCAATCCCGAAGCCTTCGATAAATGGTGGCCGCCCAAGGGTTACAAACCACGCATGAGCTGAGAACCCTGTGCATTTTCCACATACCTGGTGGGCCCCATCGTTGATGCGGCTCACCAGGTTTTCTTGGACCAGTATCAAACAGATGACGGATCATGATAAAAAACGTCTAGTGACAAAAGGTACGGAGGAAAAAGGGAGGGTCTTAGGCACAAAAGAGGATGATGGTCGATCCACCCCCGGCAAAGACCTTGCTGCCTCTGCTGTTATTGCCGGATTTGCACTGTTCGTCATGGTCCTGGCCCTTCGCATGCCTATTCAAGACACCGTATTTACGGCCCCTGGGCTGCTGCCTTTTTTGACGGGGCTTTCCCTACTGATCATGGCTATTGGTCTCGGCATCAGGTCCGTCGGCAGGGGCGGGGCAAGGGATCTTTTTCAGAGGCAGGGCAAAGGCGTGCGCAAGTATCTTCTAGAAACAGAGAACCTGCGCACTCTGCTGCTGATCGGCATCATAATTTTATACGTGATTGTGACCAACCAGTTCGCTTTCGATCTGCGCTTCCCAACGGGGTTTTTTGTCTTCCATTTCAGTAGTTACGAACTCATTTCGATAATTTCTCTTACATTGATATTAAGGATCTTCTGGCGCAAAACTGTGCTCCGTTGTTTCCTTGTGTCTGTCTGTTGGAGTCTCGCATTGGCCTCCGTGTTTCGGTACGGCTTCCATATCTTATTGCCAGGACTGGGATAGGAGTTAGGTCATGGCTTGGGATCAAATACTTGCTCCGCTGTCACCCTATATGCTGCTTGTATGTTGGACCGGTGTCACGCTGGGAATCCTCTGGGGCGCAATGCCGGGACTGTCCACGACCATGGCCATGGCCCTGCTCATCGGGCTCTCAGCCGGCATGGAACAGTATGTTGCGATCATGTTCATGCTCGGCGTGTATACGGGAAGTGTGTTCGGGGGAGCCATTTCAGCCGTTCTGATAAACATTCCAGGTACACCTGATAACGTTCCCACGATGATCGAGGGGCATCCCCTCGCCCAAAGGGGCGAAGGCGGTCTCGCACTGGGAACAGCCATTGCAGCCTCTTTTATGGGTAACTGGGTGGGCATCTTGCTGCTTATCGCCTTTATCCCAATCATCCTGGCATTGGCACTCCAGTTCCGTTCCTGGGAGATGTTTCTATTGGCGATGTGGGGTATCGCCATTTGTGGGACCATGACATCCGGCGAGCTGCCGTTGAAAGGGTGGATTTCGGGCTGGATCGGTCTGATGGTCGCCTTTGTGGGGCTGGATGCGATCCACGGGGTCCCGCGATACACCTTTGGAAGCTTATTACTTGAGGACGGCATCAGTTATATCCCGATTCTTATCGGACTTTTTGGGCTGACGGAAATTTTACGTGTGCTTCCCCAGAAAACCCCTTACGCTATTCCTACAAAGGTGGGACGCGTGCTTCCGCCTTTCCGGTCACTGGTTCGGTATTCACGAGCGGCCCTTCGCTCTGGACTGATCGGCACACTGATCGGAGCTATTCCAGGTGCGGGCGCTAATGTGGCCGCATTTCTCGCCTACGACGTTGGCAAACGCCGGGCCAAGCCGGAAGAAAGGGCCAAATGGGGCAAAGGAAGCTATGAGGCGATTGTCTGTGCTGAAGTGGCGGATAATGCCAATATTGGGGGCTCCATGCTCCCTACGCTTACACTAGGAATTCCCGGTAATGCGGCGGCCGCAGCCATCCTGGCGGCCTTGGAGTTGAAAAACGTGGTCGTGGGGCCCGCTATTCAGGTAGAACACCCGGGGCTCATCTATTTCATATACTTCGCTCTCATAATCGCAAACTTCTTTATGTACGGGATGGCTATTGCGCTGGTGAAGCCCAGCGTCAAACTTTTTAGCCTGCCGCGCAGCCTGCTAATGCCCCTAATCATTCCGCTTTGCGTCATCGGCGCCTTTGCCGTCAACTTAAACTTTTTTGATGTTTATGTGATGTTGGGCGCAGGACTCATTGGCTACATACTTGATCGGTATGGCTTTCCGCTTGCCCCATTGGTGCTGGCCGTGATACTGGGCCCGTTGGCGGATGAAAACCTTCGCCGGGCATTGTTGGTTTTTGAAGGTAAGTCGATCTGGTTCGTTTTGTCGCGGCCTATCGGGACGGGCCTCATCCTGGTCGTTCTTTTCACCTTTTATGATGGGATTTTTAGGCGACATAAAATAGCCGAACCAGCCCCTGCCGTCAAAGATCAGCATTTACATAAACAGGAAAAAATGAAAAAAAGAAAGGGACAGCCCTTGAAAAAGGACATAATGTGAAGGAAAAGAGGACATGTCCTTGACCGGTAAGTGCCCCGCAGGCCCCGCCTTGTGGGCGTGGACCTTCACATGGGAAGTTTCTCACCCAACAACCAGTTCAAGCTGACCACCTGCCCCACATCCCCCCGTTAGGCCACAATAGGCATTTCCCCCTTAGATTTTATCGCAGATTTCATTAACATTTCGAATTGGCAAACGCCCCACCAAGCATCAATGAAGATTTCTGTTTTCACTCATCCAGGCACGATCCCGATTATGTAATACTTCTT
>CAYFXN010000143.1:0-4284 GCA_964347065.1 uncultured bacterium | reverse complement strand
AAGCGTAAAGAGGGTGTCATCGAATTCGGTGACCGTCCTTCCGGGGAAATGTTTGTACACATCACCCACGTTGAATTCCTCATAGTATTTGCCGAAGCTCTCCCTTCCTTCGTGAATCATTTTCATCTCCTCTATTATGGTTTGCCTCTTATGTCCCTGTTTCACCCCGCTTCCAGGGCGCGCAATACCTATCGAAACAAGACTCGGAAATGCCGTTTTCCTTATATGTCCAGTATTACCGATGCAATCCATTCTTCTTCAATTTGTGTGACGGCAAAGCGATGGAGGGTGACGGCTTTTACGTCGACGATGAGTTCGTGTTTCGATGGGTCGATCTTTTCGCCGTAGGCCTCACCGGTGAGGACGAGATGGTCTCTTTCCTTTTCTATGGTTACCGCCGGGATTCTCAAAAGAAGCATATCAGCGTCCTTGAAAAAGATCAGCTCCTGGAGCAACTCGAAGAGAAGCATGTCGATCTCATCGGAGCGCACCTCAATCATTCGGCGCTCCCGGTCGGCAATTGAATCCAGGTCACCGACCATGACGTTCATGGTGGCATCGGCGGCGGCGATGAACATCTCTTCCAGGGTTTTTCCCCAGGCCTCGAAGGCGATGTCCGCGGTTGCTATGTCCTCTCTATATCGATAGGGCACATCAAACCTCGCACCGCCGGAGGTTGGCAAGTATATAATCTTTTACGGTCTCAAGATCTTTGCCGATGAAAACGAGGCGGGTGCCTCGAGTGCTGAACCTATCGAGATCCGATCTCCCGATCACGTAATTGAAATGGTAGGATCCCTCCGGGAACTGCACGAAACCCTTGGCCCGATAGACTGACATGGGGAGATCGGTGATTACCTCTTCAAACGTGTCCCGATCCAGGATCCTGTCCGTCGTGAACGCGAAAGACGTAAAGTGCTCATCCCCGTGAGTCACGCTAAAATCTTTCCTCGTTTCAGCACTCATACCGAAGAGGAGATCGACATCCACGCCGCATTTTACCGTTTTGAAGATTTTCGCCCTGTCGTTGTATGTGCGTACCTGATCGACTACACCATCTGTCTCCTCTGTCGTGACGAGATCGGCTTTATTCAAGAGCACGATATCAGCCGCCTGAAGCTGTGTCCTGGCGGTGTATCCAACCTGCGGATATCGAACGCTCGTGTAGCAGTCGACGATACAGATCACGCTGTCGAGCCTTACCGCGGGAACGTTGTCTTCGACTTCGAGTACGAGCGCGTCGGCCTCGGCAACACCCGTTGCTTCTACGACGATGAGCTCGGGTGAAATTTTTTCAAGGATTTCCTCGATTGCCGCTTCGAATTCCCCCGTGAGAGAGCAACAGACACACCCTCCCGCAAGCTCTACCAGCTGAATATTCTCACCTTCTATCACTTCGCTGTCGATGGCAATCTCCCCGAACTCGTTCATGAGTACGGCAATCTTCTTGTCTGTTTCGTCGAGGATTCTCATGAGAAGAGTTGTTTTTCCGCTCCCGAGTGATCCTGTTATAAGCGCTATTGGCGTTTTCTCCGCCATTGTTCGAGATAGCCCTCCGCTGTGCTTTTCATGATCGGATCTGAAGCATGCGATCCCGCTCATCCTGCAAAAACTTTATTGCATTTTTATCCCTTGATGTTTCCTATGGGAACGAAACGAACGACCTTTTTGCTGATGCCGGCAAGTTCGGTTGCCTCGATTACCTCGTCAATATCCTTGTAAGCGGGTCCTGCCTCTTCGGCAAGACCAGAAAAGGACACGCTTCGAACGTAGATTCCTCGCTCTTCCATTTCCCTTTGGATCTTCTTCCCGTCGAACATATTTTTTGCTTTTCTCCGGCTCATCGAACGACCGCTTCCGTGGGCGGTGGAGTAAAAGGTCTCGTTTCCTCCGGGAACGCCGGCAAGGAGATATGAACCGGTTTCCATGCTTCCACCTATGATCACCGGTTGCCCCGTTTCCCGGTATATAGGTGGGAGTTCAACCGATCCCGGACCGAAAGCCCGGGTTGCACCTTTTCTATGAACCAGAACGTTTCGCTCATTCCCGTCAAGCCGATGCTTTTCGATTTTGGCGGTGTTGTGGGCAACATCGTAGACCTGGTTCAGTCCCAGATCCGCCGGGTCCCTGCGAAAAAGTTCCGAAAACACCTCCCGTATTCTGTGCAAAATCACCTGGCGATTTGCGAAAGACATGTTGATGGCACACTTCATCGCGGACATATATTTCTGACCCTCAGGGGAGGAGAGGGGAGCACAGGCCAGCTCCCGGTCGAGAATTCTTATGCCGTATTTTTTTTCCATTACCCTGAGAAAGATCTGAAGATAGTCTGTGGCCACCTGGTGTCCGAATCCCCTGCTTCCGCAGTGAAACATGAGGACCACCTGGTTGGGGATGGTGATGCCAAATGCCTTTGCCAGGTCCGAATCGTATACGAAGTCGGGTTTTGCAACCTGAATTTCAAGATAGTGGTTCCCGGAACCGAGTGTTCCCACCTGCTTGAAGCCGCGCTTTACCGCCCGGTCGCTTATCTTCGTGGCGTCTGCGCCGGAGATGCATCCTTCCTCTTCTGTTCGTTCCAGGTCCTGCGGCCATCCGTATCCATTTTTCACGCACCATCTGGCGCCCTGCTCAACGAGATTCCGAAACTCATCCTGCGAAATCTTTAAAAACCCCGTCGATCCCACCCCTGCAGGCACGCGATCGAAGAGCCGGTCCACCAGCTCCCGCAGCCGGGGTTTCACTTCCTCGTGGGTAAGGTTTGTGAGAACGAGCCTCATCCCGCAGTTTACGTCGAAGCCGATACCGCCGGGGGATATGACGCCATGATCCACATCCATAGCGGCAACACCTCCGATGGGAAAGCCGTAACCCCAGTGTCCGTCTGGCATGCAAAAGGCATATTTCAGAATCCCCGGAAGGGTTGCCACGTTCGTGACCTGATCGAAAACACCGGCGTCCATCTCCCGGATAAGCTTCTCTGTCGCGTAGATGCGGGCCGGGACCCTCATGCCGGGCTTAGAAGTGATTGGAAGCTCCCATACCGTTTCCGATACCTTTTTTATTTCCTTCGGCAACGCCATTTTTTCCCCTGTATCGGGGCCATGGCTGCACACGTGTATTAAGCCCCGTTTCTATTACTATTCTAAACGGATTTTCCCTCTCACCGGCGTTGAAATGTAGGGAAGGTGGGGGTGGCCGTATCCCAAAGCCTTTCAAAAGGATTTCTCAACAATGAAGAGTGTGAGGAACATTCGGTTGATCCCACCCATATCTTGACGAAACAGAGAAAGGGTATTTTGGTATAATTGATGATAACCTCGGAGCAGCCGGGATGAATTTACCGTCTTTTGGGCGCGTCTTACAACCTGAGTTTTCGGGAAAAAGAGTTGACGGTCCAATTGACGGTATCGATTATATTTTTATTAAGAAGGAGAGAGGCAAATGAGACGAGCAGCGCTATTTACCATCCTCTTCCTGGCCGTAATCATGAGCAGCGGCACATTTGCATTCGTGGGCGGCGGGTGCGGCGAAGGGGAGTGCAAGGACTGCCACAGCCTCGAAAAGAAGGAGGCTTCGGAGATCCTGAACAAGTGGGTTGATAACGTCATAAGCGTCGATTATGCCGAAGTTCCCGGACTGTGGGTGTTGGAGGTGGAGAAAAAGGGTCGAAGTTACCCCCTGTATGTTGATTTTTCTAAGTCCTATATCATTAGCGGAAATGTCGTTCGCATAAGAAGCGGAGAAAACATAACGAGGCAGCTGTATAACCAGTACAACAAGGTCGATATATCGAAGATACCCCTCGATGACGCCCTGGTTCTTGGAAGCCGCGGGGCGGCTACGAAGGTGGTTGTTTTTACCGACCCCCAGTGCCCCTATTGTAAAAAGTTACACGAGGAACTCAAGAAAGTAATTGAAAAATCACCCGATATCTCGTTTTACATCAAGCTTTATCCCCTTAAAATGCATCCCGATGCCTACCGTATCTCGAAGAGCATCGTCTGTGCCCGTTCGATGAAGATGCTTGAAGACAGCTTTGACAATCGCCCGGTCCCAAATCCGAGCTGTGAGACCCCTGTTATCGACAGCACGTTGAAGCTGGTAAAAACCCTCGGCATCAACTCAACTCCGACGATGGTTTTTCCCAGTGGCGGTATAGTATCGGGATACATTACGGCAGATAAGATTCTGGAACTGATCAGTAAGGAGAAGCTTGCCAGTTCGTCGAAAAATTGATGCTATCACCGGTGCCGAACGCTTTTGTTTACCTCAGCCTTTCAA
>CAYFXN010000142.1:0-4479 GCA_964347065.1 uncultured bacterium | reverse complement strand
CCGATCCCACATACTGGTGCTCGATCATGCCCTGGAAGGTGGTTCCGATGCGTTTTCCCCGTGTGTGGCAGTGATTGCACTGCTGGGCGGGTATTTTGAGGGTTATCTCGTGCCGCATGGGATGGGGGCCACGATCCCTGGGGATGACCTCATCGTTCCCCTCGTAGAGGGCGTCGTTTGTGTAGAGGACGTGGCACGCCGCGCAGCCGCCCCCGCGGTGGTCGCCCCGCTTCCCCCGGCCTTCCCCCCAGACGTGGCACCGCGCGCACTGCTTGCGGTGCATATCGGCGAAGGCCGCCTTGGCCGGATCGCCCCACAGCTCTTTCCCCTCTTCCAAGGTGGGGATAGCCTCGACGCTTTCAAGTTGCACGATGAGTCCTTCCTCGAGGGCACGTGCGATCCATTCCTTGTACGCATCCGAGCCAACGCTGGGAACGGGTCCGTCGGGGTCATCCATGTCGAAGTTCGAGTAGGGGAAGGTGCCCTTCGGGATAACTCCGTTCGACGAGAGGGTCTTGTTCGCCTTTCCCGTCTCCAGGGCCATGAGGGCCCTCTGCATCCGGTAGACGTGATTGACGCCTGTTTTACCGCTGGGGTCGGACGTTTTCGACGGAACCTGCATCAGCTCGCCCCCGAAAGGTCCGCCCTCCAGCGGTTTTCCCATGACCGTCTCGAGGGCGCCTTTGTCGCTGTGGCACTTCGCGCACCCTTTTCCGATGGACATCACCCACATGCTGGATGGATTGGGCCACATCCCCTTATGGGCATCGTCCCGGGTGGTCGCAGCAGGGTTTCCCTCGTGGCACACGGCGCACTCGTAGCCGTCTTCCTGCACTTTAGCATACGCCATGATGAACGGCTGCATCCGCTCATTGATGATCTCGATCTTTTCGTGACAGGAGCGGCATCCTTTCTCTTTCGCACGCTCTGCAGATACGCTGAGGAACTTCTTGCTTGTTTCCCCGTCCCATCTCCCTTCTGTCTTTCCCGCAGAGGCAACATTCATTACTTTCCCGTCCTTTCGGCTCGCCTTTGGACCCATCCCTCTCGTGAAGGAACCGAACAACATAAAGGTTATTGTTATGGAAATGGTGAAGAGTGCCGGAACCCCTATGAGACGGATCCATGCACTTTTTTCCTTGTAAACTGGGTATTTCATCACTCCCCCCTCTTCTAATGTTTTGATAATCCTATCAACCCTTTTGGGTTTCACCCAAAATTGACTCCTTCCTTTCAGTCGACATCACCGTCCCGCTTCCCGTCGGAACGCACAACGGGAATTAGGAGATCAAAACCGGAACACAGTCATACGGCAGATCCCATTCTGACTGCTGTTAAGCTCCCGGCTGAGCATAATCTCAATCAGACAATTCGGTACCTGAGAAACCCCCCAACTGATGCGGATACTGCAATAAACAATGTTTGATTATATCTATATATTATCGATGCGCAAACCCGCTGTGTCAAGAAGCAGCACTGATAAGCTCCCGGATTATATCCGTTTCAGTTCAATATACATCGGCCATGGTATCGTAAACCTGTTTTAGAATAGGGAAACAGGGGTAATGTCTAGACTTTTTGTACATCAAGCCAGTCCAGGGTCCCGGGTCCCGAGAAAGACCGGAAAGAAGAAAGAAGAGAGCAGGAAAACCATAAAAACCAGATGGTTCGAACATCCGAAGATCCGAAGTTCCGAACATCCGAAAGCAAAGAACAGATACACAGAACTTCAGAATGTTCGAACATCCGAGGATCCGAAGTTCCGAACATCCGAGAACCAGAAGAGCAGAACGTCAGGACAACAGAGAACAGGAAAAACCCGAAACCCGGCGGCCTGAACATCCGAAGGGCTGGGATCAATATTCGATTTGATTTACCACTGTCTCAGCTCGATCGGGAGGCCATCTGGATCTCTGATTTCCGCCCTTTTTGAAGGTCCCAGGGAAACCGGACCCCAGGAAGGCTCTATCCCTTTTTCCTTCAGGTACGCAAGAGCCCCGTCCATGTCCGTAACTTCGAGGGCCATCAATTTGTAACCCACCTGCCACTCGGCATCGCTAGCAGGAGATGGGTCAGTAACCGATATCATCTCGAGGACGGTGCCGTTGAGTTCGAGGTACACGACCTCCTCCATCGGCGGCATCTCGACTTTCTTCCGTACTTTCACCGTGAATCCCAGAACGTTCGTGTAGAAATCGAGGCTTCGCTCCAGATCGCTCGGGATGATCTCCACGTGATCGATCTTTCGAAACATAAAAGCTCCTTTCCGTGGTATTTCTATTTTTTCGGGGACGTTCCCCTGCAGGTTTTAGATGTTTCCGATCTCGAATCTATTATATTTCATTATACTTATGCATTTCGGCATGAGGAAAATAACAGTTTCGAGTTTCGAGTTGCGAGTTCCGAGAAAACTAGAAAGCAAAGAAAGCAAAAAGCAATAAATCATTTCCGAGTTTAGAATTCTGATTTCCCCATTCCATTGCGGATATCAGGCTCCCATAGTCGTCACCGTCATCCTGATCGTTGCAGCCATGCGGTGGTGGTGATCCCTCATGTGACCTCCACGAAAATGTGGTTAATTATTGTATTCTTTTCTGAGACCATCGGATCCATTTACAATCCTAAAAGAGGAACGTGGAGCAAGAGGTGCCCTCTTCGATGAAATGCAATACGGGGATTAGGGGGCGTCGAAGCACCTGGAGATAGTGATGTCAGTAGAGTTGACCGTGATGACGTACAATGTCCGGAGTTGCGTGGGGAGGGATGGAAAGCCTTCTCCAGACCGCATTTCCACAATCATCGGAGAGCAAAACCCCGACGTGGTGGCTCTTCAGGAGCTCGATGTGGGGCTGTCCAGGTCAGGGATGGAAGACCAGGCGACGTCGATTGCGGAAGGTCTGAAAATGGACGTAAACTTCTTTCCTTCTCTGCAAATCGATACGGGGGAATACGGGAACGCGGTCCTCAGCCGCTATCCGATGCGAAAGGTGCAGGCGAATGAGCTTCCCACCAATCCGGCCCGCGAAGATCTCGAGAAACGGGGCGCATTGTGGGTCGAAGTCGAGGTCTTTGGGGAAAAAATACAGATCATAACCACCCACCTGGGCCTGAACCGCAAAGAACGGAGGGTGCAGGCCGATACTCTCATGGGGTCTGAGTGGCTCGGCCATCCTGAGTGCCGTTCACCGGCCATACTCTGCGGTGACTTCAACTCCCAGCCGGGATCGTCCGTTTACCGTAAGTTCGCAGGCACCATGCGGGATGTCCAGGTGGGCCTGAATGGCATCCGTCCCAGGAGAACGTGGCCCAGCCGCTTTCCCCTGCGCAGGATCGATCACGTGTTCGTCTCGAGGGACCTTCTCGTCGAAAAAGTTACGGTTCCGCGGACTCCACTTACAGCCTCGGCATCCGATCATCTTCCCCTGGTGGTTACGCTGCGGCTTCCCGGTGCGAAGGCGGATAGAGGAGGTGCAGTTTGACCGCTATTTTGCAACCCGGGAAAAACTGCTGGGCCGTCGAAGAGGTGTTTGCCTCAGGGGTCTTCATCGATGGAAGGGACTATTACAGGGCCTTTTTTAGGGCAGCCATGAACGCTCGCAACTATATCCTCCTTGCAGGCTGGCAGTTCGACCGGGACGTGCCCCTGCTTCGGGGTGACGACGCAGCGGAAACTTCTTGCGATGTGCGGTTTCTCCCCTTTCTGAACGGGCTCTGCGAAAACAATCCGGAGCTCAGGATTTACATACTTGCCTGGGATTTCAGTTCCCTCTACATCTTAGACCGTGAGTGGTTCCAGGATCTCCTTTACAGCTGGACGACGAGCGATCGGCTCAAGTTCCGCTTCGACAACACCCATCCTGTTGGTGCGAGCCATCATCAGAAATTCGCGGTAATCGATGGTGCCGTTGCCTTTGCGGGCGGTATCGACATCTGCTCCCGGCGCTGGGACGACAGGGAACACCGGGCCGAGAACCCATACCGCAGGGACATAAAAGGTAAGCCCTATGAACCCTTTCATGATATCCAGTGCTGTTTCACCGGGCCTGCGGCAGAGACCCTTTCCGGGTATTTCTCTCACCGGTGGATGATATCGGGCGGCAAAAGGCTGACATTGCCTCCCCCCCCGGATGAGCATTCCATCGAGATCGAGCCCACCGTTCCTATTACGGCAGATCGGATTGCGCTCAGCCGGACCCGCGGAAGGACCCTCCTTCCCAAACAGGGCCAGTTACAGGAAATTAGAAATCTCTACGTCGATGCCATCGGCAAAGCGGAGCGGCTCATCTATATGGAAAACCAGTATTTCAGCTCCGAGGCGGTCTACCGGGCCATCATCGACCGGATTGGTGAGCCGGGGCGGCCATTGCTTCAGATCGTGATCGTCCTTCCCCAAAAACCCCATACCCTGGCCGAGAACATTGCCATGGGGGTTGCCCAGATGAAGATGCTGAAGGATATCAGCGAAAAATCTGAGCAGTA
>CAYFXN010000141.1:0-4520 GCA_964347065.1 uncultured bacterium | reverse complement strand
TGTCCTTGCTTTCTGGAGGACCGATGCATATTGCCTGATCAGCCAGCTTGACCGGGAGGCTGTCTCTATCCGCAGTAGAGTAGACGAGCACACTCTGAATGCTATTTTCTCTGCAGGCTCTGATAATTCTGAGGGCAATTTCGCCTCTGTTTGCTATGAGAACCTTCTTTATCATATGAACCGCCGCGTTCTCATCCCACTGTTATGTGAAACATAGGATGGCCAAACTCAACGGGCTCCCCATTTTCAACGAGGATCGCAACGACTCTTCCGGACGTGTCAGATTCTATCTGATTCATAATTTTCATTGCCTCTATGATACATAATATCTGCCCTTTGGTTACGACCGAACCGACTTCCACGAAGGGAGCAGCATCCGGGGCCGGGGCCCTGTAAAAAGTTCCCACCATAGGGGAGACGATTTCTTTGATATTCTCCGCAACCATCGGCTTTTCTACCGTCTCTCCCGCCGGAGGTTCCCTGCGGACTTCTACGACTCTATCGGCGGTATGCACGAGCGGAGTATCAGCAGTTCTCCTGCTAATCTTCACCGAGCTTTGCCCTTTTTTATATTCAAGCTCCACCACATCTGATCCTTTGATGAGGTTAATCAGATCCTTGATATCTTTCAAATTCATATATCCCCCAGAATTTAAACTCTTTCTATATACTCGCCGGTTCTCGTATCAACCTTAATTATCTCTCCCTCATTCAGGAAAAGAGGAACTTGAATGATTGCCCCAGATTCCAGTTCTGCCGGTTTCGTTCCACCCGAGACAGTATCTCCTTTCAAGCCGGGATCAGTTTTTACGATTTTCAGCTCCACAAAAATCGGTGGATCGACTCCGATGGGTTCTCTTTTGTAGAAAAGTATTTTCAAGAGCATCTCTTCCTTCAGGTACCTTCTCGTCTCTCCCACATGCTCGCCGCTGAGAAAAATCTGTTCGTACGTTGCGGTATCCATGAAGTAAAAATTTCCATCCATCTCATACATAAACTGCATCTCCTTCTCTTCGAGGTCGGGCTTTTCCACTTTCTCTCCGGAACGGAATGTATGGTCCAGCACCGCTCCGGTGCGGAGGCTTTTCAGTTTCGTCCTGACGAATGCACCTCCTTTCCCAGGCTTGACGTGAAGGAATTCAACGATGATACAGGGATCACCCTCAAATTCTATCTTGAGACCTCTTCGAAAATCTGAAGTGGAGTACAATTTATCGCCTCATTGCAATAATGGATACGTGTTGTCTTTCGGCAGATATGTCAACTTTTCAAAACCATTCTCCGTGATTACAAAAAGGTCTTCCAATCTTACACCACCTTTTCCGGGAATGTAAATACCCGGTTCTATTGTAATAACCATTCCTCTTTTTAATACATCCCGGGAATAACGAGATATCTGGGGGGGCTCGTGAATTTCCATTCCTACCCCGTGACCCGTCGAGTGGACAAAGTATCTTCCGTATCCCTTTTCATCGATTATTTTTCTCGCAGCCAGATCTACATCCCTGCATTTTACCCCCGGCTTAACTATTTTTAAAGCCTCACCGCGAGCTTTCCTGACAAGACCCATGACTTTTTCCAATTCCCTGTCGATCTTTTTCCCGTTTTTAAATAGGGTCACCGTCTCATCGGAACAGTACCCTCTGTGCTTGCAGCCGAAATCGAAAAGGCTTATCTGGGCATCACCGGGAGCCTCGCCCCCCGGTTTCGCGTGGGGAAGGGCAGATTTCTCTCCAAAAGCAACTATCGGGGGAAAGGACGATCCTTCCGCCCCTCGCCTCCTCATTTCAAATTCGATCGCTGCGGCAACTTCATTTTCGGTCATGGTGCGACGGAAAGAGCTCAGCACGGCCAAAAATGCCGTAGAAGAAAGTATTGCAGCTTGTTCGATGATTTCGATCTCTCTTTTATCTTTTATCGTTCTCATCCGGACAAGGGGAGAGTTCACCGGATGGACGGCAAAGCTCCATTTTTGATAAAGGTTAAACTCGCTGAAGGAGAGCTGTTCCCGCCCAACATATACGTTTTCCCCTCTTTTTAAATATTTTTTAAAAAAGTCTCTCTTCCTACCGTAAATAAAGGTAATATCGGAGACAACCTCATGGCGGGACTGAATCTCGTATCTCCCATCTGTTCCGAACAAGACCCCTTTATCACCAAACAATAGAACTGCATCCGTACCTGAAAATCCCGTCAGGTATCGTATATCAACTAACGAAGTAATGAGGAAGGGAATTTTTCCCGACTTTTCCAGTCTTCTGATCAACTGTGTCTGTCTGCTTCGGTAATCGAACAATTCACCTGCCTTCCCGAAAGTTTTTCAGAGCAAGAGCCCCCAAGCAATACGAGTGCCATCCGAAACCGCAGATTTTGCCAACAACTACGTCCTCGATCATTGAACTTTTCCTGAAGTTTTCCCGGCTGTAAACGTTCGACATGTGGACCTCGACAACCGGAACTTCCGTCCCAAGGATCGCGTCCCTGATTGCTATGCTCGTGTGTGTGTAAGCCCCTGGATTGATAACGATTCCGTCTGCATCATTTGCAGACTGCTGAATTTTGTCAACGATAGCCCCTTCGTGATTGGACTGAAAAAAATCGCACCGAATTCCTTCCTTCGATAAGAGGCTCGCTATTTTGCTCTGCATATCTTCGTATGTCGTCTCTCCGTAAATTCCCTTTTCCCTCCTGCCAATAAGATTTATATTCGGCCCGCTTAAAAATAATATTTTCATTGAATCCTCCAGATCACGAGAGGAATGCGAATCAGAGGGTATCGCGCAGCGCTGGCACGGCGGATTGCAAATAAAATCTCGTTTTTCCCGTTAAAAGGACCTCCGAGGTAACGACGAAGAGATAATAGTCCTGTTCTACCGCCAGTACGTGAACGTAGTAACCGCTCCCTCCGAAGCAGAGTATATCGACCTTAGAAAGGGCGTTTTCCTCCGAAATTCTTGACAATTCCTTCAAAAGCAAAGCAATTTCCGCTGCAATCGCCGAGAGGTCGAGCGTAAAAGTATCGCTCTTCCATTCTTCTATAATCAACCCGTCAAACGCACTGACGGCAACGCAGTCGATTAACTTTTCTCCCCCCACTATCTTTTTTACGATGTCAGCAAAGGTCATTTATAAACCTCCACGATTTTTTCAAGAAACCTCTCGAGGATGGTGCGATACCTTTCCGTTACCTTTTCTTTCTCCTCAAGGGAAAGGATTTTTTCTCTCAACAGTAACGCACTTTCATCTCCAGGGTCATTCTTGAGTATTTCGTCAAGAACTTCCATGGATTTATCCCTTCTTCCTTCTTTCAGGAGGATTTCAGCCATAGCGGAGGTGTAAATCGGCACCCCTTCTTCGGCATCCTCTTCGAGGGGAGAATCGACACCGGTTCTTTCTTCTGCGACACGCGCATCTGCCACATATTCCTCTCTCAATACTTCCTCTTCTCCCACATCGGGAGTCTCCTCATCTTCGCTAATCCCTTCGATCCGATATACATCTTCATCGATCCTAATAACCGTCTCGACAGGAATGGACTCCCAACCAGCGTGCTCAACATCCTGCAAAGCACCATCCAGGCTTTCCTCGAACTCCCTCCGCATGGCTATGGCATCCTTGTTTCCCGGATTTAACTGAAGGATCTCATCGATAACTCTGATGGCCGAACTGTTTTTTCCCTGTCTCGCGTACAATCTCGCAAGAACGAGGTTCATTTTTTCGTTCGTCGGGTCCTTCTCCAGAAATCTCGTGACGAGGTTCTCAGCATCGTTGAACCTTCCGCTTGACTCGAGCACGTCGAGATCATCTAATATCTCGTGCCTCAACTTGGTGCTCAATTTGATCTCCTGGAAACTTTTTACGAAGTTGAGGGACTCTGCGGCGAACTTATCATATTCGCTCAACTGAAACTCCCTCAGTTCGCACTGGCCAATAGCGGTCAAAACGGGAGCAACGATACTGTGGAGGGTCCTCTTTTTATCTCTCACAATAAGGGAGAACACTTTCGAGTAGTCAACCTTTTCCGGCAGTATCTCGTAACCGAGATCCTCCATGAAACTTATTACGATGTTTCGTGTCTCCTCTGAGCAGGCTCCGACGATGAGGCTGATTTGTGCTTCGATCGCCATTCCTGCGGCAATCGCCTCGCCATGCAGAAACCGTTTATAAGAAGTTGCCTCCTCAATTGCATGTCCCACCGTATGGCCAAAGTTGAGGACCCTGCGAAGTCCCGACTCTCTCTCATCTGCTCTCACAATATCGGTTTTGAACTGTACACTCCTTGCGACGAGATCGACTAACGCCGACTCGAAAGATCGGATGTCGGCGATCGTCTTTCCTTTGATCATCTCGACAATTTCACGGTCTCCGATAAAACCTACCTTTAAAATCTCAGCCAGTCCCGCCATAAAATTTCTGTCATCGAGGGTGGCAAGATATTTGTTGTCGATGAATACAGCCCGTGGCTGGTAAAAAGCACCAATAACGTTTTTTGCGTCCCTGAAATTAATCCCCGTCTTCCC
>CAYFXN010000140.1:0-4524 GCA_964347065.1 uncultured bacterium | reverse complement strand
CGGTCGATGTGCTGGCCGTTTCTTATGACCTCCTCGAGCCCATATTCAGGAAGAATATCGAAATACCGGTGCTGGGTAGGATTCCGATAGTCCGCATCCATCAAAAGTACCGACCGTTCGAACTTGGTGGCGGAAACCTTGGCGAATTCCCTGGTCATTGTCGATACCCCTTCACCCTCCAGCGATCCGATAAATTGGACGACTTTGCCTTTACACGATGAAAGCAGCGAATCGACGCTCTGGTAGAGTCCGATCATTTCCATTTCCATCTCCGAAGCCAATAATTTTGCGGGATATCTTCCCGTTACGTATGCTGGCACCCTGGTTTTTTGTTCTTCGGTCACGTCCCGTTCCCGGTTTGGAACGGGGCTCCTTTTCTCCTTCGGGTTCCCCGGGCGTGACGATTGTTTTCCCGACCCCGCGGAATGGCCGTTTGAAAACGGGGGTGTTTTCGTTTCTTCCGTGGGAAAATCTCTATCGAAGTTGTGCTGCTGTTCAGGATAGACTCTCGTCACCTGAACGAACTCCAGATCAACGATTTTTGCGGGGCCTTTCAGACCAGCACGTGCCTGAGCAGGCATGTTTTCCGGCAAAGCTTCTTTATTCTTCCGGCCCAGGAGTCCGTTTATATTCGCTATCAGTTTTTCCATGTCGGTGGGTATCCACATAATTCCCGCAGCCCCCCCCCGCATGTCGGATTCACCCTCTTCCTCACGGGAAAAGCCCAGGATGGGGATGTTTTTCGTCATGGGATTGGACCGTATGAGGTGAACGAACTGTTCCGCTTCCTTCATGTTGAGGGATTGGTCCACCACCATTAAATCCGGTACCCTGTTCACGGTTATTTCCAGGGCGTTCGAGCCGTTCACCGCAAAATAGGTATCGTAGCCCATTGTGATGAGGGCCGAATAGAGGCCTTCCCTCAATGATTTGTCGTTACTCTTGATGAGAATTTCTTTCTTTTCCCGATGTCCCTTCATTTCTGATCCCTTCATTCCCTGTGGTTTCTTTCGCAACTTCAATCAGGATGTTACGGGCTCGTTATCCCCTTTTTGTACGATACGGTGGCGAGAACCGGCAGCCCCAGCCGGCTTTCCGCCATCTCGGGGGAGGATACCCGCTGGCCCACATACTCCGAGGAAAAGGCGATCCCGAGGCCCGAGCTGATCCCCAGCACCACGGCGAGAATGATGTTCAGTCTCTTGTTCGGTTTTACCGGTTTTGCAGGGACTGTCGCAGTCTGGATGACCCGTACGCTGACCATTTTTTCCTGGTCCATTTCTGCGGTGATTCGCGATTCCTCTAATTTTTTAACGTAGGTCTGGTAGTTTTCTTCGTTGATGGCTCTTTCCCTTTCCAGATACCGGAGATCCTTCTCCCGGCGGTCCAGCTCCTTGATCTGGTTATCGAGGGAAGCGAGCTGTTCCCGTATCGTCATCATCTTGGCTTCGAAGGAGGAAAGTTCCGCTTTCGTCTGGATTATCTCCCTCTCGATTTCCTGATACACCGTGTTCTTCCCTATTCTCACCTTGCCTTTGATCTCTTTTTCCTGCTGGTCCAGGAAATTTTTCACCATGGCGATCTCTTTGCGGACATTGACCACCAGCCGGTTGTTTTCCTTGTGTTTCGACAGGAGCTCCTGCTCCTTCAGCTGAAGCGATAAGAGCTCTGCTTTGGTATCGTCGATGATTTTATAGCGCTCTGATTCCTGATAGAGGGGTATGTTCTCTGAAACTTTCCTCATCTGTAATTTGAGGGACGATATTTTTTCTTCCAGCTGGGTTGTCTGGTTCTCGGCATTTTTCAGACCCGTGTCGAGTTCCACTCGCTGTTTGAGCAGGAGAAGCCTCTGTTCCTCCAGGGATACCAGATTATGTGTCTGTTTGAAGGTTTCAAGAGATTCTTCCGATGTATCCAGGTTCTCCCGGTAGATGGCCAGCTGTTTCCCCAGGAAAGAAGTCCGGGATTCGCTGAAAATCTCCAGGTGCTTCTCTTTGAAAAACTCTACGAGCTGATTCACCACCATCGCGGCAACCTGAGGGGACCCGTGCTGGAATGAGACCCGGATCACGTTCGATTTCGTTATGCTCTTTGCCGAGACGCTCTTCTGGAACCTCAGAACAGCCGCATCCATCGGTGTGATATTTTTAGGAGGGTTGGTTGTTAGATCGGGGTATATCTTTTCCATGCCAAGGGCTGATACGACCTTTTCCACCAGGTCGCGGCTTTTGAGAATCTCGATCTCGGAATTGATCGATTCCTCCCGGTTGAATTGAATGACCGGCGGTCTCATATCGTCCACTTCCGACCTGTACACGTATTCCCTCCCGAATTTCACCATCAGGCTCGAACTGGCCTCGTAGATGGGGGGCAGCATGAAAGAAGCCGCCGTTACGAGAGAAACGATGGCGAGAGATACGGCGATAATCGTGTATTTGTGCTTGAACAGGATGGTGAGAAAATTTCTCACGTTGATTGTCTGAAAATCTTGATTCATTTCCCGGCTCCCCCGTCTGTCCTAATTCTGCGGAAAGTCCGCTACGCAGAGCTTTTTTCCCTGCGAAAGACGATCACTTCATTTCGTTGAGGGGTGCTCTTCCCTCACCTGTTGCCACGGTCAATATTTACACCGCAGCTTTCCCTGCACCAAAGAGAAGGCATTTCCGTATTAAACGGAACGGAGATGCCCCGGGTAATGTCAACTGCTTCCAAGAAATTCCGTACACCATGAATGTTTATGTGGTCCCCTTTCCCCGCGATTCATTCATTTCTTCTCTCAAACGATCAGTTCTCAAAGAAGATCTGAATGTGACAGACAAATAAAACTAACTAGCAACAGACGTGCCAACGGGTGGGGGGAGGTTTCGACCGGTGGAAATAATCTATTGTAAATCAGGTACTTTTCCCCAAATCAGGCCATGAATTTGCAGGTTCCCCATTCCCACTTCATCAGAGCGAAGTCTCATAAGAACGTATTTTTTTATCTGCGTTGCCACCGGGAAAAAGCTAAATGCCCCAATGTTCCGGGAGGTTAGAGCGATGACAAATGTGTTGGGTCAAGTTACAAAATTATTCAGTATAATGCTTCGGCCTGTTTTTAAGGTGTATTTCTTTTTCGCAGAATGCGATGCTGCGTTTTTTAAAGTATAGAGGGTTCCTTATAGAGGGGAGATAAACTTTAAAGAAGGGATGTGATTACAAAATTGTGCGATTTTGCTATCCCTATACCGTCGTCTTCACCTTGTCTGTCCTTCCCGCAAACCTATTCCCTTATAAGAAACAGAATCTTACCGGAGAAGTATGATTTATTTTTCAACTGGGCACGGTGCCTGAATACAATAACCCGAATCCGCTGTATTCATTTGAGCGGATATAATATCGATATGCAGATCGAGTTACGAGCTTTTCCGATAAGGTTGGTAAAATAAAGAGGCCATATGTTGATTCGAATGAACATAATGTATCCCCTTGTAACGGGTATATGGATTCTATTGACAATCCATGTATCGGCATGCAATTGGCAGGGAAGCGGAAGTGAGTTCGAAGTTCCGGCGCAAAATATCTACATCGATGCATCGGCTCCAGATGGCGGGGATGGATCTCTTGAAGATCCCTACAACGAGTTCGGGGACATCAACTGGGAAACGGGGGGGGACAATTCTGTCGAGGACTGGATTTTGGAAGGGTACCGGGTAATGATTAACCTCAAAAGAGGCGGCACATGGCGCGAGACGCTCACCGTCGGCGCGTCGGGTGGGGAAGGAAGGCCGATTACCATTCAGGCCTACGGCGAGGGGGAGGTGCCTGTCGTAAGCGGCGGGGACCGCGTCGCTGGATGGACTGAGCGGTGGCCGAACATATGGGAAGCTGCTGCTTCATTGGAGCCGAAAGTTGTTCTCCTCGATGGCACCTACGGTATCGAGAAGCCCGCGGTCATTGATTTACGCGGTATAAACGAGTGGTACTGGGAGTCGGGCACGTTATATCTTTATTCAACAAAGAGCCCGGATATCGCATACGTCAGTCCCGGCGTCGAGGCGGCGGGAAGGAATTATGGGCTGAACGTAAACGGTAACAGCTACCTGGTGTTTCGAGATCTGAATTTTCACATGGCCCGGTATGCGCCGGTATACATAAGCGGGGAGGTGAGGGACATAACGTTTCAAGGCTGCAGCATGAATTACGGTTATGAGTTCGGCCTTGTTCCTGAATTTTATCCCATACAGAGGAGTGTCACGATAAAAAACTGCACTGCCGCATATAACGGGGCGGTGGGAATATGCGTGGGCCGCAACGACACGGGATGGGTTATCGAGGGAAATACCCTGGTAAGAAACGGGTACATCGAACGGGGTGGTCACGTGGAATTGGAATATGGTGCAGGGATAAAGCTCATCACCGACGGCGGGGGCAACACGGTGCAGAACAACAGCGTATCCTACACCGGCATAAAAGACGACGGATCCATTGTCGGCGTGGCAAAGGGGCATGGCATATGGCTCGACCTGTCCACGGGGGGATCGA
>CAYFXN010000139.1:0-4531 GCA_964347065.1 uncultured bacterium | reverse complement strand
TCGTCGATGTACAGCACGTTCCCGTTTGCGGCCCCCAGGACACCCATCTCGAAACTCCTCTCCCCGCCTCTCAGCACACCCTCTATATCGATGCTACCCAGAACGCGGTCCTCGCTTGCGTTCAGGGGAAGCTCAACCACATCCACGCGACGGCGCTCATAAGAGCGGCCGTTACCATCTGCGCATTCTGCGCAGAGATCGCCCCCCTGAAAACAGCTGAAACGGCATCCCACGGCCACATCCTTCTCGGGAAGGACCTGTGCCAGCGACCGAACCGCTGTCGTCTTGCCCGTGCCCTTCTCGCCGCGGATCAGAACGCCCCCGATCCCCGGATCGATTGCGTTGAAAATGAGTGCCTTCTTGAGCAGATCGTGTCCTACGATCATAGAAAAGGGTGGAGCATCAAGAAAATATCGAAAACCGGACATAAAAAACCCCTGAATCGATTACATTTTGACTATTATATACCAAATCGACCCTTTCCCATACCACTGCCGGCTCTTCCCCGGGTCGCAGGCCCGATCGATATGAAGTGCCTCTTAATACGATTAAATCTCTACGAGAAAGAATCATAAAAAATTTCATTCTTTTGAAGGATGTGGTTCACAATCCTCAAGAGGTTTTTCCATGCGGAATCGGCAACATGAAAAGACTACGGATTGTGGGGTTCTCGGAAATCAGATATTGCTATACTCTCTCTATGATCGTGGCCGTGGCCATCCCGTGGCCGATGCACATGGTCTGGAGGGCCAGCGATCCCTTCAGCCTTTCGAGCCCGTGAATCATGGTAGCCATGATCCTGGCGCCGGATGCACCGACGGGATGGCCCAGGGCAATAGCTCCCCCCATGGGATTCACCCTGTCCATATCGGGTTCGAGCTCCTTCGCCCAGGCCAGGACGACGCTCGCAAATGCCTCGTTGATCTCTATGAGATCGAAATCGTTCAGGGAGAGACCGCTTTTTTTCAGGATCTTTCTCGTGGCCGGAATAACCCCGTCGAGCATGAGGACCGGGTCGCTGCCCACGACCACTTTGTGAAGGACCCTCGCCTTCCCCTGAAGACCAAGCTCTTTCGCCTTCTTCTCAGATGAGATGAGGACCGCCGCGGCACCATCGGTTATCTGGCTGGAGTTTCCCGCCGTTATGACGCCATCCTCCTTGAATGCTGGTTTCAGGGACGAGAGTTTCTCAAGTGACGTGTCGAGACGGATCCCCTCGTCCTGATCGATGGCGATCTCTCCACCCCCCTCACCGGAAACCTTCACGGGAACGATCTCTTCCCTGAAAAATCCCATCTCCGTCCCAACGCCAGCTTTTCGGTGGCTTTCGAGGGAAAAACGGTCCATCTCGTCCCGGGTGATGCTCCACTGTTTTGCCATCATCTCCCCCGATATCCCCTGGTGGACGAGGCCGTACTTATCGATGAGAGCCGGGTGAAACTCGCCGTAATCGGAGCCCAGGGGAACCCTGCTCATGCTCTCCACACCTCCCGCGATCACAAGATCCATGTCTCCCGCTTCTATTGCCTGGGCAGCAAAGTGTATAGCCTGCTGGCTCGACCCACACATCCTGTTGATTGACACGGCGGGGACATGGACGGGAAAACCCGCCAGCAGCGCCGAGAGCCGGGCGATGTTCGCCCCCTGCTCCCCGGTCTGGGTGACGCATCCAGCGATGATATCCTCAACCTGCCCCCGGGGCACCCCGCACCGGTTTACCAGAGCGCTCAGGACCCGTGCGAGCAATTCCACGGGATGAACCGATCCAAGCACGCCACCTCTCTTTCCGAGAGGAGTCCTCACCGCATCCACTATTATTGCTTTTCCCATGATATATCTCCTTTCGCCGGAGCACTTTCCTGGAAAACAGCGTGGGAGCTTCCTCTTATCATTTCAGCACGATCTTTTCCGTTAGTAAAACCTTTATATGAAACGACGCCGCATCTCCCGGGACATTCGGGGCGCACCGCAGCTCACCCGATTTCATCTAATGTATGAGGAGAATGTTTCACGTGGCAACGAAAATGCAGGAGAAATTTACCGTCATATTCGACGACACCTGTCCTCTGTGCAGCAAATCCGTCGGATGGCTGGTAGAGCGTTTCAAAGAAGAGCGGTTTGATCTCGTCCCCTGCGACTCACGGGAGAGAGAAACCCTCTTTCCCGAAATGAGGAAGGAGGAGTGCGAATCGGCGATGCAGCTCGTTACCCCCGACGGAACCGTCTTATCGGGGGACGCTGCGATCCTGGAAATCCTCAAATCGGACCGCACATGGTGGCTTTTGACCGTTTTATGGAAAATACCGGTTGTAAATTTGCTCATCGCCGGGGTTTACCGGTGGGTCGCCCGGAACAGGCACCAGATCTCCTCCCACTTCTTTCATTCCCGGAAACGCTGAGAAATCAGCCGTTTATCAGACCCTTTTCCCCCTTAAAGGATTTCCTCCTCACCTGAGATCCCGGGAAATCAATCGGTCGATCGACAGGGCTCCGCCTCCCTTTATCATCAGAGCAAAGGCAATAGCGATCGCGAGAAGGTGAAACTCATATCCCTCCCCGGGGTTTTTCCCGGCCCAGTTCATGAAAAATCCGAACTTCCAGTGCACCATGTATATGGCACCGATCATCACGCTAAAAACGCCAAAGGCCGCAACCCTGGTGAACAAGCCGACAATCAGCCCCAGGGCACCCAGGAACTCGGCGGCTATGACGAGCAGTGCGAGGACGTACGGAATCCCCATCTTGGTGGTAAAAAATCCCATGGTTCCGGAAAAACCGTTCCCCCCGTACCAGCCAAGGGCCTTCTGTGCACCGTGGGGAAACATGACGACGCCGAGGAAAAGTCGAAGGAACAGGGCAGCTACATCATTCTCCGTCTTGATCAGCCATTTCATCGCAATAGATCCTCCCCGCTTAGGGTGATGTTACGACAAAGCTTCGTTTTATTAGATAAACCTGCACTGTTTTTGGGTTCTTGAATTTTATTGTCACTCCGTGGATGAATGGCTCAGAATGCTTATTGGAAAATCAGGAGAGGTTCCGGTAATGTTCGGAAATCAGCAGGCTGTAGAACTCATCGAATGCCGCCGCCATTCCGGAAGCCATGAACTGTTTCATCAGGGGCTTTCTCACCTTGAGAAACACGGTATTTTCCTTCCTAACCCCCGTCTCGCCGGAGAGCCGCTCGAGGGCTGTTTCTATATCGGAAATTTCATCGATGAGCCCGTACTCCAGGGACTTTTTCGCCGAAAAGAGCTCTCCCGTTGCCATCTCGCTCACCCTCTCCCTGGGAACTCCCCTTCCCTCCACGACTATATCGATGAACCTCTGATAGAGATCCTCGTGAAGCTCCTCGAGCCTCGATCTCTCGTCGTCCGTCAGCTCACGGTGAAAAAGGGACATGTCCTTGCTTGCGCCCTTCTTCATCACCTCGAGCCTGATGCCCACCTTCTCCATAACATCCTTTAAAACCGGCTTGATGGAGAGAACGCCGATGCTGCCAAGTAGCCCCGTGGGAGGGGCAAACACCTTTTTCGACCCGCAGGCGACCATGTAGCCGCCCGAGGCGGCCATGAGAGCATAACAGTACACGGGTTTCTTTTCGCTGAGCCTTTTCAGTGAGAAATAGAGCATCTCGGAAGCCGCAGCCGTACCCCCCGGGCTGTCCACCTGGAAGAGGAGACCCTTTATGAACCTGCTTTTCTCGACGAACCGGATAAGGCGCAGGTAGGGTGCCACCGACCTGGCCATCATCAGCCCGTCGAAGGAAAGCACGGCCAGCCGCTCGCCGGGGAGATATCTCTTCAGCCACCTGAGCATATGGTCTATAGTTTATCAAATTTTGCCACGGACCGATATTTTCGCGCGGACCTTCGCTGAAGTGGTCGATCGAAGGTGAAAGATTCCTCTATAATAAATCTTGAGCCAATCAAAGCCAGGGGAAGAGCAGATGCGGGCCTTTTCAGAGTTTCTCTCAGATAAAAAGGTCCTCGATGCTTTGCGCAAAGCCAGATCTATAATGGTCATCGGGGAGGTTGATACGGGCAAAACCACGCTGGTATCGGAGATAGCCAGGCGTCTTTCCGGCTCCAACGACATCGCAGTCTGTGACCTCGATGTGGGGCAGTCGAGTATCGGGCCCCCGACCACCATCGGCTGGGGAAAAGTCAAAGAAGATTTTTCGCTCCTTGAAGACATACCTCCCGAAGACATTTTTTTCACCGGGACGCTGTCACCAGAGGGTAATCTCCTCCCTTGTATAACGGGGGCAAAGATCATTACCCAGATGGCGAGCCAGCGCTGCGAAAAGACCATCATCGACACGACAGGTTACCTCTCAGCTCCGCCCGCGCGTGTGCTCAAGGAATACAAAATCGACCTTCTCGCCCCCGACATCGTCATTGGAATAGAGAAGAGGGATGAAATCTTAGCCCTGCTCGACCCCTTCAGTTTGAACGAGGCACCCAGGGTTTTTCGTATTCAGCAACCACCGCAGGTGAGACAGAAAACCATGGAAATGCGCGCGCAATTC
>CAYFXN010000138.1:0-4611 GCA_964347065.1 uncultured bacterium | reverse complement strand
TGGATCACCAGTGGGCTCTCGATCATGCCGGCGAGGCTCAAGCCTTCGGTCATCAGGTCGAATCCACCTCCCGAGGTGGTGATAATTGCCCGTGCGCCTGCGTACCAGGCACCGATTGCCATGTTGATGGCGCTTATCTCGTCTTCTGCCTGCTCGGAAACGATGCCGAAATCCTCGGCGAGCTGTGAGAGGTGGGTCAAAACGCCCGTTGAGGGGGACATGGGATAGGAGGAAATGAAATTGCACCCCCCGGCAACTGCTCCAAAGGTCACCGCCTCTGTTCCGTTCAGGAGCAGCTCCCCCGTAACCCGGGGGTTTTTCGGTATATTGGCTATCTCTCCCGACTTGATGAGCCCCAGGCCGATGTGGCATCCCGCTTCGAGGGCTTTGATGTTTTTGTCAATGACGTCCCGGCTCTTTTCCGAAAAAATCTTCCCCACGATGGTGCTTAAAATTTCGTGCTCGATATCGAACACGCAGGAGATAACGCCCGTTGCCACGATATTCGCGTAGAAACCTTCACCCATATCGGAAGCGATCTTCGAAAAGGGTATATCTAGTATCCGGTATCTATCCGCATCTACCACCTTCGCTATTTTCTCTTTTTCTCCGATGATGATCGTTTCGGGAGTGATTCGGTCTGCCAGGCGGGGGATGCCGTCCGGCAAGAGAGGGATGAGCAGGTCTATCCTGTCCACGTACGCAGCCACCCTCTGCGCGGCCACCCGGATGGAGGTGGAGTTGGCTCCTCCCCGAACTCTCGACATGAACTCTTTCGTTGCGAAAACGTTGTACCCCGAGTTTTTGAGGACCCAGGTGACGAGGGTCTCGAGAGTCTGGATCCCCTGCCCTGCCTCGCCGCAGATAACGATTGACACTTCACCGCCGTTGTTCCTGCTTCCGCCGGCCATAATTCCTCCGATTTTCAAACTGTTATGTCCCGACCGCTTGATTTGTCTTGCGTCAAGAGAAACCTAACATTTCGATGAAATTTCGATTCTTTCGGTTTCGAGCTGTTGTGCTCGGACATAACTATTTGAAAAATCAAAGCAGGATTTCAGAGCCCGACGTATGACGCAGCGATTTAGTTGAAAAATGATAAATAATAAGAATGAGAAATGAGAAACTTTCTGTTTCACCCTAAACGCTGAACGCTGAACTATGGACTGGTTTTTTCTGGCCAAACATTTCTTCAACTATCGTTACAGGTGCATGACCGTCGTTTGGGCGATCTTGTCGTGGAGGCCCTGCCGGAGCTGGGTGAAGGGGATGAGAAGGTAGCCGATTCCGAGTGTTAGGTCGCATATAAGGTAACCGACCCATCTCAGGATCGACTGTACCATGGTGATGTCCTGCCCATCGATGGTGACGACTTTGATACGGAACGCCATCTTTCCCAGGGTCTGTCCCCCCAAGGCGTGCATCAGAATGTAGTAGAGGGGATGGATTCCTCCATAAAATATCCCCCGGATGATGTTCTCGAGAACGAGACCTCCGCCTCCGGAAAAAACGAGCCCTCCCGGAATCGGCAGGGGAGACCACCAGCCTCTGTTTCCTCCTAAGTTATCGATGGAGAAGAGTATGTTGATTATGGCCACGAGAACGATCACGTCGAGTGTCCGTGCAAGAAGCCGTATGAACACGCCGGTATGCCGGACCTGTTTGTCGCCGCTGTCATTTGCGGCTGCACCATAAAAATCGAGCTTTTTGTCCATGCTCTCTTTCCTCAGAGGTTCTCGAACCGGTACTGGATCATGGCCAGGGCGGCGACGGCTGCGGTTTCCACGCGGAGAATGTTGTTTCCGAGGCCCGCAACGGTAAAACCCGACTCCCGGGCACTCTCCACTTCCTCCTTCGAGAACCCCCCCTCAGGTCCAACCAGGAGCGCCACGCTGTTCACCTGCCCTCTTTCTTCCAGGATGCGCTTCATCGAAAAGTCAAACGTTTCCTCGTAGAGCATGATCTTGAGGGCGCACCCGGCCGTGTGCTTGAGTACACCCGGGAAGGTGTATAATTCCTCCAACCGGGGAATGTGGGGTGATCCGCACTGCTTCACTGCCTCCAGGACGACCCTCCTCCAGCGTGAAAGGCGGCTTGCTTTTTTTCCCGGCTGGACTTTCACAACCGTCCTGGAGGAAAGAAAAGGCACGATTTCGGTCACACCGAGCTCCGTCGATTTTTGCAGGATGTAGTCGAACCGATCTCCCTTCGGTACTCCCACGCCGAGGAGAATATCGACGCGCCTATCAGAAGATACCTCCCAGGATCTGTCGATGCGGGCGATGACCGTCTTGGCCGTTTCATCGACGATGGTCAGTCGATACCGCTTTCCTTGATCGTCGAAGGCAGAGATGGTGTCACCCCGTTTCAGGCGGAGAACCCTCTTGATATGCCGTGCCTCCTCTTCGGCGAAGGTTGCCATGTTCCCGCCAATGTTTTTTCCCCGCAGGAAGAAAAGAGGCATCTTCATTCCTTCTTCAGGGTTACTGCCGACCAGATGCCGAGGAAGGAAGTTTCGACGAGGTTCAGGCCGGTTCTGTGAAACTCATCGGTTAACCATTCGGTCTTATCGATGAGGATACCCGATAGGACCGCCCTCCCCCCTGCTGCGAGAAGGGAGAAGATTTCTTCCTTCATCGAAATGAGCGTTTCCGCGATGATGTTGGCCGAGAGAAAGTCGAATTGTTCCCTGATAGTGCCAACGGGCCGGTCGATCGCTCTGAACGTAGTCTGCGTTCCGTTGACACGGGAGTTTTCGTTGGCGGCAACCACGGCCTTTGGGTCGATATCTATTCCCAGGACTTCTCGCGCGCCGAGCGTCGCCATCAATATTCCGAGGATTCCCGTTCCGCACCCGATATCCAGGCACTTTTCAGGAAGGGATTTTTCAAATTCCCTTTCGATGAGTTCGATGCAGAGCCGCGTCGTTTCGTGGGAACCTGTTCCGAAGGCTTCGCCGGGATCGATTACCAGGACCGTATCCCCAGCGGAAGCCCGGCGTTTTTCCCAGGAGGGAGTTACCGTTACGGACCTGCCGATCCTGATGGGACTGAAAAACTCTTTCCATTTGTCTGCCCAGCCGAAATCCTGGACTTCTACCGACTCTATTGCGTAACTTCCGTCCATTCTCGGAAGGCCGGACACGAAATCCCTGAGTTCTTTCGCGATCTTCCTCGAGTCCGACGTGAATGAAAAGTAGGCGGTAACATCGGTGAGGTCGTCCTCTCTCTGCTCCGGCAGCGTCGCGTTTTCATCGATGGTGGTCTCGTCGTAGGAGATGCCCATGCACCCTCTCGGGTAGAGGAAGCCGGACAGGGGATCGATGTATCGCCGTTTCACCCTTATTTTGAGGGCTTTCCACTGCGTCATAGGCACGTGTCATGTTCCCTTGGTCATTGTGGTATTATAACGTAACCGGTGCAAAGAGGGGAGCGGGGCAAATGGAAGTGCTCGAAATAATTAAGGGGGAGGCCCGGAGCTTAAAGGGAGAGCTTGGTGCCATCGTCAACTCCCTGTACGCAAACCCCGAGGTGTCTTTTGAGGAGCACAAAACCGCTGAAACCCTGGCGAGTTTCCTTCATCGCTGGGGGTTCCACGTGGAGAGGGGGATCGGGGGACTGAGGACGGCCTTCGTTGCGAGAAAGGCCGGGGGGAGGAAAGCCCCCTCCGTGGGGTATCTTGCGGAGATGGACGCGCTTCCTCAGATCGGGCACGCCTGCGGGCACAATATCGTAGCTGCAGCTTCCCTGGGCGCCGCCGTCGTTCTTTCCCGGGTCATGAAAAAACGTGGTGTGAAAGGCTCCGTTCTCTGTTTCGGCACCCCTGCCGAGGAGAGCGGTTTCGGGAAGGTGAAGCTGGCTTCAGAGGGGGTATTCGACGGCCTCGATGCTGCCATGATGATCCACCCTTCATCGAGAAGGGTTGTGGACAAAGGATATCTCGCGCTTAAGAAAGTGACCGTCACCTTTCATGGAAAAGCGGCGCATGCCTCCGCATATCCCGAGCAGGGCATAAATGCTCTCGATGCCCTCATACTCTTTTTCAACTCCATCGGCCTGCTGCGGCAGCAGCTCTCAGATGATGTAAGGGTGCACGGAATTATCACCGAGGGGGGTGTTGCCCCGAACATTATCCCCGAGCGGACCTCGGCCTACTTCTATGTGAGGGCTCCCTCCGTTTTATCCGTCGAGGAGACGGCCAGAAAGCTTCGAGGCTGCGCCAGGGGAGCGGCGAAGGCAACGGGGTGCAGGTTCTCGGTGAAAAATCTATACTACACCCTGGAACCGATGAGGATAAATCCCGTTCTCACGGAAATCTACCGGGGGGGAATGGCACGCGCGGGCATCAAAGAGGACAGGGTGCCAAAGGATAGAAACCTCGGTTCCTCGGATATCGGGAACGTATCGAATCGCGTTCCCGCCATCCAGCCTCTCGTTCCCATCGTGCGCGGAAAGAGGGTGGAGATACACACCCACGAGTTCAGGGAAGCGACCGTTGCGAAGGATGGGTTGCGGGGCATGATGGAAGGGGTCGTTCTTCTCGCCTACACGGGGTACCGGGTCATGGCGGATGCGAAACTCAGGAAAAAAGTGAGAAAGGCCTTCCAAAAAG
>CAYFXN010000137.1:0-4651 GCA_964347065.1 uncultured bacterium | reverse complement strand
AAAGGCAAAAATAGCCTGGTTCACCCTCTTCATCGGCTTCAACATCCTCTACTTTCCCCTCTTCATACTCGGATACAGTGGAATGCCCAGGCGGTATTACGACTACCCGGCAAATTACCAGACCCTCAACATGATTTCCACAATCGGCTCGTGGATACTTGCAGCAGGATTGATCATCATGTTTGTGAACCTCATACGATCGATCTCGAGGGGCGAACGGGCCGTGAGCAACCCGTGGGATGGGACAACGCTCGAGTGGCAGACGACGTCTCCACCCCCGCTCGAAAATTTCGAGGAAATTCCCACTGTTACCGGTGGTCCCTATAAAAGAAAGAAGGAGTGAGGCCCATGCAGGAAGTTACCGCCCACGCGGTGGAAAAACACGTTGACTATACAGGGTCGAAAATCGGCATGTGGCTCTTTCTCTTCACCGAGTTCATCCTGTTCGGGGGCATGTTTCTGCTCTACTCCGTCTACCGATACAAACACCCCCTGGAGTTTCACGCCGGAGCCAGCGAGCTCGACGTTGTCCTCGGAACGGCCAACACGCTGATCTTGCTTTCCAGCAGCCTCACGATAGCACTCTCGATTCTGGCCACTCGCCGGGGAAACAGGAAGCTTTCCGTCGTGCTGCAGATTCTCACTATCGCGCTGGGGTTTCTCTTTCTCGTCAACAAGTATTTCGAGTGGGGTGCAAAGATCCACCATGGCATCTATCCCGGCTCCACATCCCTGTTGCAACGGAGCAGTGGGGAAGTGCTCTTTTTCGGGCTCTACTACACCATGACAGGGCTCCACGGACTCCACGTCCTGATCGGACTTGTGGCCATCGGCGTCACGGCCTACCTCACGCACAGGGGGAGCATCAACGCGGAAGACTTCGTAAAGCTGGAAAACACGGGCCTTTACTGGCACCTGGTGGACATCATCTGGATCTACCTTTTTCCGCTCTTTTACCTGATAACCTGAGAGGAGATACGGTATGGAAAAGAAAAATAACCAAGATCACGAAACCGGATACGGCACATACTTCTTCGTGTGGATCACCCTGCTCCTCTTTACGGTGATAACGGTTTCCGTATCCCTGATGCAGCTCGGCAAATTGAGCGTGCTGTCGGCGCTGGTTATCGCGTCGATAAAGGCGACCCTCGTCCTGGCAATCTTTATGCACCTCAAGTACGAAAAAAGGTTATTCAAGGTGATGTTTTTCGTCACCATCATGACCTTGACGGTTTTCATCGGCATGACATTTTTCGATATTCTCTACAGGTGAACGAGCCATATGATAACAGGTTTTCCAACGCTATCCGGAACGGTTGACAATGTATTCATCTTCATCACCGCTATTTCACTGATTCTCCTGGTCCTGGTCACCGTCACCATGATCTACTTCGTCTTCCGGTACAGCAGGGATAAGAATCCCGACCCCCAGGACATCGAGGGGAATTTCCTCCTGGAAGTTGCATGGACGCTGATACCCACGATCCTCGTTCTCGCAATGTTCTACTATGGATATGCGGGATTCAAATATATGCGGACCGTGCCGAAAAATGCCATGATCATCAAGGTCACCGCCCGCCAGTGGTCCTGGCTCTTCGAATATGAAAGCGGGAAGAAGAGCAGTGAACTGACCGTGCCCCTCGGGAAACCGGTCAAGCTCGTGATGACTTCAAAGGACGTGCTGCACAGCCTCTTTATCCCGGCTTTCAGGGTAAAAGAGGACACCGTGCCGGGACAGGAAACCTATCTCTGGTTCGCAGCCGACGCGGAGGGATAATTCGATCTTTTCTGCGCCGAGTATTGCGGTGTGGCTGACTCCTCCATGATGTCGAAGGTCAACGTAATACCCCCCGAGAAATTTAGCCGGTGGCTCGAGGAAGATGCGAAGGTAGCAAAGGAGGAAACGGCAGAAGGGTCGAAAAAGAAGGTTTCCGGTGAAAAGGGAGCATCCCTCGTTTCGGAAAAAGGATGCATCGGCTGCCACTCAGTCGACGGGAGCAGGCTCGTCGGTCCCTCGTTCAAGGGCATTTACAACCGGAAGACGACGGTCATAACGGACGGGAAGGAGCGCGAGGTCACCTCTGACGAGGTGTACCTGAGACAATCGATCCTCAACCCGGGGGTGGACATCGTCAAGGGGTATCCTCCCATTATGCCTTCGCTGGAAGGCGCTTTGACGGATGGAGAACTGGAAGAGATGATCGAGTACCTGAAGACACTGAAATAATTCACGGAAACGGGTTCATATGAGACTGACGATGTATTTTTCCCTCGTAAAGGGGAACATATCAATCCTCGCATCGCTCTCGGCGGTTGCGGGGTTCATCCTGTCCGCAGGCGAGTCTTCCCTCTCCCCTGCGCTTCCGGGCGTTTTTCTCGGGACTCTCTTGATCGCTATGGGCGCCTCGGCCCTCAACCAGTACCAGGAGAGAGACGTGGACGCAAAAATGGAGCGGACACGAAACAGGCCGATACCTTCGGGAGAAATCTCTCCGGGAAACGCCCTCAAGGTCGCCCTGGCCCTCTCCGCCCTTGGCTGGCTGGTTCTTCTCTACGCGGGAGGACCCGTCGCGTCGGGCCTCGGGGTCTTTGCCCTTCTCTGGTACACCCTGGTCTACACGAACCTGAAAAAGGTCACCGCCTTCGCCGTGATACCGGGTGCCATCGTGGGAGCCATTCCGCCCGCAATCGGTTGGGTGTCAGCCGGCGGAATGGTAACGGATCCGGAGCTCGTGATCCTTTCTTTTTTCTTCTTCATATGGCAGGTGCCCCACTTCTGGCTCCTGACCATACGGTACGGAGAGGACTTCAAAAGAGCCGGTCTCCCCGCTCCCTCTTCGAGGTTCAGCAAGAAACAGCTCTCAAGGATCACCTTCATCTGGTTGATGGCAACTGCCGTCACGTCACTCTCCCTGCCCCTCTTCAATATCACCGGTTCGCCAGCGATCGGCATTCTTCTGACGGCAGGCGCTACCCTCTTCATCCTGTGCAGCATGTTTATTCTCAAAAAGGATGCTAAAGAAGTTCCCGTACCGGCCCTCTTCCGGGCCACGAACTTCTTTGCCCTGCTGGTCATACTGCTCATATCCATCGATGGATTAATTTAGTTCATAGTTCATAGTTCATAGTTCATAGTCCAGAGTCCAGAGGAAAATCAGAACATCAGATAACAGCAAATCGGTAAGGGTGGTAATGCGGAAATCGGAGTGCGGAATGAAAACCAAGACAAAATATGAAGCAATGGGAAACTGGGTTCCTCTGGACTATGAACGCTGGACTTTGGACCGTTTTCCGGTACCTTGGACCTCCTATTTTTCCCTTGCCCTCTTCTCCACGACGCAGTAGATGCCACCTTCCTTCAAGCCCGGCTCGAAGCAACCGTTGCAGGATATGCAGGTTGCCACATCGTTGTCCCCCGAATACCAGCGGTTGATGAGTGAGGGCTCCCTGATAAATGGCCGGGACATGGAGAAGAGGTCTGCATCACCCGAGAGAAGAATTTCCACGAGCATCCTGGGCGAGCGAAGGCCTCCGACAAGAATGACGGGAACTTTGACTTTTTCCTTCATCGCAGACGCGAACTCCCTGTGATACGCCTCCTTCTCAGGGCTCAATATCCCGAGCCTGGCCGCATTCCTCTCGCCGGAGGCCGGCGTGCCGCCCGAGACCTCTATCGCGTCGATTCCCGCATCGTCGAGCATCTCCGCTACCCTGACGGATTCATCGAAGGACAGACCGCCGCTTGTAAAATCGTCGGCGTTCACCTTTATGAAAACCGGGAACTCGGATCCAACCCTCTCCCTCACAGCCCGATAAACATCCATCAGGAAACGTGACCGGTTTTCCAGGCTTCCCCCGTAGGCGTCGTCTCTTTTATTTGTGGCGGGAGACAGAAACTGGCTGATGAGGAACCCATGGGCGCCGTGAAGCTGGATCGCGTCAAAACCCGAAGCACGTGCCCTCTCCGCTGCATCGGCGAAAGCCTCGACACATTCCCTGATATCATCCTCCGTCATCTGGCGGGGTACCTCCGCGTAGCTGGGAAAGGGCAGAGCCGATGGGGCAATAGTCTCCAGACCCGAGACGCTCCTGTTCGCCTGACCTCCTGCGTGAACGAGCTGGATGGCGATCTTCCCCCCGAGGGAGTGCACCCTCTCCACGAGGACCGACGCTGGTGATACGAGGGAATCGTCGTAAATGCCGAGTTTTCCCACTTGCTGCTTGCCCTCGGGCCGCACGTATGCATATCCGCTGACAATGAGCCCAACGCCGCCCCGTACCAGATCTTCATACAGGGAAGCGAGCTTGTCGCCGGGCGCCCCGCGCTCATCGCACATCCCCTCCCAGGTGGCGGAACGAACGAAGCGGTTTTTCAGGGTCATACTCCCCAGGCTCACCTCATCAAAGAGCGACTTCATGGATAACCTCCTCACATAAAAAGTTCAGAGTTCAGAGTTCATAGTCCAAAGGAAAACCGGTTCAAAGTCAAGGTTCGAAGTTCTGAGTTCAAAAAAATTGAAATTCGAACCTCTGGACGTTTGACGCTGAACTATAGACTGGTTTTTCTGTGGACGCGGGAAGAGCCTATTTTTTATCAATATATTTTTTGAACTGCGGTTTCCTCTTTTCCTTGAATGCCCGAAACCCTTCC
>CAYFXN010000136.1:0-4693 GCA_964347065.1 uncultured bacterium | reverse complement strand
TCAATAAAGAACTGTTCCCGGATAATATTGCACCGGAAATTGGGAAAAAAATTGAGGTTCCACTTGAGGGAGGTGGTTCGAAAACGATGACGGTAACCCGCGTGGATGAATCACGCGTAACGCTTGATGCCAATCATCCTCTCGCGGGAAAAGAACTGATATTTGAGATAGAACTTATAGAAATCGGTCCAGGGAAGAGTCACCACTAAATTATTCTCATTGGTGAATTGGTGAATGGGGTCAGTTCCCAGATCCTCATGTTTTTCTCATTTTCCCGTCGCCCCTGGTTACAGGTGAAACAAACTACGGGATAGGCGAATAGGAAATAATCTGAGAAAATGGGAACTGACCCAAATGCCCTACGGGGAATGCTTGATTGCAGCGTCCAGGTCCAGGACGAGCTGTTTCACGTGATCCTTGAAGAATGCCTTCACTCTCTCCCACCCGGGATCTTTCCCCTTCATGTACTCCGGGTCCGGTTCTGAATCGGCGTCGGTGAAATAGACCAGGGACTTTCCCATGTGCACCGGGCTCAGCCTTTCCGGTCCAAACCGGCGCACCATATGGGATGCGATCCGTGAAAAAGGTACTTTATTGAGAATGAAGTAGAGGTCGGCGAAATCCCTTTTCGTTCCCCTCTGGATGACGGCGATCACCTTCATGGACGCGATATCGAGGATCCCCGCCACGCTGATTCCTTCCAACTGCCCCGTTTTCTCGAGAAAGGGATAGTCATATCTGAAAATCGATGTTTTGATCCCACCCAGGAGAAAGATCAGGGTGTCTTCCTCTTCACGGATGATCTGGAAGGGGAGGTCGGTTTTGCGGATATCGGACAGGAGGGATTCGACTCTGTATTCCTTACTCGTGAAAAAATCGAGATCGATGGAAACTCTGTGGCCGAGGCGGAGGGCGAGACCCGTACCACCTGCAAGTATGGCGTCATACTTTTTCATCGTACTCGCGAGGCGTGACAGGACCAACCTGGTTTTTTCCGGAAGGATCTCTTTATACATTCTATGTCCCAAACCAGATCCTCCAGTAGTTTCGTGATTTTTCGGAAAGTCCTCTGCTGGTATGGAGCACCTCGATAATTTTTCGTGAGGGGTACACGAGCTGGAGCCAGTGAAAGGCGTCGAGACCACCGTATTCCAGCACCCTTTCGATTACGTACCGTGCGTGTTTCCCGAGATGGATCCTGGAAGGTGACGTATCCCAGAAGAGGTCCTTGAATGTATTTGGTACCTGTGCGGTGACCTTCTTAAGATTCATGAGCGCATTCGACTCCTTGCTCCCTGCAGGCCCGATGTACCTGTGCACCACGGAGTCCCCCTCGCGATAGACGAGGTACGTATATTGATTGTTCCCGATTTTCTTCGTTACCAGTCCCATTCGAGTAATATACCATACAATGTTTGGTAATTCTACTTTTTGGATGCGACACTCAGAGAAAAGAGAGGCGAAAGCTTAAAGGAACCCAAGAGAGAAAAAAGCGGAGAGAGCAGAAGAAACCGGAAACCCGATGGTTCGAACAACCGATGATCCGCAACTCCGAACATCAGAAGCTCACGGGCGATCGAAGATTAGTTTCAGGGATTTAAATCCGCCGAAGAAGAAAACTATTTATTTTTCCCTCTTCCCCCTTTTCAAGTACAACCATGCTGCGGCGAGGAATAAGAACCCGATAGGTGGCCAAACGCCCCGGGAAGAACCACTCCCGGGGATGAATGAGCAGCCTCCCCCGCTAGCTGACGCGGCAGGCCCGGTTCCGCTGGCGGTTGGTACTTCTATAGCCCCCGGATCTGTCACTATCCCGTCCCCGTCATCATCAGTGAGCGTGAAGGTCATGTGCCCACTGCTGACAGTCGCGTTTGCTACCTGAGAATAACTGCCCTGATCGTATTTCCAGTATTGTGCCGAGCTGCCTAGATTTTCGGGTGGGATCAATGTGATGTCCGTGGAACTGTACGGTTCCAGCCCCGTTATCCTGAAAGTGATGAAACCCCATTTAAAATCGATATTCTTCGGCATTCCTTCGCTACTCATGGAGGCGCTTTCATCGACGGTCGAGCAACTATCGAGCACACCGTCGGAAATAGACAGGACCGTGGTTCCCGACCCCGTATCGGATGCAAAATGCGTCGTTAATGGATCCACGAAGTCCGCCGTTCCGTCTCCATCTGAATCCGTACTTTCATTTCCCGTCCCGCCGTACCCCTCCTCGTTGTCGGTCATCCCGTCTCCGTCCGCGTCCTCGAACCACCGGTATGTCGAGCTTGTGGGATGAATGGGGTCTGTTCCCATATCCTCATGTTTTTCTCATTTTCCCGTCGCCCCTGGTTACAGGTGAAACAAACTACAGGACAGGGGAATAGGGAATAATCTGAGAAAACGGGAACTGACCCCAAAGCTGCACGTGGTGGTCCCTGCGAGTCCATATCGTTCCGCGACTTGTCAGAGGGATATCTCCGAAAGTTGCCCTGTGTCGACGTCGTAGATGAATCCACGGACCGGGAGATTTTCGGGTATCCACGGGTGCGACTTCACCTTTCGGATCTGCTGGCGCACGTTCTCCTCCAGATCGGTGAACGCGAGGAATCGAGCCGGTACGACGGGGGCCTTGCCCGTTTCCTGCTGCAGCTGCGCCGCAAGCTCCTCGTCCTTGAAGGTTAGCATACCGCATTTCGTATTGTTGATGATCATTAACTCCCGCGTCCCACCGATTCTGCAGGAGATGATCAGCGATCGCAGGACGTCTTCGGTAACGATCCCGCCGGCGTTGCGCATTATGTGCGCATCGCCCAATTCCAGGCCCAGCAGCTTCGATACGTGCAGTCGGCAGTCCATGCATGCCAGGATAGCGAGCCGGATTCTGGTCGGCCTTCCCGGCAACCCCCCCTCGTTGAATCCTTCCATGTATTTACGGTTCCTTTCCAGCACCATATCGATTCCGGAATTCATCTCGTTATCATCCTCCTTGCCGCCTTCGGTATTGCGTGCTTCCTGAAGTTCCATGTACGTTACTCCTGTAAATATGACTATTTTATGGCCCCCTGGATTCAGTTGGAAAAATGTTGATATCGAGCGGGCGGGTATCTCTTTGGTACCGAGTGAATGGGGTCAGTTCCCATATCCTCATGTTTTTTCATTTTCTCAAGGAGCAAGAACGAAGCTAGATTCGGGTGAAACAAACTACAGGATAGGGGAATAGGAAATAATCTGAGAAAATGGGAACCGACCCCACCAATGTTTCGCGGAAAAGAGGGGGGGAAGGCGTACCTTGGCTATTCCGGCAATATTTACGATGTGACGGCGAGTAAGATGTGGGAAAAGAGGGATCACGTGGGCAAGCATCACGCGGGCTTCGACCTGACTGATGACCTCAAAACGGCTCCCCACGGGGAGGATAGGGTTTTGCGGATGCCCCTTGTCGACAAAATCTTCGAGCCTGGAGTGATCAGGGAAAAACCTTTATATCTCAAGATTTTTTACTTTTTCGCCTATCTGAATCTTGCCCTGGTTGTTACAATCGTGCTCATCGTGGCGCCCATGAGGTGGTGGTGATCGCTTTGTTACGCATTCCTCTCCAGAGCGGAAAACCCAGTAATCACTTGAGCCTATCCTGGAGAGAAGGGCCAAAGATCAGCCAGAAGTAGTCTACTTTTTTCCCGATGTAGCGTTTATAGCGGCCAGCCATGTTCTCCCCGGCAAGCTGCCCATGCTTGATGGCGCTTCGCCAGCCGAAGTTGATCCGCTTTTCGCCGGACTCTACGTCGATTAGCTCGGCGCAGTCTCCTGCTGCATATACGTCCGGTGCACCCGTCTGCAGGTATTCGTCCACGAAAATTCCTGTGCCAAAATCGACGCCGCTTCCCTCCAGGAAGTCGACCGATGGAGTGCGTTCCGTCGCGGCGACTATCATGTCGCAGTGAACGGTCTCACCCTCAGTGGAATGGACTGCCACCCTGTTCTCTTCCCCGGCTTCTATATCTTCTATATCTGCCCCTTCTTTTATCGCGATGCCTTTGTTTCTCACATCGTCCAGAAACCTCGACTCGAATTCTCCCAGGGCTATGGGATAGCCGTGCTTGGGCAGGTTCGGCTTGAACCAGACAACTTCCTGTCCCGTTGCCCTCATGGCCCTGCACGCCTCGATGGCGAGGAAACCGGGTCCGTAAACGATTGTTTTTTTTGATCTTTGTGCGTGTTCCTTTATACGAAGGGCATCTGCGAGAGTGTTGAGGGGAAAGACAGAGTCAGGGTGCCTCATGAGGGGAGGTGGCATGGTCGGTTTTCCGCCGGTGGCAATGAGAAGTCTGTCGTAGGGCTCGTGATTGCCCCCCTCGAAGATTACCTTTCTTCTCGCCGTGTTGATCCCCGTTGCCCTCTTCCCGTACTGCACGTCGATGTTTAGATCTGCCAGGCCTTCCCCCTGGGGATCAGCGATATTTTTCACATCCGTCTCCCCCGATATGAGGTTCGTCAGAAGGGGTCTCAGGTAGGGTGCGTCGGTCCCCTCGGTGGCTATGATGACCTTGGCATCTGTGTCCCTTTTGCGGATTCCCTTGGCGGCGGCGATCCCCGCCGGACCGCTTCCGAGTATCAGGTAGCGCATTCCTCCTCCTTTCGCAGCGGATATATATCAGGTTCTTTACACTGCATTGTATGCCTATTCGCTGTGCCGATCAACATT
>CAYFXN010000135.1:0-4745 GCA_964347065.1 uncultured bacterium | reverse complement strand
TCTGTATTCTGCTTTCTTTGTTTTTCGCTACTCTCTGCTCTCTGCTGTTCTGTTGTTCTGATGTTCTGAACTTCTGGGTTTCCTCGGGACACGGGACTCGGGACTGTATTTTACTCCGCACTCCGATTTCCGCATTCCATTCAGGATTTCGGGGCCACTTAGTCAGAAATCCATGAGCAAAATGCTACTCTTTCTTCTTCTGGTAAAGCATCGGAGTTACACTGAATAATTCAAGTGATATGGTTAAGGGCCAGCGGAATTTCGGTATAGCGTTGAAAACGCCTTCAGATTCCATACCCTTAAATACCCGGCAATCTGTTGATTTGACAATATCACACACATATTCATATGCGCTTTCGCAGCCCATAACCACCAAAGCTTCATATTGCTGTGCCCGTTCTAAAAATTTCTTATGTTGCCCTGAAGTCCACATGCAAATAATGAAATTGAGGAGATTACCTTGAAACACATCTGTTGTGAGGCCTTCTTTTTCCAGACGGGATCGCATAGTCTTGATGTACTGTTCATACGATTCGGTCTTTAGGAATCTGCGAAAGAATTCGATGTAAGGCTGGTCATTTCTCATGGCCAGACTGGCAGCAGGACAGAACCTGCAAAGGACGATCAGGGCTGAACCGCATTTTGAAACTTCAGGAACGACATCCACCCCTTTTAAATAGAAAGGCATTTGTCTCCTCCTATCTTTTCATTTTTTTGCGGCTGAACCGAACATCCTAATTTTTGGGATTAAATGCGATATTGCAAAAAGACAGGTATGTATAAGGTATCACGAGATACGCAACAACCCAAAATGTTCTTCATCCCCGGCATCAAGAAAATGGCTCCTGACTCAAATGGAGCTTCCGGAGTCAGGAAGAAAGATTCGTCAAACCGTAAACCTTCGTGTGGGCGGCCCAGGCCGGACACCAGGTGCGATGCCAGCCTGCATGAGCATGGTCAGCTGAGCTTGACGGCTGTTCCGTAGGCCAACAATTCAGATGCAGTGCCAACCACACTCGTTGTCATATAGCGGACATTGATGATTGCATCGGCTCCCATGGAAGCAGCATGTGCCGTCATCCTCTCGGTAGCGGTTGACCGGGCGGTCCCCATCATCTCCGTATATTCCGTCAATTCACCACCGAGAATCAGCCTGACTATGGCGGAGAGGTCTTTGCCAAGCCAGATGGCAAATACCGTGTGTCCCTGGACCAGGCCGAGAATCTCATCGATCTCCCGACCCGGCACAACATCGGAGTTTAGCAGCAGAACCGTGCGATCGGACACGGGAGCCAGCGGCTCTTGCGCTGTTACCTTGAGTCCCCTTTGTTCGAGTGCTAATGTGGCCAGCACCAAAAGAATTCCCCCCAGAAGGCAGAAGACCGCTAACCTCAGCCACCAGGGTATGACCGGATCATCGGAAACTACTACGAACCATGGCATACCGACAAATACTGCGGTAAAAAGCCCGAAGACGAACGCTAAAGAGCCAATCTGCCTGAGTCCTTTCATGGCATCTCCTTTTTGACCATCACAAACGAAATCTTTAGATAATAAGCGATTACACGGATCTGAATATCATCACCTATGTGCTGTTATCCGTCGTTAAATGCCTCTTTTTATCGTACTAAAAAACTGAATACCCTTAAAGGTTGGTACATTGAAGGAAGGTAAAACCTGCCTTCTGATATTTTTTTTATTATCTCTGATGTTCTGAACTTCTGCTGTTCTGTTGTTCTGGGGTTTCTATTCCGCACTCCGCATTCCGAAATCCACATTACACTTGGTTCAGAAGGCAGGGCCTGACCCCAATCCCTTAGGTATTTAACCTGAGACTGAAATTGTATATTCTGCTATTGTTGTCGACAACGGCAAATCAGGGAGGCTCAAATGAAATTACTGGCGTTAAACGCGACCTATCGTCAACAGGGGACAACCGCAACGCTTGTGGAAAAGGCTCTTCAAGGGGCTGCCGCTGCTGGTTCGGAAACGGAACATCTGCTCCTGAAAGATTACGATATCCGTTATTGCACCAACTGTTTGAAGTGTTATGCCGATCTGGAATCGGAAATAGCGCCCTGCACCCATGACGACGATGTGACGTTAATCCTGGAAAAGATAAAGGAAGCTGACGGAGTGCTCCTGGGATCCCCGGTTCATATGGGCTTTGTCACCGGATTGATGTATGTCTTTATGGAGAGAGCCTGCTTTCGTTTATCCCGCCCGACCGGTGAACTCCTGGGACTGAAGGGCTGTCCGGAGCCACGTTTGACGGATAAGCCGAGAGCTTCGGCCAGCATCGTCACTGCGGGCATGGTGCCCGAAGAGCTCAGGCCCTATTGCGACTCCGGCACGGTTTGGATTAAAAGCAATGTTCCCATGTTGTTTAACGGGGAATTTGTTATCGACCAGTATGCCGCCGCCGTTTTCCCGAAGGAACTAAATGATGATGAATGGTCAAAAGCTTTCTTCCTCCGAAGATTGACCGAAGCCCAGCTTCAGGAGGCCTTTGAACTGGGAAAAACCCTGGCCTCCCGAATATCCGAAGGGAAAGTTCGCGCCTTTGATCCGGCCATGGATCTGGAGGGATTAGAGTGATCCAGAAATTCAGAGAAACAAAAGGATCACGTCTATAATTTTGATGGTATCCCTTTCGTTTTTTCCCTTGAAAAGTGACGTGGAGAAGTGCACCGTCACATCTGTTTCGATGTGGCCGTGCTGTAAGATAGAAATTTCACCGAATGGGGAATGTCAAGATTAAAGACCTGACCCTCATGCCCCCAACTAAATGTGAGCAAAGGGGAACCGACCGCCCTCCCGGGGATTATTATGCTTTGAATGGGGCATAATCTGTATACCCTTCAGGGCCTGGGGTATACCACAAAGACATATCTTCCGCCGGATTTAATGGCCAGCCATTCTTGAACCGTTCAGGCAGGTCAGGGTTCGTGATATACGGCCGGCCGAAGGCGATCATGTCCGCGTGGCCTTCTCTAATCCTCTTTTCCGCTTCCTCCTGCGTATACCCGCAATTCCCAATGATGGTTCCTTTGAAAACGGGCCTGAAATCCGCCAGGGTCATCGGTTCGCCTTTTTGGTGAAAACCGAAGGCCAGCCCGTCCATGATATGCAGATAACCGAGGTCGAGTTTACCTATCTCGGCGGCCACATACGGGAATAGTTCTCTAAAATCATCACAGCCCATATCGTTAAATACCCCGTTTGGCGAGATACGCGCTCCCACCTGCTCAGGCGGCCAAACCTCCAGCACTGCCTCCAGAACCTCTTTGAAAAATCGGAACCTGTTCTCTTTGCTGCCTCCATACTGGTCGTCACGCAGATTTGTCGTTGAATCGAGGAATTGATTGATAAGGTAGCCGTTTGCGCCGTGGACTTCGACCCCGGAAAACCCTGCGGCTTTGGCGTTTTCCGCAGCCTTGCGGTAGTCATTCCCTACAGTTTTTATCTCATCAACCGTAAGTGACCGGGGCGTTTCATACGGTTTTTTCCCCAGGGGGGTGCGGATCTGATCACCCTTGATTTTTACGGCGGAAGCGGAGACCGGGAGTTCACCGTCGTGGAAATCGCTGTGAGAGGCCCTGCCGCAGTGCCACAGCTGGAGGAATATGGGGGTGCCGGTAGGTTTCAGTTTCCCGGTGACCTTCCGCCAGCCATCAATCATCTCATTCGTATAGATCCCCGGCGAATCGATCCAGCCGATGCCCTGCTTTGAGATCACCGTCGCTTCGGTAATCAGCAACCCTGCGGAGGCTCGCTGGTGATAGTATTCGGCCATCACTTCATTCGGCACCCGTTCGGCCCCGGCACGCCCTCTCGTCATGGGTGCCATAGCAATCCGGTTCTTCAATCGATAATTTCCCAGCACCACGGGTTCAAACAGATATTCCTTACTCATAATAATTCCTCCTGGATATGATGGTATCGAGCGCAGACTCTCAGGTTGTTAGACGCTCATCAATCTACGTATGATGCTCTTTGAGGCCAATGGGATCAGTTCCCACATCCCAGGTTGGATTACCAGGATGAGCAAATAATTTGAGAAAATAGGAACTGACCCCGATCTTGGACGAAACTTCACCACATTGACATTGATATACTAATCTACTAGTATATTAGTAGATTGCCAGAAGGAGGTACGTCATTTATGAAGACCACGACGGTCCGCATTCCTGAGGAAAAAAGGGACCTGCTCAAGATCATCTCGAGCGTGGAAAAGAGGGATATCAAAGACATCCTCACGGAACTCATTGACGAGTATATCGAGCGTCACCGGGAGACACTGGAGATCCTTTCGAAACCTGATTGGGTCGAGGCGATAAAGAAAGGGAAGGAGGAGGTGAAGAGGGGCGTTGCCGGCAAGGGAATCGATGAGCTGGAAGATTGAGATAAAACCGGCTGCTGAGAAACAGTTCAGAAAACTCGACAAAAAAACCAGAAAACGTCTCAAAGACGCTCTCCTCGCGCTTGAAAAGGAAAATAACCCCCTTCTCGCCACAAATGTAAGGCCTTTAACAGGTGAGTTGAGAGGTGATTATCGGCTTCGAACGGGTAGGTGGAGAGTTCTCTTCACCTACGATGAGGATAAAAAGATTATCCACATCTACGCGATTATCCCGCGAGGCGACGCATATTGATTTAAGTGGCCCCGGGCTCTTCTGATGGCAGGCTACTCAGACAGTCAGCAAAGGAACAGGTGTTCTCAACCTCTCATCTTCTTAACTTCT
>CAYFXN010000134.1:0-4760 GCA_964347065.1 uncultured bacterium | reverse complement strand
CCTGCGGCATCTGTCTTACCCACACGAAACAGCTCAAGATCCTCTTCAATCTCTTTGACGTCGACGAAACACTCGAGGAAGAAAGAATGGAGGCGCGGGAAGCCCCACACAGAGCCGAGCGGGAAGCAGGCCCCCTGGAGTTCGACCTTGTCATCCCGATGAGGGAGGATGCCGAGATCATTGCGGCAAAGGTTGTGGAGGAGATATCCCACTTCAAGGATGTAGAAAGGGACACGGTCGACAAGATAAAGATGGCTATTATCGAGGCCTGCATTAATGCCTTCGAGCACAGCGAGGCGGAGGAAGGGCTGGTTAAGTTACGGTACATTATTGCCGATGATAAACTGGAAGTGTTCGTAGCTGACGAGGGAAAGGGTTTCAAAGCTGTTAAAAGTCCGGAAAAAAAAGAGGAAAAGGCGAAAACCCGCGGCTGGGGATTGAAGATTATCAAGGAACTCGTTGATGAAGTTGAAATCCTAACAGGGGAAAGGGGGACAACGATCAGGATGGTAAAATATCTCGATCAGCCTTCTTCCGACGCGCTCGATCCGGATGAAAAGGAGGATGAGCCCGGCAGTCACACCATCACCGAAGGAGGGGACAGTGGTTCGGAAACTTGAACTGGAAACGAAGGAAAAGGGAGACGTGACCATATTGCACGTGGCCGGTTATTTGAACAGTCTCATGGGCGAGACATTAGAGGATTCCGTGAATAGCAGGATGGAGAGCGGGAAAATGAAGTTGATAGTAGATTTTGGAAAAACCAGGATGATAAACAGTGTGGGCATATCCATTATCATAGGGATTGTCGAGACGATTTCAGAAAAAGGAGGGGTTCTCGCTTTCACGAACCTTTCCCGGGTGAACAGGGAACTCTTTGACATAACGGGTGTCTCAAACCTCGTAAAAATTTTTGACAGCGAGAAAGACGCGCTCATGGCGATGACAGCGGTTTTGTAATATGCCGGCAGAAAGACGAAAGGCAAAAAGAGAACGGTATAGAATAAAAGCCGTAAGGGATTTAACGAATGGAATTCCCAAGGAGAGCGAATATAAGAGCAGCCTGAGGTTTGCGCTCCATGCGATAATGGGCGCGCTCACCGTATCTCGCGGGGCGATCGTTACCTACAAAGAGTGGGAGATCGAGCATATCGTTTCCCGGGGACTACACCTCCGTGACAAAAACCTTCATTTCGGTGATTTCCTGAAAACGTATTTTCAAAGGAGGGATTCATCCTTTTCCCTCTTGAATCCGAGGATCAACGGGAGAGTGAAGAAATACTTTTCCGATATCAACAAGGGGAGCGGAAGGTTAGAGTTTCTCTCCCCGATAAAGAGTGGAAGGAGCTTTTTCGGTTTCATAGTTCTCGGGCCGAAGATAAACGGTAATTCTCCCTCAAGGAAGGATCTCGAGCTGTTAAACGTAATGACTCACTACCTGGCTGCGGAAATCCATTCGCGGAGGGTTATTTGTGATGTGGCCGACCTCAACGTGACCCTGTCAGCCAAAGTGAAGGAGAACGCGAAGCTTATCTCCTCTCTCCGGTCGGTTTATTTCCAGACCATAATGGCCCTCGCGGCTGCCATCGATGCGAAAGATCCCTATACGAGGGGCCATTCTGAAAGGGTAGCGAGAATTTCACGCGAAATAGCAAAGAGGATGGGCCTCGAAGAGGATACGGTAAATTCAATCTACATGGCAAGCATTCTCCATGATATCGGCAAGATCGCTACGGATGAGTCGATCCTGTTGAAACAGAGCGAGCTGACAGGCAGTGAAATGGAGAGGGTGAAACATCATCCTAAGGTAAGCTACAAGATCCTCTCACAGGTGAAGTTTCCCGACCCGAATATCGCCCTCTACGCACTTTACCATCACGAGTGGGTAAATGGTGAGGGGTATCCCTATGGCAGGAAGGGAGATGAGATCCCTCTTGGTGCAAGGATAATTGCCCTTGCCGATGCCTTCGATGCCATGATTGCGAACAGACCGTACAGGAATGGTAAAAACCTCAAGGAATCGGTGAGGGAAATCGTGGCTTGCTCGGGAATCCAATTCGACCCGCACGTTGCCTGCGCCTTTCTCGAGGTGCTCAAAAGCGAAGTGAAAGGCTCTCATTGCAATGTCGTTATTGCCCCGTTCATAGCAAACGGCGATGTGGGATCGAAGGACCTCGGATATATCAATAGATTTCTTCAAAGGGCTCGCCGTAAATCTCGTCTATGAGTTTGCTGAAATTTGTTAGCGCTCTCTTCGCATGCTCGACAGTGTGAGGCTCCAGGGTGAAAACGGGGTTTATTCCCTGTTCCTTGATTGCAAAGATAATTCCCCTGAAATTGAGGGTCCCCTCCAAAATCGGGAGATGCTCATCCCTTGTTCCGCTATTGTCGTGAAGGTGTATCTCCCCGATGTGGCCAGCGAGAAGTTTGACCCAGGTAACCGGCGGGAGGCGAGAAAAGAGGACAGCGTGTCCGGGATCGAAACAGAAACCGAAGTTTTCCGCTCCCACCTTTTCTTTCAAGGTTAAGAGGCTTGCGGGGTTTTTTTCGAATATGTTTTCAACGAAAATCCGGGTTTTCAGCATGAGTGCCACATCGCAGAGATCGCTGAAAAAGGGCGCTGCCTTATCGAGCCATCTCTCCACGTTGAAATCAAAGTGCCAGTCGCTGTATCCGCTGTGAACGACGACTCCCCGAAGGGGGATGGTTTCAGCTATTCTCACAGCCCTGAGTATTTTATCGAGAGATATGTTCCGTATCGTTTCGTCCGAAGATCCGGGGCTCAGGTCTTCAAATGGAGCGTGGATGGTCATGGGGAGCAGATCTAATTTGGCAAGTTTTTCCCCCATTCGAAAGATTTCATCTTCTGTTATCGTCTCGATCTCGTTCCCGTCAAGAAAGAGTTCAGGGCGAACGCCTCTTTCCGACAAATATGACAGGAGCGATTCAGATTCCAACTCGGCACGTGACATGGTAACGTGAATCTTTAATTTCATGACAGGCTCTCCGGCAGCTTCTTTTCTCCTATCTGACATCGTCGGCAGTTATAAGAGCATAAAATCTGGGATGCGCCATGTCAACATTTGCCGGCACATTATGCAGGTAAATTGTCGAATATCTCGCGAAAAAAGGGATGAAGGAAAAAATATCTTGATTCTTATTTTGTATACAGTATACTTATAAAAATTTATTTTCCCGTTGTTAATTTGGAAGTTATAAAGGGAAGGGAGGCGATAGTTGTTGAAAAAGCTGAAATTTGACTTGGAAAATCATCAAACGCTCAGGGAGAGGATCGTGGATACCATAAGGGAAGCCATAATCAACGGCATTCTCAGTTCCGGTACCAAGATATCCGAGCCTGAACTTGCCGAGAGATTTGGGATCAGCAGGACTCCCATCCGTGAGGCACTCAGACAGCTCGAATCGGAAGGCTTTATAACGGTCGTCCCGAGAAAAGGTGCTATCGTCTCGAAGCTCAGCCGGAAGGATGTGGAGGACTTTTACGAGCTGAAGAGTATTCTCGAGGGGTTCGCGGCAAAAAAAGCGGTTGAGAAAGTCACAGATAAGGATATTTCCCAGATGGAAGAACTGAATCGGCAGCTCGAAAAGCTCACCAAAAAGGGGGATCTCAGAAAGGCCTTTCAGATACACAGCGATTTTCATCATATTTTCCTTGAAGCCTGCGGAAATGAAAAGCTCTACCTCATAGCCAAAGGGTTGGAAAAACAGTTTCAGCGATTTCGCATGATTCTTTCGATTCCGGGAAGAATTGAGGGATCCATAAAACAGCACTGGGAGATCATCGACGCCTTCAAGAAGAAAGACCGGGGGCTCGTGGAGAAGCTCGTTCGGGAGAATGCTCTCTACGGGATGAGCGTTCTTTTAAAAGAGTTCAATCATGAGGAGACTAAAGGGGAGTGAGCTTTATTGGCCGAACGGGATAATCTCAAGAATCTGCCATCGATTGCGAACCTCCTGGGGCAGAAATACGTTAAAGACATGCTGGGCCAGCACGGCAGGGAACTGATTGTTATAGCACTCCGCAAGTCCGTAGATTCAATAAGGGTAGCGGTATCCCGGGAAAAAGAAAGGGTCGGCAGGGAAAAGGCCCTTGAAATGGTTCTGGAAAAGTTCCGACGTGTCCTCGGGGAACTCTCGACCCCTACCCCAAAAAGGGTCATAAACGGCACGGGCATTATTGTCCACACCAACCTCGGGAGAGCTCCGCTCCCGCCGTTTACCATGAAGAGCATCGTGGAAACCGCAGCCTATTACTCCACGCTTGAATTCGACATCGAATCGGGAAAGAGAGGGAGCAGAAACGCTCACATCGAGGATCTTTTGAGAGAGGTCTGTAAATGCGAGGCGGCACTGTCGGTCAACAATAACGCTGCTGCGATGCTGCTCGTATTATCGGCGCTTTCGCGGGGGCGTGAGACTGTTGTATCGAGAGGCCAGCTCGTTGAAATTGGTGGATCGTTCAGGATTCCTGAAATTCTGGAACAAAGCGGCGCCATACTTAAGGAGGTGGGAACGACAAACAAGACGAGGATCGGCGATTATGCGGCAGCCATAACGGAGAACACGGCCCTTTTCCTGATGGTGCACAAGAGCAATTTCTACATGGGGGGGTTCGTCGAAGAGGTGTCACTCGAGGAGTTGTGCTCGCTGGGAAAGCGATATTCAATCCCTGTCGTGTACGACTGGGGGTCCGGGTCGATATTCGACCTTGCACCACATGGGTTTCCCGAGGAGCGGGG
>CAYFXN010000133.1:0-4917 GCA_964347065.1 uncultured bacterium | reverse complement strand
GAGCACATAAGAAAAGAAGACGAGGATCTGTGGCCCGTGGTAGATAAAAAGCTCGGCGAGGGGGATCAGAAGCGGCTCGTTTCCGAGTTTGACCGGTTCGAGACAGAGAAAATCGGCGCCGGCAAGCATGAGGAGTATCACGAGCTCATTCACTCATTGGAGAAGGTCTATCTCGGCGATGGGGGTCACGACCACCACCATCATCACCATCATGACCACTGAGGGAATAAAGGATTGAGCCCCCGAAAGGCTGGAAGGGGGGACAGCCAACGAATTTTCCGGTGGTAAAAGGAGGGGCGTACATGACCCGTAAAGGGGTACAGTTCACCAGTGTCGAAGCTGTGAGGGACTACACGGCCCAGAAGTTCAATCCCAAGGTGCTCTTTGAGGACGAAAACTGCAAAGTTATCCTCGCCTTCTTTAAAAGCGGCCAGTTCATTCCGGTACACTCACCTTCTATCGACCTTTTCCTCTATATAGTTGAGGGAGAGGGCGAGGTTGCGGCGGGCGAAGAGATAAAACCGGTGAGGAAGGGGGACATCGTGGTAGTTCCCCGGAGGGTAAAACGGGGAGGGAGGGCGATTTCGGACATGTCGGTGATACATGTCGTTACACCGCCCCCTACCGAGGAGGACCACCGTGAGGTCATGGAGGGACTTGTGCGGGGGAGCTGGAAGTAAACCTGTCCATAGTCCAGAGTTCAGAGTACAGAGGGAAATAGAAGGCAGAGGGCAGAAAAACCGAAACCCTGGTACCTCGAACATCCGATCATCCGAAAATCCGAACGGAAAACTTTGATTCCAGAACGTTGAACAAACCATCGTTGCAATTTTTCAGTTGACAAGATTTGCCAGCTGTTATATTTATACATTTAAATATACATTAAAGGGTGGTCATGAGAAATCTTGTACAAATATTGAAAGCAGTCTCCGATGAAAACAGGCTGAGGATACTGAAGCTTCTGGAAAAGCGTGAGCTCTGCGTCTGCGAGCTGGAGGTGTTGCTCGGCCTCTCCCAGCCCGCAGTGTCCCATCACCTCAAGGTGCTCTACAACGCCAGGCTCATAGATTCTTTTAAGGAGGGGCTCTTTGTGAACTACAGCCTCACGAATGGGGATGACCCTGAAGTTGAAAGTCTGAGAAAGGTGCTTCTCGAAGCCCTCGAGGAGAAAGAAAAGGTGAGGATGGACCTCGATAAAATGGTGAGCGTTAATAGGGAAGAAATTTGCAGTGGAAAATCGTGAAATATTTTTTCCCTAGTGCATCCATAAATTTAAATATTAAATTATTTTGATTCAGGGGATTGGTCAAAGAAAGCGCATTACACTCAGAAGGGGGTGGCAGTGATGAGGGATTTCATTAAAGGGTTGGTAAAAAGAGTCATCGATGAGCACTCGATTGAGATCGAGGTTACGCAGAACGGAAGCAAAAATAACCGTGACTATAACGGCAGCGAAGAAATACGAGTATCGGAGATCAAACCGTTTCTGTTCTCGAGGAAGAGCGGCTTCTGCTCGAAAACCCTTTTTGAAAAAATTTTACTGGGAAAAGAAGTGACCTGTCTGGTATATGGCCGGAATTCCCGCGGCCAGATCGAGGGAGACGTGTTTTTACTGTAGTGCCTGGCTGTTGGTCGACGCACTGAAGACTATGTAACGACGTATAAGTGCAATGAGCGATGTCAGCTAGGAGGGGAAGACAATGGCACAGGAAGACTTTATTATCGGGAATGTTCTAAACGTGCTGGATGGCGAAACGTTCGAGCTGGAAGTTACCCGCGTCGGTCGTCGCAACAGCCATAGATACAAGGGTGAGGAAAAAATACGCATCAACACATTAAAGCCAGCGGAATTCGTTACGCTCATGGGAGCGCATCCCAGGCCCATTCTCGATAGAATTTTGAGGAAGAAGGAAGTTATGTGTCTCGTCCATTCCCGCAGCACCGGCGGGCATATTGAAGCAGATGTCTATATCATTTAGCGATGCACAGTTGCTTTGAAGCAGAGCCGGTAAATTTATCCCCGGAGCGAACGAGCTATATGTAAATACGAAACCCCAATGAGACTCTTCTGGCCGATATTATCATCGGGAACGCACTCCCTGGCAGAGTACCTTTCCTACAACGTACCTACCTGTATGGTACCGGCATATTTCATTGCCGGAGGAACTTTTTCCGTATGTTCCTGTTTCATTCAAGAAAGCACAGTAATTTGGGAAGAACAAACAACGGCAAGCTTAGGAGAAAAGTGAAAAAACAAATCTCGGTGAAGGAAACATAGTCATGGATCTTCTTCTTGCCGGATTACTGGCTGTCAAGGATTACGTTGCCACCCACGTTTTGACCTGCCTGGTTCCAGCTTTTCTTCTTGCCGGGGCTATGGTCACCTTTATTGACAGGAATATCGTGCTTGAACATCTCGGGCAGAGAGCAAACAAGATAAAATCATATTCCCTGGCTTCGGGAGCAAGTTTTTTGCTCGCCGCATGCTCCTGCACGGTGATACCGGTGGCCAGTGGTCTCTATTTTGCGGGGGCCGGGGTGAGCGCTGCATTCATAGTGCTGTGGGTTGCCCCGTCGGCAAATATTCTTGCTCTCGTTTACACCGGCAACATTCTGGGTTCCGGCATGATGACTTCGAGGGTCGTCGCCTCACTCATCATGGCATTTGTTGTTGGAACCGCCATGGGATGCGCCTTCAGGGAAAAACAGCAGTCTGAATCGATCGTTACCGTAAAGGAAAACGTGAGGAAGAGTTTGATAGACAGGCGGGAGTTGATTCTTATCGGGTTGATTCTTATCTCTCTGCTTCTACCAAATTATCTGGTCAGGGGGAAACCCTACATCTACAAAGTAAGCGTCTGGCTTGTATGCACCCTCGTTATGATGATGTACGCCTGGAAGATGATACCTCATGACAGGATCAAAATCTGGGCAAGAGAAACGTGGTGGTTCGTTCGCATCATATTCCCCCTGCTCCTGGGAGGAGTCTTTCTGGTGGGTATTATCGGGAGAATACTCCCGGAGGAGTTGATCCGGCAGTGGTTGGGCGGCAACGGGATCCTCGCTTCCTTTTTCGGGACGATGATAGGGGCGGTGACGTACTTCGCCACCATGACCGAGGCCCCCTTTGTCCACACTCTGATGGGATTGGGAATGGGGAAAGGTCCCGCCCTTGCTCTGCTTCTCACCGGGCCCGGAGTGAGCCTTCCGAACTGGCTTGCCATCGCAAGGGTCTTCGGGCTTAAAAAAGCTCTTGTGTACGTCCCGGTAATTGTTGTTTCGGGCACGATCATGGGATGGCTGTTTGGAAATTTCATTTTTTAAGGAGGGGAAACATGAAGGTCGCAATTTTAGGGCCAGGATGTCCCAAGTGCAAGGCAACCGAAAAAGCCGTGAGGCAGGCAGTTGAAGAGTTGGGAGTAGAAGCCACCATATACAAGGTAGAAGATATAAGAGAGATTATGGGTTTTCGGGTGATGCTTACTCCCGCCGTGGTGATCGACGACGAGGTGAAGATTGCGGGCAGAGTCCCGACGGTAGAGGAAGTAAAGTCATTGATTGGTCTTTGACGGATTACCGATGCGTGATCCGTTCCTTGACGGTGGTTGTATCCCGTTGTCCGATGCATCCCTCGATCTTATCTTTCACTGTGCCCCTCCCTCCTGAAGGCAAACGGATTCTTTGCAACGACAGGAAAGATGTTTTGAATTTCATACCTTATCGGGATAGAGAAGGTAAAAAAGGGAGATGCTGTTTGGTTTTCCTCCAGGTGAACGCTGCTCGTTGTAATAGTTTTTTGTTTAGAGCGCAGCTTCCCTCCTGATGGTGCTTTCTGTCTTTGCACGAAAGGTACAGGGCTCTTAGCTGGCAACGATTCCGTCTCAGGATCTACAAATTGCAATTGCTCCTGAACCGAATTGTCAACCCTCGACGTTTTCACGGGTTGACATCAATCGCAAATTATTCCAAATTTAAACTTTACAGGTGAAAACAATAACCGGAGGCGTTTCGCATGGGCAAGGTCCTGCTCACGGAGAGAAGAGAAGGGATCGTAATCCTCACTTTTAACAGGCCCGCTGATTATAATGCCCTCTCTTTCGAGCTCGTTTCGGCCCTGACGCGGCATCTGATTGATGCGGATCGGGACAATGAAGCAGGAGCAATCATCATCACAGGAGCGGGAAAGGCATTCTGTTCGGGGGGAGACCTCGATGAGATCATTACCCTGTCCGAGGGAGACGCCGGGGCAAGGAGAGCCTACCTGACCCATTTCAAAGAGATGATAGCGGCGATACGGGGTGTTTCCCTGCCGGTTATAGCCGCAGTCAACGGCTACTGCATCGGAGGGGGCAACGAGATCAACCTCGCCTGCGACCTCTCCATAGCTTCCGATCAGGCAAAGTTCGGCCAGGCAGGGACCAGGGTGGGTTCGGTCCCACTCATGGGTGGGACGCAGCTGCTGCCATTGGTGGTGGGAGAGAAAAAATCGAAGGAAATGATCTATTTATGCGGAAGCTACAATGCAGGGGAGGCCCGGAGGATGGGGCTGGTGAACAAAGTCGTTCCCCACGACAGCCTCATGGATGAGGCCCTTGCCTGGGCAACGGAAATACTGGAGAAGAGCCCAACGGCCATATCGATAGCGAAACGGGCACACAACGTATGGGTGGACTGGCTGGAGCGCTCCATGGAGGAGGGCGTGGATATTCTCACCCGATTCTGGGCCACGGAGGAGGCACGGGAAGGGTTTCGGGCATTCAAGGAAAAGAGGAAACCGCAGTTCAAAAAATATATTCATAAAAAATAGGCTCTTCCCGCATCCACGGGAAAAACCAGTCTATAGTTCAGCGTCCAACGTCCAGAGGTTCGAATTTCAATTTTTTTTTTGAACTCAGAACTTCGAACCTTGACTTTGAA
>CAYFXN010000132.1:0-4946 GCA_964347065.1 uncultured bacterium | reverse complement strand
CTAAATGCTAAATCCGAAATACGAAACAAATCAAAAATCCAAAATACAAATGTCCCAAACAGACACACATGACGCGGACAGGGAATGAAAACTCTTTTTTCCAAAGGCATCTGTTTTCTATTTTGAACATTTGAATTTGTTTAGGATTTAGGGTTTCGTGCTTAGGATTTGCCATGGATACGCCCATTTTATTTCTCATTGGTGTGTCAAGTGATCTCCAACTTGGTAGAAATGCGGCAACCGGAAACTTTAAGCTTTGATACTTGAACTTTGAAGTATTACTTCTCTGGACTATGGACGCTGGACTATGGACTGGATTTATCTCGAGACACGGGCCAGCAGTCCCGCCGATCTGTCTGGTCACGCCCCCTTGTTTCGCCTTTTTCTCAAATAATTCGTAACACTCTCTTCCAGTGTGGGACGGGTCCTGCCCTCATATACCATGGACGCGGCCAGCTCGGCGGCAAGGATCGCGTTTCTGTACTTGGACGGAAGGCGGCTGATTCTGCGGCGGTACCCGGGCGTCTCTCGAATCAGTTTCGGCAGATGACCGAGCAGGCAGTCGCGGTAAAGGGGTTTCCGCCACCGATCGGGGGATCTTTGAAAATAGGCGAACAGGCGCTCGTAGAGTTCGTTGATCTCGGCGCTAACACTCTCACTGATCTCCGTGTAGGATCTTTTGCCGCCCCGTCTCGCGTGCCGGCTGAGAATGAGCCGGGCTTCGGCCTCCGCCCGGGATTTGAGAATATCGATGACGTCGGCCACGTACCGCTTTTTTTCCGCCAGGAATTCCCCGTCGCTCATGAGAAGGTTCGCGATGATCTCATATGACGATGCGATCACGCCGCACTTGTTCGCCGACGCGTCGCGAATGACGATCACTCCTCGTTTCTGGATCTCGTCGCGCGCCCGGGGTGTCAGGAACGAGTTCGCCCCCTCCACGATGGCCTTGCAGGTGGGGCGTCCATTCTCCTTAAACAACCGGGGCCAGCTCTCATCGTCGATGGTCTCCGGCCTTCCGCCGGCGGGAATGAACAGGTCTGCCTCTGCCACATAGATGAGGCCCTCGAAATCACGGTTGAACGAGTCGGTGGTGATCCACTGGTCAGCCAGTCCTTCGGCAGTTCTGACAGCCTTCCGGTACAGCTCACGCGGTCCCTCCTGCCGCCTCTGGTTTCTCAAGAGGAGAAAACCCCCGGGATTGACCTTCAGGGGATCGAAGGCCTCCACATCACCCCGGTGAATGATGCGCTTCAGCTCTTTTTTGTCAAGTCCCCCGGGATCATACAGCGCCCCGGAACCGTCGAGAACGAGGCGGATGGAGACGCCGGGACAGTCCCTGATCAGCATGCGCAGGGCATTGCCGGCCACATCACCTCCCGGACCACCGGTCATTTTCACCGAAAAAGGATCCCGGAACATATCAACACCGAGGCTTTCCATGACGACTTCGGCAAACTTGACGACGCCGATGGAGGTGACGCCGTGCTCCTTGTGGTTGATGCCCACCCGCTTGCTCGACACCACCCCACGGCCGAGCACGTAGCGCCGGTTTTCCGAGAGTTTTGCGATCTGTTCGACCATTTCGTCGTGCATGTTTTCGTCCGGTCCCAGCTCGATGGGCTCATCTTCCCCGTAGTAGTCCACCACGCGCGGATTGGCGGCACGCCCACCCTCCGTGACGAAAAGGTCGAAGAATGCGTTGATGAAGCCGAACTGGAGCTTGTAAAGCCGCCGGTTTTCCTCTTCCTGACCCTCCAGGCCTTCGGCGTCCAAGATGGCCACCATTTTGGAGCCACCCTCGTATATGTCCTTGTTCTTCAGATGCTGGGTGTGGGCAAGGACGCACACCTCCCGGAACACGGCATTTGCGTTCTCCAGGTACTCGTCACGGTTGCGGGTTATAACCGTTCGCCACCCTCCTCTGGCGATGTCGGAATATCCCACGTGATATCCGATACCGTGGCGCCCAAAGAAGAAGGTGACGCGGAACGGCCGCCTCGGCGGCAGGTCGGCCGTAAACTTCCCCGGCAGCTCTTCCAGGTAGGCCGGGTCGAGGCGGAAAGCGAGGGCGTGCTTTTCCGGGACGAAAAAGTTGGTTTTGAGGGTATTTCGGATAAAGGTGACGCAGGTGAGGAAAACCTCCCTGCGGAAGTCCGTTATGTGCTTGTGGCCCGTGTTGAATTCCTCCACCCCGGCCACGGTCTCCTCGAGCAGCTCGTCGAAGGACTCGCGCCCGCTGCGTGAGTCGGGATCGAAGCGTGTCCGAAAAAGTTCGGACAACTTGAGGCACATATCGGGATGGGAGTGGAAGGCCCGCATGACGTCCTCCAGCCCGTGCCCTTCCGGGAGATTGTGTGCCATGGTGGTATGGCAGAAGGCGATGAAGGCGTTGACCAGCGACGCGTCCTCGCCGCTCATGAGCCCCTCGCCAACGAAAGAGCTATAGGTCAGCGTGTCCGTTGCCAGAACCTGGGTGTTGTAGAGCTCGCGCCGGAGCGATTCGAACAGCGGCGTGTCTCTCTGCAGCAGCCCACCGGTACGGGGAGCGCCGTAGAAGCTGCCGAGAAAATAAGGATGGACTCCCGTGCGGATGATCAGGCAGTAGAAACGCCTGATCCCCACGTCGAGGCGGTGTAGCACCTCCAGCACCTGCACGAGGAAATCCACCTGGGGGGGATTTCCGGCGGCAAAAAGGAGGCGTGATTCCCCAAGTTTTTTTAAAACCTCGGGATTTTCCACGTCGAAATAGAGACCGCCGCTTTTGCGGCCGAGGTGCAAAAGCTTGAGCGTGCGGGCCACGCGTTTGACCGGGGATTCCTTTATATACCACGGGTCGCCCGAACAGAGCAGGTCCAGCACGGTGTTTACGTCCCGCCTTTTGAAATCGGGGTATTCGCTCTGCGTTTCAGCTGTAATGGCGCGCCGAAGCGCCTCCGGGATCGACCCAATTCCCCGCCGCTTGATTTTGGGTTTGAACTTTCGACGGGTCTCGAAGCGGAAAACCTCCACCTCCTTGTCGGCCCCCGGAGCGAAGACGCGCGACCTTGTCATCTCGGCGTATGAGATGTCCCGGTCGGGAAAGTGACTCAGGGTTTCGTGAACCGACCCGGGGGCGTTTATCCGGACCGTAACAACCGTCTCGTCACGATCCAGGAGCACAACCTCACGGTTTTTCGGTAATTGCCCCAGGAAGTGGGCAAGCCGCAAAACGGCCTGCGGAATCTCCCGCATGGAAACGAAAAAGTAGGGGGGCATGTTGTCGAACAGCCAGCGCAGGTTCTTCGATGCTCTCTGGTCTTCCTCTGCGAGCATGCGCTCCAGGTCGCGGCGTTCCAATTTTTTCATACTCGCTCCGAAACGTGAATGCGGGACAGGAACTTACCTTTTCACAATAGTTGTACCAGTTTCGCAGGGGGGAATCCAGACAAACTGAAACACCATAAAAACAGTTCATAGTTCAGAGTTCATAGTCCAGAGTTACAACCGGAACTTCGGATCCCCGGATGTTCGATTTGTACTCAGTTGTAGATCTCTTGACACTACTATGAGAAAAAAAGGGAGGTTCTATGGTAAACCCTAAACAAGAAATCCTAAATCCTAAACAAATTCAAATGTTCAAAATACAAAACAGAGACTTTCGGAGAACAGGTTTTTTCATAACTGGATCATGTTCATCTGTTTGGGGCATTTGTGCTTTGCATTTTGGATTTGTTTCGTATTTCGGATTTAGCTTTTAGGATTTGTCAACGCTCTTCAGCTCAGAACACTCTTGCTGCTTTCTGCTGTGGAGTCCGATGTTTTCCAATGAGGAATGAGAAATTAGGAATTGCAGATCTGCTTTCTGTTTTCCTCTGAACCTTGGACTATGAACTCTGGACTGACAGTGATTTCTTGTGAAAAGAATTTGGCGGGGTCGACGGGATTTGAACCCGCGGCCTCCGGCGTGACAGGCCGGCGTTATAACCAGGCTTAACTACGACCCCGCAAAAAATTGGTGGGCGGAACAGGATTTGAACCTGTGACCCCCAGCTTGTAAGGCTGGTGCTCTCCCACCTGAGCTATCCGCCCGAATGATACTTTTAAGGTGAAACCTAAGGGAAAGATTATACACCAAAACCTTGCTATAGAGTCAATTATAATCTTATTATTGCTAACGGGAATCCCGTAATTAAGGGAGCCAGAACATGAAAGTTATCCTCCTGGGTGGAGCAGGCTATTTTGGCAGGACGGTTATTACCGATTACTCCTCACGGCTCCCGAAAGAGTATGGGTTCGTCATCGCCGATTACGACTACAAAACGGCGCGGAAGATGGCGAAAAAGCTTGGAGAGAGCTTCAGCGCCCGGATGGTTGACGCGGCCGATCCCCGCTCCCTTGAAAAATCGCTCGAAGGGGCATCCTTGGCCGTATCATTTATCGGCCCCTGGTATCGCTTCGGAGAGATGATCGTCGAACACTCCCTTCGAAGCGAAAAGCCCCTCGTCATAACGAACACCGGTTCGGTCGGTGTTTCAGATACGCTGAGGGATAGGCTGGTACGTTCCCGGGTACGCTGTGTGACAGGGGTATCCCTTATCCCGGGAGCGATCACCCTTCTGGCCGAAGAGATTATAAACCGCCACCCGGACTGCGGCGAAATCGCATTTGCCCTCGACGTTGACACGGTGCGCAGCGGGGGCCTTGCCTTCATCAGGGAGTACTTCAACCTCCTCTCCCGGGGACCGGATCCTGCCCAGTTTGGAAAAACGGGTAAGGGGGTGAGCGTGACCCTCAATCCGTCGGGCATCTTCCAAAAAATAGCGGCGAGGGGAGGCAGCGCCGAAGGGGGAGTAAAGATAGAACTTCTGGCTGCGCTTCAGGAGATGACGAGGAAAAAACCCGTGCCGGGGAGTGCGGGCGGGATCACCCTGACCGTCTCATTTAAGGCCCGGGAAGAAAGGATT
>CAYFXN010000131.1:0-4984 GCA_964347065.1 uncultured bacterium | reverse complement strand
GGGATCTGCACCGACTGCCTCGACGGCTGCAAGGGTGGCTGCGAGATCTGGCTGGCTTCCTTTCGCGGCCGTGAGGTGCTCTATCCCGGGCCTTTCGGCAAAATCACCGCGGGAGCCGACAAGAATTATCCGATCGATTACTCCCACATTAACATTCAGGGCTACGCCGTTGGAGCGGAAGGGCTTCCCGAAGGAATGGAGCCGGGACCCGACACTGCCGTATTTTCCAACGCCAGCGTGGAAACCGAGTACGGGTGGAAAAAGATGGTGAAAATGCGCGTCCCTGTTTTCACCGGCGCGCTCGGTTCGACGGATATCGCCAGGATAAACTGGGAGCACTTTGCAGTCGGAGCCGCCATATCGGGCATCACCCTGGTCTGCGGCGAAAACGTCTGCGGTATCGACCCAGAGCTCGAGCTGAATAGTGACGGGAACGTAGCAAAGTCCCCCGAGATGGACCGCAGGATAGAGACCTACAAAAGGTATCACGAAGGGTACGGGGAGATCCTCATACAGCTGAATGTGGAGGATACACGGCTCGGTGTTGCCGAATATGTTCGCGAAAAGCACAATCTCGATACCATCGAGCTCAAGTGGGGCCAGGGCGCCAAGTGCATCGGCGGTGAAATCAAGGTGAAAACTCTCGAGCGGGCCCTCGAACTCAAAAAGAGGGGCTACGTTGTTCTTCCCGACCCCACCGTTGCCGATGTGCAGGAGGCCTTCCACGACCGGGGGCTCAGGGAGTTCGAGCGCCACTCGCGCCTCGGCTTCGTCTCGAAGGAGGCTTTCATGACCGAGGTATCGCGGCTCAGGAAGATCGGTTTCGAGCGGATAACCCTCAAGACAGGGGCCTACTCCCAGGCTGAACTGGCCATGGCCCTGCGCTACGGGGCCGAGGCGGGAATCGACCTCATCACCATCGACGGAGCGCCCGGCGGCACGGGGATGAGCCCCTGGCCGATGATGAACGAGTGGGGTATCCCCACCTTCTACATCCAGTGCCTCACCTACGAGTTCTGCAAGAAACTGGAGAAGAAGGGATTTCGGGTACCCGACATCGCCATCGCCGGAGGCTTCTCTTCCGAAGATGGCGTCTTCAAAGCCATCGCCATGGGGAGCCCGTATGTGAAAGCGGTGTGTATGGGAAGGGCCCTCATGATCCCCGGAATGCTGGGGAAGAATATCGGTGACTGGCTGGAAAAAGATGATCTGCCGAAATCGATCGCCAAGCACGGGAACAAGGTGGAGGAGATATTTATCAGTTACGACGAGCTGAAGGCGAAGTACGGAAGTGATATTAAGAACATTCCCCTCGGGGCGATTGGTATCTACACCTTCTGCGGGAAGCTCAGCGTCGGGCTGCAGCAGCTCATGGCGGGTTCGAGAAATTTCAATCTCTCGCTTATATCGCGGAAGGATCTCATGGCCCTAACCGAAGAGGCGGCGAAGATTTCGGGCATTCACTACGTTATGGACGCCTACCGGGACGAAGCGGAGAGAATCCTCGAGGAGTAGTTGCAAGTTAAGGATCGGGCTGGGGTGGGTTTCGGGCGAGGCCTCGCTAAATTGGTACTCGCACCAGCACCCCGGCTCTTTTCTTAAGTTTTGAGCCGGATTCTTAGCCGGCCGGGAGACGTTTTTCCGAGGCCCGCCCTTTTCTCAACTATTTCTCTCCCCCTTATCCTTCTGTTTTTACTTCATTTAATCCCTTAATCCTTCAGCAAAGCCCTCTATGTCAGAGGGGTGGTATACGATTCGGAACGAACCCCGGAAATACGATTTTACATCTTAATAGTACTGATAAGTTCTGTAAATAGTTGGAAAAATGCAATAAACTTCAACCCTTATCCTGTTTAGGGTAACGGTTTACATAAAAAAGGAGGCACTGTTATGACTCTTGCTTCCAAGCTTGCAAAATTTGTTGTGGCCAGGTCTTTCGAAGATTTGTCGCTCAAGGATATATTGGAGCTGAAGATCCGGATACTCGATTCCCTCGCCTGCGCAGTTGGCGCTCTTGATGGGGAGCCCGTTCAAATAATCCAGAAATACGTCGAGGAGATGGGTGGGATCGGCCGCTGTTCCCTGATCGGTGGGGGCAAGACGTCTCCCGATCGAGCTGCTCTCTATAACGGCGCGCTGGTCCGTTACCTGGACTTCAACGACAGCTACCTGGCAAAGGGGGAGACCTGCCACCCCAGCGACAATCTCGGCGCGGTGCTGGCGGCTTCCGAATTTTCCCGTTTGAGCGGGAAAGAGCTGATGACGGCCCTCGCCGTCGCTTATCAGGTTCACGTCCGCTTGAGCGACGTGGCGCCTGTGCGGCACCGGGGCTTCGACCACACGACGCAGGGTTCCTATGCGGTAGCTGCCGGAGTTTCGAAGGCACTCTTTCTTGACGAGGAGAGGACGATGAACGCCATCGCCATTAGCGGGACGGCTTTCAATGCCTTGAGGGTTACACGGACCGGGCGGATATCCCACTGGAAGGGGCTTGCCTACCCGAACACCGCTTTCTGCGGAACCCACGCGGCTTTTCTCGCAAGAGGCGGGATAACGGGGCCATCGGAGGTGTTCGAAGGGAACAAAGGGTTCTTCGACTCCATAGCCGGGAAGTTCGCGATCGACTGGTCGAAGGAAAGCTTATCCGGAGTCAGGCGCACCATCATCAAGAAATACAACGCCGAGATACACTCACAGCCCTCCATCGAGGGTGTCCTCGAGCTTAAGGGGGAACAGGGGTTTTCCGCCGGTGACGTGCAGCGGATCGACATCGAGGTTTTCGACGTGGCCTACAATATCATCGGTGGGGGGGAAGAGGGGGACAAGTGGACCGTCGAGACGAAAGAGGAGGCCGACCACAGCCTGCAGTATATGGTGGCAGCCGCAATTCTCGACGGCACGGTCATGCCGGAGCAGTACCATCCCGAGCGTATCGTACGTGACGACGTTCAGAGGCTGCTGCAAAAGATCCACGTCAGGCCCCGCGACGAGTTCACGGCCCGTTTTCCCGCAGAGATGCCAACCCGTTTAAAAATACTTCTCCGCGACGGCCGTGTTCTGGAAAAGGAGAAGAGGGACTACGAGGGCTTTGTGTCGAGGCCCATGACGTGGGAGAGGGTGGTCGAGAAGTTCAATCGGCTCGCAACACCCTTCGTACCGGCAAGGCAGAGAAAGGAGATAATCGATATAACAGCCGATCTGGAGAAGTTTAAGGTTGGTGATTTAACAAGGGTGCTCGAGGGCATTCCCTTCGAGGTAAGGAGGTCGAGTCATGGGTAAAGGAAAAGGTGGAGAGAAGAAAGGGAAGAGGGCGTTCCCTTTCGTCAAGATAAATGAAAGAGAGCCGAAACCACGCAGCCGCGGTTTGACGGAAATCCGGGGTCCCTACTATACCCCCATGGGAAAGCGCTACCTCGAGGATATACTGGAGACGATGGGGGACTACGTGGATTCCCTGAAGTTTGCGGGGGGATCATTCGCGCTGATGGATCGAAGTGTCCTCAAGGAGATCATAGATCTGGCGCACAAATATGACGTTCTCGTGTCGACCGGCGGGTTCATCGAGTATATACTGGCACATGACCCGGATGCCGTAAGCGATTACATAAGGGAATGTCAAAACGTCGGATTCGACATTATCGAGATTTCGAGCGGTTTCATCTCCATTTCCACCGACGACTGGTTGCGGCTCGTTGCGAAAGTGAAACGGGCAGGACTGAAGGCCAAGCCCGAGGTGGGCATCCAGTTTGGTGCCGGTGGTGCAAGTGGAGCGGAGGAGCTCGAAGCCGAGGGCACCCGGGATCCCGAATGGATGATCACGCAGGCGAAGCAGTTTCTCGATGCGGGAGCCTATATGATCATGATCGAGTCCGAGGGTATCACGGAGGACGTCCGTGTGTGGAGAACGGATGTGGTCTCGAAGGTCATCAATTCGCTGGGCCTTGAAAAGGTCATGTTCGAGGCGGCTGATCCCCAGGTCTTCGCGTGGTACGTGAAAAACTATGGCCCGGAGGTAAACCTCTTCATCGATCACAGCCAGATCGTGCATCTCGAGACACTTCGAAGAGGGATATGGGGAACCAAGAGCCTCTGGGGGCGCGTCGTCACCTTCAAGGAGGAAGTACCATTCAAAGTCAGGCAGATGGCGGAGTAAGAGACCGCCTGCGGGATCGTCCCCGGGTGGTCATTATCGGTGCGGGCTTCGGGGGGCTTTGGGCCGCCCGGAGCCTGGCCAGCCATCCCGTCGATGTTACCCTTCTCGACCGGAACAACTATCACACATTTCTTCCCCTTCTCTACCAGGTGGCTGCCGCCGAGCTTGAGCCGGAGGAGATCACCTATCCGGTGAGGAGCATGCTCCGGCACACACCCGGAGTTCGTTTTTCCATGTCGGAGGTTAAGAGGATCGATTTTCAGGCGAGAATCGTCGATGCGGGAGACCGGAGCTTTCCCTATGACTATCTCGTTGTGGCGGGAGGGAGCACCACTCACTTTTTCGGTGTGCCGGGGGCAAGAGAGCACACTTTTCCTCTGAAGACCATGGAAGAAGGGATAGCCCTACGGAACAAGATACTCTCCTGCTTCGAGAAGGCCGCCGGGACCCGGGATCCCGACCAGAGGAAAAGGGCGCTCACCTTCGTGGTAGTCGGCGGCGGGGCAACCGGTGTTGAGTACGCAGGTGCTCTCATCGAGCTTATAAAAGGGCCCCTCGTCAAGGATTATCCCGAGATCGATTTTCGCCAGGTGCGGCTCATTCTCCTCGAGGGTGCGGACACCCTGCTGTCCGTGTTACCACAGGAGCTCGGCGAATATGCCAGGAGGCGCCTGTCGAAGCTGGGGGTCTTGGTGAACACGGGATCGCAGGTCACGCGGGTGACGCAGGAGGGCGTTTTCCTGAGAGACGGCGCGTTTATCGAAGCGGAAACGGTTGTCTGGACCGCCGGTATCAGCGGGGCCTCTTTCCTGGAAGGGTGGGGGATCCCTG
>CAYFXN010000130.1:0-5112 GCA_964347065.1 uncultured bacterium | reverse complement strand
AAGAAGGACCGAAGATCCGGAGGTTTTCACTATGAACTTTGAACTATGAATCCTGAAATGGTTGGTTTATCTCGGGTCGAGGGACTGTAGAAAAATAAATAAAGCCGCCGAAGGGGCGGCTATTTACCGGTAATGGTAAAATTCTCTCCTTATATCATGGTTTCATTTCCCAGCCCTCTCTTCCACTCCTTCTTCGGCAGAATTGTAGTTACTCTCCCTGTTTAAAGATATCGCGCATTACAAAATACACGAGCGCAATCGAAGACAACACCATCATGATCACGATTACCACAAATCCCACCATGAGAAGAAATGAAAATACCTCCCCCATCGTCATCTTCCCATTTTTTTAATTTTGTGGATCTATTTAAATATTACCAAATATGAAGTCTTGGTGCAAAGGGGAATGTGGGAGAGAAGACATGCCGGACTTTGGGGGACACCAGTTGCCTGCTTCGAGACGTGAACATAAAGGGAGACAGGTTGTCAACAACTTAATAACCCAGGCTTTTCAACGTTTGGGGGCCCGGGATGCCATCGACGATGAGTCCTTTGTCTCGTTGATAGTTTTTTATAGCCTCCTGTGTAAGCGGGCCATTAACTCCATTTACGGGACCAGGGTCGTAGCCTAATTCAATCAACCTTCTTTGAACCACGATTATCAGATTATACTGGATCCTTTCCTGGTGCGTCATTGTGGCTCTGGCTTCATCGGCAACTACACTGGCCGGTTTCAAAAGAGTTATGCAATTGAAAACGAGAGCGATACTTATCAACACAGCGAGTAATTTTATGGAATGTCCATTTTTCGCCATCCGGGACCTGCTTGAATTTTTTTTTCATTAAAGCATACAAAAAAAAACGTTTGATTCAAAGTAGAGCATGGCTTGGGTAAGAGCGGATTCGGTCTTACCTGTTTGATTAAATAATCTATTCTCTGTTAGCTGTCAAAGCATGTTTGTTCTTGAAAAGGATGCGAGGGAGGGAATTGATGAACATACCTCATGCAATTTCCTCTTCAGAGAGAAGAAATAAAACCACCCGGAAAAAGGGTGACTCAATATCTCGGGGAAACCCGTTCGCCTGATCGTTGTTCGTAAGTCCTAAGCCCTTAATTCTATTACACTAAGCGTGACGTTTCAGCCGGCATTTATCATCTGGAATGTTTGCTCGGGGTCACTTCTTGCACCTGATCGGAGAAAGGCGGCTTTTCCTATCGCAATGTCATACTCATCTTGTGCCATCCCCCGTATCGCGGCTTCCGCCACTTCACCGGGTGTGATTCCCCGATCCTCCTGCAGCCTTATTTCTCGCGCCTCTTCGTTCAGCTCGGTATCGACCAGTGGCGGGGCAACCTCAAAGACTTTAATGGATGTATCCTTCAGCTGATGCCTCAATGACCAGGTGAAAGAATGCAGGGCTGCTTTGGTGGCGCAATACACGGGAACAACGGCCAGGGGAATATAGCCCAGTCCCGATGTAATGTTCACGATGGCCGCCTCATTCTGTTGCATCAGGTGGGGAATAAAGAGGCCACAGAGGTGAATCGGTGCCAGCAGATTTGTCTCGATTTCATCTTGACCAATAATTTGGTCAGCCGTTCCTTTTCTAAAATCGATGTCTTTTTGAATGCCTGCGTTGTTTACGAGGACATTCAATGCCCCGAAGTTCGTCGTTACCCAGTTAAACAGCGATTTTCGCTCTTCCGCGTCGGCCACGTCGCACGTGGCGGTGTGAACTTCCGGCAGTTTTCTCTTCGCATCAAATAGTTTATCTTCCCTCCTGCCGCAGATTACGACATCGTTTTTCTCTCTCAAAAAGACTTCGGCCAGCGCCAGGCCTATCCCCGTCGCCCCGCCGGTAATGAGAATGGTGTTCCCCCTGGTCTTCATGATCGTCTCCTTGAAGTGACAGGCATCGCACAGTTAGAGCCCTGTGCACATTTTGAAATTTCGGTTTCACATAATGTTACAAAATACAACCATCCGGTTCAAAGGGGAATCGTTAAAATCACCAACATAATGGGCAAACCATTCTCATGCGGAATGCGGATTGCGAAATGATAAGCAGTCCAGCGTCCAGCGTCCAGAGGATAACAGGAAATTTTTCATTTCGAATTTCTATTAAAAAAAGTAGATATATTGAATAGTCAAGAATCCGAACGAAAAATTAAGAACTTTGAACTGTTAACCGTGAGCAAGTTTGTTTATCTCTGGACACGGGACTCTGGACTATTTTATTGATTGCCCTACCCCCGCAGCGCAGCGATTACGTTGAATGCCTCAAGGGGGGAATGCCAAATTTATTTCCTTCCCATTTGGGGTAATATGTGCTGTCTGCTATGATTGAAACAATAACAACAAGAACATCATCGATATAATAGTAACCTTTTTGCGTGAAAAGTGCGTATTCAGCGAGCTTGAGGGGGTGTGGGCCGAGGAGGAAACAGGCGGAGCGACCTGCCTTTTCTCGATTTAAGGCGATACCGTCGGGGTAAGGCGCCGCTTGGGGGCCAGAGCCCATGCCAGCTACAGTTGAATTAAAACGGTCTGAAGAGAACCACGAGAGAAAGAGGATAATATGAGAAGAATCATTCTGTTCGTTGTGGCCGCAGCCGCGCTGGCACTGGCGGCGGCAGATTTGACCCCGGCAGCAGCCGAAACCAAGTTTTTCACCATCGGTACCGGCGGCGTAACCGGCGTCTACTATCCCACCGGAGGCGCCATTGCCCGCATCGTCAACGCCAAGAAGAAGGAGTACGGCATGCGTCTGACGGTGGAGTCCACCGGCGGGTCGGTCTACAACATCAACGCCATCATGTCCGGCGACCTGGACTTCGGCGTGGTGCAGTCCGACCGGCAGTACCAGGCCTACTACGGGAGCGAGAAGTCCGAGTGGGCCGGCAAACCGCAGAAGGAACTCCGGGCGCTCTTTGCCATCCACCCCGAGAGCCTGACCCTGTGCGCGGCGGTGGACACGGGTGTCAAAACCATCCAGGACCTGAAGGGCAAGAGGGTCAACATCGGCAACCCCGGCTCCGGCCAGCGGCAGAACTCCATCGACGCCCTGACCGCGGCGGGCCTGAACTTCGAGAAGGACCTCATGTCCGAGGGTTTGAAGGCCGCTGAGGCTCCCGGCATGTTACAGGACGGCCGAATCGACGCCTTCTTCTACACGGTGGGCCATCCCTCGGGAGCCTTCAAGGAGGCCACCAGCGGGACGAGGAAGGTAAAATTCGTTCCCATCAATATGACCGACGAGTTCTACAAGAAGTTCTCATACTACGCACCCAGCATCGTCCCCGTTGCCGAGTACCCCGGAGCCGCCAACGACGCTGACGTCCCCACCTTCGGCGTGAAGGCGACGTTCGTTACCTCCGCCAGGGTCGAGGACAAGTACGTCTACAACCTCGTCAAGGAGATCTTCGAGAACTTCGACGATTTCAAGAAGCTGCATCCGGCCTACGCGGTACTATCCAAGGAGAACATGCTCCAGGGTCTTTCAGCGCCCATCCACGATGGCGCCATGAAGTACTACAAGGAAGCGGGGCTCATGAAGTGACCTTTGCCGCGGGCGGGGTTTTCCGGGCCCCGCCCGTCCTTTGTCCGCGCCTTGGTGAGGGCGGAAACTCGGGATCATGAAGGGACCCATGATAAGGAGCAGTAGTAAATGACGGAGAAGGAAAGAGAGAGCCTGCTGGATGAGGAGGGGCACCTCATCCTGCCGGAAGAGGAAAAAGCGGGCATCGAGGAGGCCAGGCGCATTGCGGAGGAGGAGGAGACGGGCTACCGCCATCCCGAGGGCTGGCAGAGACACGTCATCCCCACCATCGCGATTCTCTGGTGCCTCTTCCAGCTTTCCATCGCCAGCTGGCTGCTGATGAACTCCATCTACATCCGCGCCATCCACCTGGGGTTCGCCATGCTCATCGCCTACTTCAGTTTTCCGGCCGTGAAGAGGCCCCGCAAGGGGACGTTCTCCTTTCTGTCTGTCAGGACAAAGATCCCCCTCTTCGACGTTGCCCTGGGGATCGCCGCATGCGCCAGCGCCCTGTACCTCTGGCTGGACTACGAAGGCATCATGGCGAGGTACGGCACCTCAGTCGCCAGGGATGTAATCATCGGCGGCGTCCTGGTTCTTTTCCTGCTCGAGGCGGCCCGGAGGGTGGTGGGGCCGGCCTTAACGGTCATCGCCACTGCCTTTACCCTCTATGTGTTCTATGCGGAGCACATGCCCGAGACCTTCGCCTTCAAGAGCGCCAGCCTCGCAAAGTACGTTGACAAGATCTCTCTGTCCACGGAAGGGATCTACGGGATCCCCCTGGACGTCTCGGCCATGATCGTCTTCCTCTTCGTGCTCTTCGGCGCCATGCTGGAGCGGGCAGGTGCAGGGAGGTTCTTCATCGAACTGGCCCTTTCCCTCCTGGGGCGGTTCAAGGGAGGGCCGGCCAAGGCCGCCATTGTGGGCTCAGGCCTAACGGGTCTCGTTTCGGGCTCTTCCATCGCCAACATCGTCACCACCGGCACCTTCACCATCCCCCTCATGAAGAAGGTGGGCTATCCGCCCACCAAGGCAGCCGCCATCGAGGTGGCCGCCAGCACCGACGGGCAGATCGCCCCCCCGATAATGGGCGCGGCGGCCTTCATCATCGCCGAGTATCTGAGCGTCCCCTATCTGGATGTGATCAAGGCCGCGGCCATCCCGGCCTTCGTATCCTACGCCACGCTCTTCTTCCTGACCCACATCGAGGCCTCCAAGCTCGGGCTCAGGGGGCTGACAGGGGCGGAAGTACCCCGGTTCTTCGAGGTGCTGAAGTCCGGTGTCCACTACCTCATCCCCATCGCCGTCCTGGTCTACGAACTGGTCGTACCCAGGCACTCCCCGGAACTTGCGGCCTTCAGGGCCATCGTGGTCATGTTCTTCATCATGGTCCTGCAGCACCCCGTGAGGCGCTTTTTCAGGAAGGAGCCCGTGATGCCGGGCGTAAGGCAGGGGTTTACGGAGATCGTCGGTGCCCTGGTGTCGGGGGGACGAAACATGGTAACCGTAGCCATCGCAACGGCGGCCGCCGGAATCATCGTCGGGGTGGTAACCATGGGGATCGGCGGGATC
>CAYFXN010000129.1:0-5117 GCA_964347065.1 uncultured bacterium | reverse complement strand
ATTTTGAATACTCCTTGAATTCCGGTGTCCCGGCAATTTTGAGAAGAGAGAATCCCACCGTCTCTGTCGTTATCTCGACTGCACCGGCCGCAAGAAGTCCCCTGATGCCGGTTTCCATGTTCTCCTTCTTCCTCGAGCAGACGGCATCGCGGACGATGTATACTTCGAATCCCGCGTTCAACAGGTCGATTCCCGTCTGATAGACGCAAACGTGGGCCTCCATGCCGCACAGTATTATCTGTTTCTTCCCCGAACCGGCGAGGGCATCGAGAATGTCTTTGTCCCTGAGGCAGCAGAAGGTCATTTTTTCAAACCTGTCAAACTTTTTGCCATCCAGCAAGGTGGTAATCTCAGGGATCGTCGATCCCAGACCCTTGCTGTACTGCTCGGTGACGAAGATGGGAATGCCCATGATCTTTGCCGTCTCGACGAGGATCCCAATATTTTGTAAGACGGAGGGAAAAACCTCTTTATCCATTGCAGGTGCGAGTTTTTCCTGCACGTCGATCACCATAAGTAACGCTTCATCTCTTTCCAGGAGCCTTGCCATCTTTTCAAACCCTCCAAAATTTTTGTAGAAGCTCTGGGCAGCTCATTCAGAATTCCGATTTTTCGATTTCCACTGTGAACTCTATGTATAGTCTATGTACTACCAACTCTGAACTCTGAACTATGATCTGTTTCCTATATTACTATAATCTCTTCTTCCATCTCCGTGAGATTTTTACAGCCGTCGGGAGATATCACGTAGGTATTTTCAACACCCACGGCACCCTTCCCCGGCAGAACAAACTTGGGTTCCAAGGCGAGCGTCATCCCTTCCTTGAGCGTGAAATCAAGCCCCTCGGCGATGAAGGGAAACTCGTCCACCTCAATTCCGATGCCGTGCCCCAGAAATGCAACGTTATTTCCCGGAACTCCCATGAAACAATTTATAAGACCCTGCTCAGCAGCAATATTAACTGATTCTTTCAGGATGGCCTTCGAGCTTCTCCGCGGCTTGAGCCGCATTTCAGCACTTCTCAGTATTCGCATGGCTGTCTCGTGGGCCTTGAGAATTTCCCCGTCCTCTATCTTTCCGATCGAGTACACCCTCGTCATGTCCGTTGCGTACCCTTCCTCCACCCACATCATATCAACGATTATCGGCTCTTCCCGCTTTATTACCCTCTCTCCCGGTCCGAAGGGGGATAATGGGTGTCTGCCCCTGCCGCCGAGTGGCGTGTCGGTATAGGTGCCGACAGCTCCCGACTCACCCGAGAGGACGTGGCCGAAGGGAATGTCCTGGTTCCAATTCCTCATCCTGATTGTTCCCGAATGCCCCTTGTCGAGGGCAAACTTAACCATTTCAGAGAATACCTCATGCTCTTTTTTCCCCTCTCTGATAGATTCTCCGGCGGCCTGCATCAATCGAACGAGCTTCTTCCCGGACCGTTTCATCAGTTCGATTTCAAAGGCAGATTTTACCGAACGGACCTCCCTGATCATAGTGGAGATGTCCACGAACTCCTTCCCTGCAAAAATACCCGTCAGGCGATCGTAGAAACTCACCGGCATCACATCAAGTTCGAGGCCAACACTTTTCACACGGTGGTACCGGCTGCCGAGATACGGCACGATCTCGGCAGGAGAGGTGATCCTGACGATGTTTTTCAGGGGGGACTCCAGGACGGCCCTTTCATGGTATCGCCGTACAAAATATATCGGCTCTTCTCCTGCTTCTACCAGAAGGATTCCCTGCTGGACGACGCCGGTGAAGTAAAAGAGATCGGGAATGTGCACCACAAGAGCGATGTCTACCCCCGCATCTTTCATACGTACCAGAAACCGCTCTATCCTGCTCTCTATCTCATCCTTCGCAAGGGTCCTGTACATTCAGAGAGAGCCTCCCCGTTCAACGGGTCCACATGGCTTCATCTAATCGACTCGCGGTGATAACCTAAAAAAAGAGAGTAACGGCGATCGGTCAAAAAAGATTGATACCCTAGGACCTTTTATCTCTATCCTCCCACAAATTTTCGAGTTCCTGGTACGAGGGGGGATACGTTGCCTCGAACCTCAGATACTGCGGGATCGGATATCTAACCCCCATTTTATGGGTCTTTTCGAGTCCCTCCACAACCTCATCGGACATCAGAAAGGGAAAGGTGAAAGCCATTTCGTGATCCGCCGTCATCCCGAAAATCCTGTCTCCGTAACAGGGCAAAATCACCTGCGGTTTATTCCTCTTCCTCCCCTTGATGATTATGTCGGAGCAGTCTCCTCTTCCCGAATAGTCCGAGACTATGGAACCACCCTCCTTGAAAAGCGCGGCATTGACCAGGCGAAGTACCTGGGCCGAATTCCCGTAAACGAGAACGGTGTCCGGTTCATAATCCACACGCGTAAGGGGGCCGAACACCACGTGGCTGAACTCTCCAACATCATACTTTTCAAGGGCCTCCTCCATCCTCCTCCCGGCATCATCTCCCTCCGTGTACATCCCCACCGCCAGCTTCCCCTCTTCGTAGTAGGGGAGCCTTTCCTCGAACCCGAAGACGGCCTTCGCTATGGGACAGGACACATCCTCTTTGCCCATGGCGACCGTCCAGCCATATTTTCGGGCGATGGAGATACCCTGGCAGATCGCCAGGCGGGCATGCATGTGTTTTACCGGTTCCCTTGCCCTATCGGGTAACTCCTTCGGTTCTCTTACCGATAAAATCCCGAGAGAAAACGTTTCTACCCTCAGATAGTTCTCCAGTGCTGCTCCCAGCGTTTTCGTATCCATCATCTCCTCCTGCCTGATCTTCAAACCCGAAACGCGAAACTGGGTTTTCTTTCCGCACTCAGCATTCCGAAATCCGCTACCGTCTGCTTCTCAGTCCCACTTCCTCTTGTCGACGATCTTCTTTCCGCCCTCGACGATCTCCTCATCGGTTACAAAACTGCATATCCCCCTCAGCTTGAATACCTCCCTCACCTCGAGCTCAATTTTCGATCTCAAATCGTCAGAAGGCTTGGCTGCTTTTGCCAGCACCGCACAGATGGTCATACGGTCTTCGTGGCCCTCCCTTTCCACGATGACCTGCATCTGCGAAACTTCTGCAAACCTCCCCTCTAGTCGCTCGACCTGAGTCGGGTACACGAACATCCCCCTGACCTTCGTTACCTGGTCGACCCTCCCCACGATTCTTCCGAGCTTTTTCGAGGTCCTCCCGCAGGGACAGGGCTCATCGACGATGTATGAGAGGTCACCCGTCGCGAAGCGAACAAGAGGATAGACAGGGCTTCCGAGGGTCACGACGACCTCACCCGTCTCGCCGTCTTGAACCTGTTTTCCCGACTCCGGTTCGACGATCTCGAGAAGGATCTCGTCGGGAATGTGCATCCCCTTTGCGAAGAAACACTCGTAGCCCAAAGAGCCCACGTCGGCTGTTCCGTAACACTGCCTGACCATGATTCCGAACTCGTCGGAGAACTGTTTCCGCAGAGAATCGGGAAGCATCTCACCTGCCACGAGCGCCACTTCGAGGTTGAAATCATCAGAGGGGTCGAATCCCATTTCCCTGGCTTTCGTGAGAATAGTCATGAGGAATGAGGGTGTTCCGACATAGCCGGTAACGGGAAGCTCTTTCATGATCTGGGCCTGCATTTCCGTGTTGCCCACGCCCGCCGGGATGACCGTGCACCCGAGATTGATCAGCGCTTCGTCGAACATGAATCCTGCAGGCGACATGTGATAGGAAAAGGTGTTCTGTACGACATCACCCTTCCTGAATCCTGCCGCGAAAAACGGCTTCTCCCATCTGAAGTGGCTCTCACCTCTTCCTTCCGGGTCGTATGTCGGGCCGGGAGAGACGTATATCCTCTTCAGCTCGTCTACTTCACACCCCGTTAACCCACCGAAGGGTAAATCCTGTTCCTGGATTTTTCGCAGCTCCGCCTTTTTCGTCAGAGGGATCCGCTCGAGGTCTTTTCTCTCCCGCACAGATGTCGGGTCAACGCCGGCATCTTCGAGCTTCTTCCGCATGGCGGAAGATTTTCCGTAGGCATACTCCATGACAGTTTTCAACGTATCCCTTTCAAACTCCACCCTCGCCGATATATCCATCTTTTCTCTATCTACTTCGTAATAACCGCTTCTCCTGTCCGTCACCATATCGGTTCGCCCTCCGCTTTATCAAAAAACGGTTTGAAACCCTGAATCGATTTCAAACCGGCCGATCCTCAGATTATTGCGATGGCACACTCAGGAAAGCCACCTTTTCCTTCTCTTGTAGTGCTTGACGTCCCGGTAGCTCTTCCTCGCACCCACTGCGGTGAGGCCGAGGTAGAACTCTTTGACATCCTCATTCTCCATTAATTTGGCTGCCTCGCCATCGAGAACGACCTTCCCACTCTCCATGATGTATCCGTAATCCGCTATGGAGAGTGCAATCCGGGCATTCTGTTCGACGAGAAGGATCGTTGTCCCCTCCTTCATGTTAATATCCTTTATGATCCCGAATATCTCCCCGACCAGGAGAGGACTGAGTCCCAGTGAGGGCTCGTCGAGAAGCATCAGATTCGGTCTCGCCATGAGTGACCTTCCTATCGAGAGCATCTGCTGCTCCCCTCCGCTCAAGTACCCGGCAAGCTGTTTTCTCCTCTCTTTCAGCCTAGGGAAATAGGTATAAACCTTTTCGAAGTCCTCCTTGATTCCCCTCTTATCCTTGCGCGTGTATCCTCCACAAACGAGATTCTCTTCTACATTCAGGTCCTCAAAAACCCTCCTCCCCTCCATAACCTGAAAGATCCCCATCCGCACGATCTCTTCCGGGTCCTTCCCATCGATCCTCTGATCATTGAACAAAATATCTCCGTCGGTAACCTCGCCCTCTTCCGATTTCAATAAACCCGAAATGGCTTTCAGCGTGGTGCTCTTTCCGGCCCCGTTTGCGCCAAGAAGAGCGATAATCTGTCCCTCTTCCACACAGAGGGAAAGGCCCTTGAGAACGAGAATCACGTCGCTATAGACAACCTCGATGTTGTTGATACTGAGCATCGCTTACCTCAACGGCAGGTAATAAAAAGGGGGGAACAGTTCCCCCCCCCCGCATAAAAAAGAAAACCAGCCCCTCCTTTTCTCTGTGAAC
>CAYFXN010000128.1:0-5141 GCA_964347065.1 uncultured bacterium | reverse complement strand
CCCCCGGTGGGTGTCGAAGCCAAAGTACCAGAAAATGAGATCGGGCTTGAACTGCTTGACGCGCGGGGGGAAGTGCTCCGCCACCAGTTCGTAGTAGAGCTCGTTCATGGGCCGCTTTTCCCGCCATCTCCCCCAGGGACTGGGATAGGAGACATCAACCTTCGTGCCGTCTTTGGATTCATAATCTGCGCCGCATATGCAGACATGGAGGATATCGGGGTCGTTGAAAAAGAGGTCGCGTGTGCCGTCTCCGTGGTGGGCATCGGTATCCAGAATGGCAAAGCGTTTGAGGCCGAATCTCTCCCGCAGGTTGACGATGCAGAGAGCAACGTCGTTGAAGCAGCAGTAGCCACCGAAATAATCACGCCCCGAATGGTGCCCGCCGGCGCCGATGAAAGCGAAGGCGTTGGTTATTTCCCCCTCGGTGATTTTCTCTCCCGCCATCACCACCCCCATGGCCGAGTGCCAGGCCGTCGAGCAGAGAGCATCCCTCTTCACCCCTTCGATCAGATCGGGTGTATGGACCTTCAGGATCAATTCTTCCGGGATGGGTCCCGGCTCGTACATCTTGACGTCGTCGCTCTTTGTAATTGCGTCCAGGGCCATGGGAAAATCGGCCAGTCGGGCCCCGACGGTCAGATAGCTGCGCCGTGAATAGGAGGGGTGATAGAATATGCCGGTGGTGTATCTGGTCATGGTAAGGCACGCCCCGGAGGGTTTCATCGGTTTCACGGAAAAAATCCCCGCTGATCCCGTCGCAATCCGAAGATGCCAGTTCCAAAAACATTCTCAGATCCCTGAGCGGGGATCACCGAAAAACCTGAAATACTATTATAAATAATTGCTTATTTCTGCATCGAAAAATTCTCTATGAGAAGAACCCCTCTGGGTGCTCTTGGGCTGGCATGCAACGTACCCATGGGGCAAGGGAACGGGAGAGTTTTCCGTGCAACCTTTGCCTTAAATCATATTGAAAATCTTTTCAAATGTGGGAGAGACCTTTATGAATGCATCCAGAACCATCGGGTCATAGTGCTCGGGATTCGATTTTCCCTGTCCTTCCTTCATTATCCTGAGTGCCCTCTGATGATCGATGGGAGGTTTATACGGCCGTTTGCTCCGGATCGCGTCATACCGGTCAGCGAGGAACACGATCCTCCCCTCGATCGGGATTTGTTCACCCGAAAGCCCCTGCGGGTATCCTTTGCCATTCCATTTTTCGTGATGCGTCATAGCGATCGATGCCGCCATTTGAATACCCGGATAGGTAGATCCCGAGAGCATTTTCATCCCTATCGTCGTGTGGGTCATGATGGTTTCAAATTCCTCCGAGGTGAGATTTCCCGGTTTCAGAAGCACGCTGTCGGGAATACCCACCTTGCCTATGTCATGCAGTGTGCTCGCAAACGATATCGTATTTATGAAATCCTTCGACATGTTCAGAGCTTCGGATATCTTCTGCGAATACATACCGATCCGCCTGATGTGAGGTCCCGTGTCGGTGTCCCTGAATTCGGATATCATGGCCAGGCGCTGCATCATCTCACGGCTGGCATTTTGCAGCGCTTCGATCGTCAGCGCCAGCTCCCGAGTTTTCTCCTCAACGGATTCCTCGAGTTTCAATTTGTAATCCTTCTCCGATATGATGAGCCGGTAATAATGAACCGCCTTTTCCACGGAATGGAGGATGTGTTTGTTTTCGTAGGGCTTGATGATGAAATCGAAGGCTTTCAGTTTGATCGCGTCGACAGCAGCGTAGAAATCTGCGAAGGCGGTCATCATGATGACGGGGATTTCGGAGTTGAAATTCCGTATCATATCGAGAAGCTGGAGACCCGACATATCCGGCATCTTGATATCTGCCATTACCGCATCATAGCTGTTTTCCTTCAGCCGGGTGATAGCATCCTCGGCGCTGTTCGATACAACCGGCCGGTAGCCATGCTTCTTCAAAAGTATCGAGATGGTTTGAAGAATGCTCTGGTCGTCGTCGACGACCAGTATGTTACCCCTGTTATTGTGGGTCATCTGCTTTGCGCCCTCAAACCCTCCGATACAGGGTTGTCTCGGGGTCTCTGTTCTTTCGGGAATAACGGTTTCTCATTTCCGTCGTTCCCAACTCTCCTGCTTTTACGACGTGGCAACGCGGAACCTGGATCCTGTAATTTTTCGATGCATCCTGTCGTGTTTTGCTCATCAAATTCTGTAGCAACGAATCGCCACATTTATTCCTATAGTTCGTATCGGAAAGTTTTTGTAAAATTTAAGCGGGTAAAGCGAGGAAATATTTGGTTTTTTTTTGCTCTGTCATTCTCGGCGTCCGGTGGGTTTCCCACGTTCCATGGATTGCCGGCACAATCGATCCGCAGAGCCTTCAAATTACCGGTGTGTGCCCTCTCGATTGAAAATCGCTGGGTTAAAGATCACCGGAGAAAATGCGAAGATAAGTGGGATTGGAATATCGCCGTGGTGATCGTGAAATTTTTTGCCATAACCCAGGTAATCGCCTTCATCGGCTGGTACGCGCTGGCTCCCCTCCGTTCTCCGAAGCTCCGGCTGCTCCTGCGGACGCTCCTTCTTTCCCTCCTTCTCACGCCGGGGATCGTGATCGGTCACGGATATGCCGTCGTGCCGGCAGTCATGGTCATCTTTGCCCGCGGCGGGCTTATTTTCGGCCTCGTTCCCATACTCGTTGCCTGGGGCCTCTTTTTCCTGCTCGGATCCCTGGTGCAGAAAAAATGGGGCCACGTCTCCGCGGAATCTGTCAAGATGGCGCTCGTGACGCCGCCGGGGTGGAAGTCCTTCCTCTACGGGGTGATGGCGCTTTTATTGCTTGCGGGATTTGCCGCACACCGCGCAGGGGGGATCAACGTCTTCACCGGGATGGCCGCCTCATTTCTCGTTACCTATTTCGGAGGCCGCTCCTACCGCCGCAGTGTCTACCTCCTGCCGCTTATCTTCACGATTCCCCTGCTTGCCGCGGGATTTTCCTTTTTCAACCTCTCCATCGTCATTCCTACGGCCTTTCTCTGGCTCTCTGCCGGCGTGGCCGGTGGACTGGCGCGAAAGGACAGGCGGGACCTGGCTTATTCCCTCGGAGCCGTCGTGACGATCGCTTTCACGATAATGGGGGTTGACAGGATACGGGCTGCCCTGCGGTACCGCAACGTGCCGCACATCAGAATAGAGGGGGGTGTTCCCATGGCGGTTGCCTGGACCGTGATGTTCCTCGCCCTTTCTATTGGATTATCCATCCTTGCATGGAAAACTTATAAAAAAAGGGGAAGGAACCGCCCGTGAGGATTTCGGCATGTCCCGCCCGGAGGCAGGGTTGGACGCATCGGACCTAACGTGTCAGCTTCATGTCCCAGGGCGCACGCACGGCCACCACCTCACCCTGCGCGTACTCCCGTCCATCGGCTGAGAGGGAACAGGTAACGATGGTCTTTTTGTCCCCCATCTCTCTCACCCGGGCCCGGAGCGTGAGCTCGGCGTCGATGGGTGCAGGGCGGACGTAACGAACCTGCAGGGTGCCGGTAACGTAAGTGATTTTCGGCTCCGTCCCGGGTTTGCGGCCCTCTTTGCTGTAGGCGTGGGCGATCGCGGTGCCGATGCTGTGGCAATCGATCAAGCAGGCTATTAGGCCGCCGTAGACCACTCCGGGAAACGCAGTGTGCTCTTTTTGCGGCGTGAAGTTGCACACCCCCTCGTGACCGTTCCAGTAGGTCCTGATATGCAATCCCTTCCGGTTGTTGGGGCCGCAGCCGAAGCAGATTGCGGCACGTTCGGGATAAAAATCCTGGATCGCGTTATCACCCATGCGTGACTCCGTAGAGAAATGTCGGAGGGGCCTGGCCGGATAGGGTGCTTAGCGTGGGCGAAGGAACCGCTTGACGGCGCCTTCGAGCTCCCCCAGCTTGAAGGGCTTGAGCAGGATCCCAGAACCCCCTCTTGTGGTCACGGCTTCCGCGGTTATCGTATCGATCTGGCCGCTCACCAGCAAGAAAGGGGTGTTCACCCCATTTCCCCTGATCTCTTCCAGGAGGGCCAAACCCGTTCGTCCCGGCATTTTGTAGTCGGCAATGATGAGGTCGAATTCGCCTTGTGAGGCTGCCTCCAGAGCTGCTGACGGAGAAGGAGTCCCGGTGACGTCGTATCCGAGAAGCTCCAGGTATTCCCTTGTCACGCTGAGAAATTCCGCATCGTCGTCGACGATCAGGATCTTCTGCCTTTTCCCTTTCACTTCCATCTCCTCCGTATACCACCGGCTGCATGCATCAGTGCAATTCTCACATATTTAATGCTCCTTGACAACCTGTGCCCCGTTTTCGTGCGGTTCCGCCGCTAGCCACGGGTTCGCTTTTTGTCTCTGATAGATCTGATCGTTATCGTGATCAACGTGACAACCGTGATGGGCAAGACGAATCCCACCATCACCCCGCTGAAAATGGGAAGGGCAGCGTGTTCGCTCGATTTGAGAATCAAAAAGGCCGTGTATGCTCCGTAGTATCCCAAAAACAGCATCCCTTCCCACCGTGCAATGAGGTGGTCGGTGAAGAAAATCGGCAGGCAGGCCACGGCGGAAGCGACCATCACCGGCATGTCGAACCTCAGGACCGCCGGCGACAAGGAGATTCCATCCGGAGCGATGATGCCCGCGAACCCTAAGATGGCGAGGATGTTGAAAATGTTGCTGCCCACCACGTTGCCCACGGCGATGTCCCGCTCGCCGCGGATGCTTGCCGTGACCGAAGTAGCCACCTCGGGGAGTGAGGTCCCGGCGGCAACGACGGTGAGACCGATCACCAGTTCGCTCACGCCGAGCCCCCGGGCAATTTCCATCGCCCCATCCACGAGCAGGTGCGCGCCTGCCACCAGGAGGGCCAGCCCACAACCTATGAGGGTTACCTGCCATGTCCCGCTCCCCCTCTCACCCTTTGGTCCGCTGCGGGAGGTCGCTTCCTGACCCACCCCCTTCCCGCGGCGGCTGAGCTTGACCACCAGAAACAGGTAACCGGTGAAAGCTGCGGTAAAGAAGAAGCCCTCGAGCCTGCCGATAGATCCGTTGAGGCCGAAGAAAACAGCAAGGAGAGAGGCAGCGATCATGATGGGCACATCGAGCCGTATCAGCTGAAGCGATA
>CAYFXN010000127.1:0-5164 GCA_964347065.1 uncultured bacterium | reverse complement strand
CCGGTCCTTTCCGCCCTGGGAAAAACGATCACCCACGTTGGGCCCATAGGTGCCGGCCAGCTCACCAAGGCCATCAACCAGGTAATCGTTGCGGGAACCTATTTCAGCGTTGCCGAAGGGATAGCCCTCGGATTGAAAGCGGGCCTCGACATGGAAAAGGTCCTGCAGGCGATCGGAGGAGGCGCCGCCAGCTCCTGGGCGCTGATAAACCGCTCGAGCAACATGATCAACAACCGGTATCCCCTCGGCTTCCGGCTCAAGCTTCACCGAAAGGACCTGGAAATTGCCCTCAATATAGCCCGGGAACTGGGGGTAACCATCCCGGTAGCCGCTTATGTGGAGCAGGTGGAGACGGGACTCATCTCCCGGGGCCTGGGTGATGAGGACATTTCGGCTATCGCCCGAAGCGTCCGGGAACAATCGGGCCTCGACTGACCCCTCAGCCTATTGCGTCGGCGCAAAACAAACCGCTCATTATAGCACCGGTGAAACCGCCGGACATGGCCCAGGCCGACGCGAAATAGAGGTTTCCCACGGGGGATTTCAGCTGCATCCTTTTCCGTCCCGCCTGTTCGGGGATCTGGGCGAAACCGTACGCCGTCCCGCCGGGATTCAGGGTAAAGCGCTTGATGGTTTTCGGGGTGGCAACCTCCTGGTATTCCACCTGCTCTTTCACCCCCGGGACGAGGGCGTCTAACCTGTCGATGCAGGTCTTGGCAACCCGCTCTTTCTTCTCCCGGTATGTGTCTCCGTCGAGTGATTCCCATTCTGCGAGGTAGTCCAGGGTGACGATCGCACCGAGGCTCTTCCCCTCGGGGGCCAGCCCGGAGTCGATCTGGCTGTAGTCGACGAAGGCAAAGTTCCTTTTTTCGTAATCCTCTCGGCGGTTTCTCGTCATATCCGCAAGGGTCCGCACCTCGCCGTCGAACAGGAAGGTCGAGTAGCAGCGGTTCCCCAGCTCTCTCACCGGTTTTTTGAAGCCCAGGTAAACGGAGGTGAGGGAAGGGGCGATGGCCAGCTTATCGACGGTTGTCATCAACGTTCCACCTTCCCGCCGGGGCAGCAGATCACGGGCAACGGAGGGTATGGAGGCGTTCGCCACGATGGCGCGGCCGTAGGCTTCTTCCCTGTCGGCCTCCTCTCCTTTCGTTTTTCTGTACCGTATCCCGATCGCCCTGTTGTCCTTCATGATGATATCCGTCACGAGGTGCCGCAGGAGCACCTCTCCACCGGAGGACCGGATCACATCCAGGAGGTAATCCGAGAGTTTCTGTGACCCTCCCTTCACGTAATGACCGCCGCCCGAGAAATAACTTCCCTGGGCTACCGCGTAAAAGATGAGGGACAGGGTGTAGGGGTCGTCATGGTAATAACCGAGGTTTGCCAGAAGGACGAGCTTCAGGTCATCGTCTCTGATTATCGTGTCCAGAAAATGTCCCACCGTCGCTTTTTCCCGGAAGATGAGGTTTTTGAAAATGAAGGGAAAGACTGGGAGAAGGGCGATGAATTTCCAGGCCTCACGGGGTAATCTTTTCACTTCATCCTGGATGCCGCGCAGGACTTTGAAATACTTCGCTATCCCCTCTTTTTCATGGGGGAAACGCTCCGTGAGGACCCGGGAAGCCCTCTCATAGCCGTCGGGGATGACGATATCGATTCTTCCGTTGGTAAAGCGGTAAAATTCGGGAACGCGAACAAACTCCACATGGTCGAAAACGCCCAGTTCCCGGAAAATCTCCCGTTTCGGGTCTCCCTTATCCAGACCGTCCATCACATGGAGCCCCACTTCCACGGTAAAATCTCTGCGCCTGAAGGTGACCGCGCAACCCCCGGGATGGTGGTGCTGCTCAACGAGCAGGACTTTCTTCCCCCTCTTCGCCAAAAGGGCACCGGCCGTCAAGCCCCCGAGACCTGCCCCGATGACGATGGCATCATAATCCACCCTGAAAGCCCCCCTCTTCGGGTTTGTAAATCCTTATGTGTATTAGCGACCGCCTGTTGATACTGCCGCGATAGGAGAAATACCTCTCTCAATCCTGATTTCTCGCTTCAGGATATTAAACTTCGGCCCACGGGGCTATCCTTTATCCGCTTCCCTTTATTATCGGCCGTATCACGATGTTCACCCTCCGGTTCATCGCATTGACGGAATATGCGGGTCTTGATTCTCCGTAACCGACGGCCTGGACCCTGCGCGGATCCACGTTCATCTCCACCAGGGCATCCATGACTCCCTGCGCGCGCCTCTCGGACAACCGCTGGTTATATTCTTCAGATCCCGTCGAGTCCGTGTGCCCCTCCACGGTAATGGTCGTTTGCTGATATTTGTTCAGCACACCTGCGACCCTGCCCAGCTCATCGTATCCCCCGGGCTTGAGTTCGGAAGAATCGAAATCGAACAGGACTTCAGATTTGAACGTGGCAATCAAAACATCCATTGATCTCCTCTCGCTCGCCGCATCAGAGGCCGCGACTGCCTCCTGTGTCCTTCGTATGCTGGCGGCTTCGGACTCTGCAAGGGCATCCCTCAGCTCTTGCTCCTGTCTGTCCATGTAGGCCCCCACCTGGTTGCCGGCGATTCCACCCAGGAGGGCCCCGATACCCGCGCCGATCACGGTGCTTTTCGTGTCTCCCCCGATTGCCTGCCCGAGAACGGCTCCAACTCCCGCGCCGACACCGGCGCCGATTGCCGTCCCTTTCTGCTGCTTGGTAGCTGTTGCGCACGAATTCAATGCGAATACGAGACAAACAATAATAAATGGAGCGGCTATCCTTTTCATCTTTCTCACCCCCGTTTTTATCAAGAATTACTAAAATTCTCTTATTTGACGCCCCGGCACCGGTAAAGGTTCACCGAAAAATAAGGGGACAGAACTATACGTTTGAATCATCAAACAAGTCCATAGTCCAGAGAATAACAGAAAATCTCTGATTCCTCATTTCTCATTTCTCACGGAGAAAGCATATGTTTTGAGCAACCAAGTATCCGAATGAAAAATTAAGAACTTTGAACATGTTAATCCCGGGACTCGAAACCCGGGACTACCATTATTCAGAGAACACAAGGTTCGAGAAGCCCAACATCAGGAGAATAAAGCGAATACAGTCGTTACCGGACACATGTCATCGTGGCGACTGGTGGCCTGGTAAAATGAACATTGTGCTCGCTTTTGATTGTTAGATGCGCACTTAGAAAACAATCAGCGATTTTTCGTAACCCTTAACGAAATACTTCTTGCCCTTCCGTATGATCGTGTGTCCCTCGCTCTTGAGTCGTGCCTCGATATCATCTACCCCGCCGGGATATTTCGGGTTTAATTCTCCCTCAGCTTTCAGCGTCCGCCAGTAAGGGGTTATCCTCTTTTTCCCTTCGGCAGCATCTTCTGCCGCTGCATGCGCGGCAATCCATGCGAAGATGCCCGTGGTCATCGGACAGCCGATCGTCGCCCCGTGCTCTTTGGCAAGCATTCTCCGTATCTCGTTGATGGTGATGAGCTTTCCCCGGGGAACCTTTTTCATGATCGCATCCACCTCCAGCGGAGACGGGATGACGATGGTGCCCCTGCCCCATCGCGCACTCTGTCTTTCGGTTATCTTTTCCACCCGGGGAAGGTCTTTGCTGTCAGCCAGTTTCTCCCGCCACGATTTTTTGCGCGCCATAGCACTCTCCTTTCAAGCAAAATCAGAGGAAAACCAGACAACTTCTCATTCCTAATTTCTCATTTCTCACTGAAAAACAGAAAGCAGCAACGGCAAACGGGAAGATTGTATCCGCCTCAGGGAAAAATTTTCAAAAGCACGGCATGTTAGGCTGCGATACTGAACTTTTTCCCCACTCCCACGACCCAGCGCTTCACGGGGTAGACTATCGTATCAATGAGGCCCTCCTCGTGAAAAAGTTCCGTTAATTTCTCTACACTTAAAGGACCATGCGCCTGCTCACCGTGGGGCATCCTGATGTCCCGGAAATCTGCAACAATGATCGAGCCGCCCGGTTTTACCACCCGCACCATTTCGGCGAGCGCTTTTTCCGGTTTTTCAAGCTCATGAAAGAGAGCGCTGGAGACGGCGAGATCGCAGGTCTCACCATCGATACCGGTGGAGGATGCATCGGCCTTCACGATATGGATGTTCTTTGCGATTCCCTTCCGATTTACTCTTTTTCGGAGTATTGCAAGCATCTCATCTGAGAGGTCCACGCAAATCACCTTTCCCTCAGGCAATTTTTCGGCTATCTTCAGGCTGAAATAACCGGACCCCGCTCCCAGATCCAGCACGGTCTCGTTGCCTTCGGGTATGCATGTAAATACCTCTCTCAGATAGGAAGAGTCCAGATCGCCGAACAGGAGTATTTCCGCCAGGCGCCGGAGTGGACTGCACATTATCCAGCCGCCTATTTTTCCCCGCAGACCGCGCCAATCAGTTGATGATACGGTATCCGGCATGTAAAGACCCTCCCGTAATCGATGAGTGTCCGCCGTTGGGCCATATTATAGTGAATGTCTTGAAATAATTTTTGTTTTTCTCTAGAAGATGGGGATTAAACGGGGGGATGAGGAAAAAGCCGATAAAAATTTCTCATTCCTAACTTCTAACTACTAACTGCTAATTCCTCCTATCTAATTCGTAATATAAAGACAGAGGGATCCGAAAATCAAAAAAGAAGAAAGCGGTTTCTTGAAACGGGAAACTGGTAACTTGAAACAAAATTGACGAAGCCGCCGATTTAAGGGGGCGATGCTTTCTCAAAGGCTCTGGACGGGGCCGCTCAATGTGAGGAGAAACGCCTCGAGCTGCTTTAGCTCCGCATCCGTCAATCCCCCGTGCATAATCTCAGGGGTTTGCGCCTTACGATAGAACTCGAGCACCTCCCCCAGGGTTGCGAACTGGCCCGCATGCATGTACGGGCTGCGACCCGCAACGTTTCGAAGCGTCGGTGTCTTGAAGGCGCCAAAATATCTGTCTGCGGCGGTGTCGGAGAAGCGGAGCGCCCGGCACTCCCCCGCATCAGCATCGCTGTGTTCGCTCAAACAGTTAAACTCGTCGGAGAGAACCATGGCGATCCCCTCTGCCCGCCCCCTCTCCGCCGCGAGGTTCTTCCTTCCGGGAACGCCGATGTTGTGAAAGTCGCCGTCGGTGAGCATGGGGCCGTTGTGGCAGTTCG
>CAYFXN010000126.1:3947-5341 GCA_964347065.1 uncultured bacterium | reverse complement strand
CGACCAGCTGGTCGCCCGCCTCAGCGAAATATGTGGCGCGAGGCTCAAGCGGCGCACCACCGATGCCATGATCGAGGAAAATCCTCTCCTGAAAACTCTGGATCCGGAGAAACTGAAGGTTGACCCGGAGAAACCGGTGGTTGAGGAGACTGTGTTCGAGGTTCTCTCCCTGAATCGAACGGGCCTCTTCGCTGAGGGAATCGAGTTTTTGAGTGATACACTGGCACCGGAGGATGTACAACAGAAGAGGTTGGAAAAAAAACTGCAGCATCCGTTACGGCGATTCCTTTCAGGGTTCCTCTCCATCCTTAGAAATCCGTGGAGATGGCTTATCCTTCTGGCGTTGCTCATTCTCGCTGGCTGGCTCTTGTGGATTGCCGGCCTGGTACGATAGAGCGACCATGAGAGGAATTGAAGCAAGGAGCTTCTATGCGAAAGAAGTCCATACGGGAATTTTTGAAGGGCGAATCGGGTATCGGGCTCTTGATCATCACCTCCGGCCTTCTGGCTGCGCTCTGCAACAACTCTCCATTGTCTTATCTGTACGATCTGCTCCTTTCCACATCCGTCGAGGTTCGGGTGGGCGGGCTCCTCATTGCGAAACCCCTCCTTCTCTGGATCAACGACGGGCTGATGGCGATCTTCTTTCTCCTGGTTGGCCTGGAAATAAAGCGGGAGATCATGGTGGGCCGGCTGGCGTCTTTTCGGCAGGTGGTGCTTCCCGCCGCCGCTGCCCTCGGCGGCATGATGGTCCCGGCTCTCGTGTACGTCGTCCTGAACGCGAGAGACCCCGTATCGCTGAACGGGTGGGCGATACCCGCGGCCACCGACATCGCTTTCGCCCTCGGGGTTCTCGCTATGCTGGGAGAGCGGGTTCCCCCGTCTCTGAAACTCTTCCTCTTGGCCGTCGCCGTACTGGACGACATCGGCGCAATCGTTATCATCGCTCTCTTTTACTCGGGCGACCTCTCCCTTCTTTCCTTTTTGATCGCAGTACTGACCCTCGGCGTCTTGATCCTGCTGAACCGCCTGAAAGTAGCACGATTAGCACCGTACGTGCTGGTCGGTATCGTACTGTGGGTCTGTGTGCTCAAATCTGGCGTTCACGCGACGCTCGCCGGTGTCGCCCTCGCGTTCACTATCCCTCTGAAGGCGGGTGAGGGGAAATCGCCTCTGACCTATATGGAGCACTCCCTCCACCCCTACGTTTACTACGGCATCGTTCCCATTTTTGCCTTCGCGAACGCCGGTGTATCCCTGGAAGGGCTCTCCTTCGGATCCTTCTTGGAGCCCGTGCCTCTCGGCATCGCAGCCGGCTTGTTTCTGGGGAAGCAACTCGGGGTTTATTTCTTTTCCCGCCTCGCCGTGAGGTTCGGTATAGCGAGTCTGCCCGC
>CAYFXN010000126.1:0-3937 GCA_964347065.1 uncultured bacterium | reverse complement strand
GATCGGGTTCACGATGAGCCTGTTCATCGGCTCCCTGGCGTTTGAGCACGGCGGGCCGGATTACAAGACCGCCGTGCGTATCGGGGTCCTGGCTGGTTCGATCCTCTCGGGGATCGTGGGCTACCTGTATCTGAGATATGCCATGAAAGGCCGGGCCTGACCCTGTAATTATGTCTACGAAACGGAACGGTTTCCCCGCTCATCACATCTTTAAAATTCAAGCCACCGATAACCGGTGTTTTTTTCACGAGGATCATCATCTCACCGGGCCAGGTTGACCCGGTGACGGATCGGAAGCGTCAAATTAGGGAGGAAACGAGATGTTTAAAGCCTACGCAGCATTCGAGCCCGGCGGCGAGCTGAAACCCTTCGAGTACGACCCGGGCCCCCTCGGCACACACGATGTGGAGATCGACGTGGAGCATTGCGGCATCTGCCACAGCGACCTGAACATGCTCAACAACGACTGGGCCTTCAGCCAGTTCCCCCTGGTTCCCGGCCACGAGGTGGTCGGCACCCTCTCCGCAGTGGGGAAGGAGGTGACCGGCCTTCAGCTTGGCCAGCGCGTCGGGCTGGGCTGGCACTCGCGCTACTGCATGACCTGTTCCTCCTGCCTGGAGGGTGACCACAATTTGTGCGCCACTGCGGAAGGGGTCATCGTCGGCCGCCACGGCGGGTTCGCCGACAAGGTTCGCGCCAATGCGGCCAGCGTGGTGCCCCTGCCCGAGGGTGTCGACGAAAGGAGCGCGGGACCGCTATTTTGCGGGGGTATTACCGTCTTCAACCCCATGGTTCAATTCGACCTCAAGCCGACCGATCGGGTTGGGGTCATCGGGGTCGGCGGCCTGGGCCACATGGCGATAAAGTTCCTGAACGCCTGGGGATGTGAGGTGACGGCCTTCACATCGAGCGAGGCCAAGAGGGCGGAAGCCCTGGAGCTCGGCGCTCACCGGACGGTCGACTCGCGCGACGCAGCCGCCATCGAGGCTGTTGCCGGGACGTATGACCTGATTCTTTCCACCGTCTACGTCAAGCTCGACTGGAACGGGTATATCGCGGCGCTCCGGCCCAAAGGCCGCCTCCACTACGTCGGGGCCACCCTGGAGCCGCTGGACCTCGGCGTCTTTCCGATGATCATGGGGCAGCGATCCGTTTCGGCATCGCCGGTGGGCTCTCCGGCAACGATTGCGAAGATGCTCGCCTTTGCCGCCCGGCATGCGATCAAACCGGTGACGGAACACTTCCCTTTCGACAGGGCGAACGAGGCTCTAGATCGGCTCCGCAGCGGGCAGGCCCGATACCGGATCGTCCTGAGCAGGTAGCCGCCTTCATTTGAACTGCTCGGGACAGCTTCGCAGCCGGGGAGGGTGCTTCCGCGGGATCCCGAATCGGCCATGAAAGGGCCGGGATGCCGGAGCATGTGTTGAAAAATATACTTTTGTGGCTATTTATCTGGTTATCGTTCATGAATCCAGAAGGTGAGCGTACCATATTCGATTTCAGCGACCCCCAATCGGTTGCGTCGTGGGGTTTCATCGATGACCGGGTCATGGGGGGAATATCCCGGAGCAGGTTCGAGTCCACGGAGTCAAATACCGCCGTCTTTTCAGGCAACGTCTCCTTCGAACGGGGCGGTGGGTTCGCTTCCGTGCGCACCCGACCGGGGACCTTCGACCTCTCTTCCTACACGGGTCTCACGGTTCGCGTGCGAGGGGATGGAAAAACCTACAAGCTCTCCCTGACGACCGACCGGGCTTTCGATTCTCTCACTTACCGGTCGAGGTTCACGACCGAACCGGGAACGTGGATAACGGTGAAGATTCCCTTCGATCGGTTCCAGCCGACTTATCGCGGTAACGTCGTACCAGATGCGCCACCCCTGAACTCCCGCTCGATCCGGACCTTCGGTTTCCTCATCTCCGATCGCCAGGGGGGGAGCTTTCAGGGGGAGATGGCGTGGATCAAGGCCGACCGTGATTGAGTTTCAGCGATGCACAACTTATTGCCTCCCTTCTATAATGGAAAAAGGAATAGGGATCAGGCACTGCCTCAATGACCTTTTGGACAGGGCATATCAAAAATTGTCAGGAGGCAGTGCCTGACCCCTCTTTGCCATAATTTCGCCATTTTGCAGGGAAAAGTTACCTCTGATAGCAGTACCATCGGTGAAAATCTGAGACATGCAACGCTCAGGGAGCGAGATCGTGCGCCCGCTTGGCCTGATCTGTGGTTATAATGAAAATATATCCGCGGACCCGACGGGTCCGACACGAGGGGAAGTGTATCGAACGCCATGGAGAAACCCGAAGCCCCAAAGGAGAGAGTGGAAGCGCTCCTTCAGGATAAGCTTGAAGATGGAAGCGTGCGGTGCAACGTCTGCCAGAGGAGGTGCACCGTACCAGCAGGAGGGCGTGGATGGTGCAAGACGAGGTTGAACAGCGAGGGGAAGCTCTACAGCCTGACATACGGGAAAGTCTCCTCAGTCTCGATAAATCCCATCGAGAAAAAGCCGGTGTACCACTTTCTCCCGGGAAGTCAGTGGCTTTCCCTGGGGAGCCTCGGCTGCAATTTCCGCTGTCCCGGCTGCCAGAACTTCGGAATAGCTCACATGACGGGTCCTGTGAACACGTTTTACGCGAGCCCGCAGGACCTGGTGGACTACGCCAGAAAAAACTCGTGTATAGGCATCTCCTGGACCTTCAACGAGCCCACCCTCTGGTTCGAGTACACCTTGGACGGGGCGCGCCTTGCCAAGGAAGGGGGACTCTTCACCAATTACGTCACCAACGGGTACATCACTGAAGAGTCTCTGTCCCTCATCGCGCCCTACCTCGATGTGTACCGGGTGGACGTGAAGGCCTTTTCCTCTGAGGGGTACGGTAAGGTGGCCAACGCCCCGGATTTCGAGGGCATCCTGTCTGTTACAGAGAAGGCGAAGGACCTGGGGATTCACGTGGAGGTAGTCACCAACCTCATTCCCGGGTTAAACGATGACGCCGGGCAGCTTTCCGGCATCGCCTCGTGGATAGCGAAGCGCCTCGGCGAGGATACCCCCTGGCACGTGACGGGGTTCCACCCACAGTTCAAGCTATCCCACGTAAGACCCACGCCGCCGTCCTCCATCCAGCGGGCTCTTGCGGCGGGTGAAGGGGCGGGCCTGCGCTATGTCTATGTGGGAAACGTCCCCGGCCACCCCCGTCAGAACACCTTTTGCGCCTCCTGCAGGGCACTCCTCATCGAGCGTTACGTCATGGACATTACGAAAAACCGGATGAAAGATGGAGCCTGCCCGGAGTGCAAGGAGACTATTTTCGGAAAGTTCTCATACTGAGGCTACCGAGATGTTCTCCCGTCCAGATCACCTTGATTTCGACCCAGGAGAATATGACGATAGCGATGCCGATCATACCATGATGACGGCCGAGAGATTCATCCCGATGCTCTAAAGGATCGTTATCTTTCCGAAATACACCGCGTGAGCACGCTCTTTGTCATCCATGGGTATGCCTCAGCATAGATGGTGGCACTTGCGATCAACCCGAAGATGCCAAAGAGGGCGTCCCACCTTCCCTCACCGAGAACCCCGAGGGCGGTGACGGGATGGTAAACGAGGAGTCCCCATCCGGCGCCGAAGAGGACCCCGGCGATCGGGTAGGCCAGCGTGTGGGGAACGTGCACGCCCGCGTTCCCGAAGGCGCCTCCCAGGTGAGTCGCAAGGAGCATCTTCTCCCGCGCTTCCCTCGATTTCTATGGCTGAGAGTCGATGAAATTTCTCAGGTTGACCATTTGGGTAAATGTCAGCCCGCCATCTGTGCTTTTCCAGATTATGAGGCCCCGCGCTCCCACGTAAATGGTACCCGATGAACCGATCTCGATATGATCGAGGGAAGGATAAAGATCCAAAGGGGATAATGCCCTGCCCTCGGTTAAATTTCAC
>CAYFXN010000125.1:0-5399 GCA_964347065.1 uncultured bacterium | reverse complement strand
AATTGCATCCTGAAACAAGGGGAGTGAGGGACAGGAAAAGGATAAGAATGATCCAGTTTCTCACAAAAGCCGCGTATTTCTTAACGTGTTCTCTCAATTAAGGTCCCGACACCCGGTCAGCAGTGATCATCAGGAAATCTGAATAGTATCATCTGATATTATAGGAAGAATACGATACCAGCGAATGACCTTTTCACCCTGCCTTCTCTCCCCAATTATTCCTGGGACATTTATTTCCCCTCGAGATACCTTCCTTTCCTATGGCGATCTCCTAAAAGCTACGTATTATCTTGCTGTCCCGTCATACCGCGACCCGGAACTCCCCGATATAGAAAAGTACGGATCATTCAATAAATATTGTCGAGAAGGAGGTTAAATTTTTTTGACTCGCTACCGATAAAGAATCATAAGGATTCAATAATCAGATATTGTCGGGTAGTTGCATGCTTGAGCTTTTCACCTCCATGATCGATTATTTGAGGTCGTTAGCATTGTTATGAGAGATGTTACGGTATTAAGGGGGGAGGGCAAATGGGGATATATCGATAACTCGGGAAAAGTAGTTATAGCACAACAATACGATGACGCGAGAGACTTTTCCGAAGGGCTCTCAAGGGTCAATATATCGGGTAAATGGGGGTACATTGATCGATACGGTGACATCTTCATCGAGGCGACGTTTGTAGACTCTCTCGATTTTTCGGAGGGAAAAGCGAGCGTGAAAGTCGACGATAGGTGGGGATATATAGACCGCAACGGAACAATGGTTATATCACCCGAGTTTGAATTCGCGGGCCGATTTCGGGAGGGCCTCGCGAGCGTGAGGTCGAACGGCAGGTGGGAATACATCGATCCGTCCGGGAGGACCTTCAAAAATTTTCAGTTCTACAACATATGGGGATTTTACGAGGGTCTCTCAAATGTTGAGATCAACAAGAAGTGGGGGTATATCAACAAGAAGGGGAGGATCGTTATCAAGGCGCGTTTTGATGAAGCCCGGAGTTTTTCCGAGGGGCTGGCCCGCGTCCGCATCGGAGAGAAATGGGGATTCATCAATCCGGCGGGGGCTCTCGTCATCAAGCCGCACTTCGCCGAGGCACATGACTTCTCGGAAGGACTCGCAGGTGTCAGGATAAAAGGGAAGTGGGGATTCATAGAAAGATCAGGGAAGTCCTCTATACAGCTCCGGTTCACGAATGTTGGGAATTTTTCCGAGGGTCTCGCTCCTGCAGCGTTGAACGAGATCTGGGGATACATCGACAGAACGGGCGATTTCGTGATCAATCCGCAATTCGATTTTGGAGGGGAATTCAAAGAAGGCCTTGCGAGAGTCTGGACTTCCAACAAAGAATGACCGCAATTTAAACCAGATAGAAATTCCCTCATTCTGGGTCCCATATCCCGAGAAAAGGAAATCTCAACTAACCTCCGTAACCTTTGACTAATCTTTAACCATTTAGGAAAATTAAAGTATGAAATTCATGCAGATGCCAAGTTGGAGGTGAGGTAATGAGTGTGATCACCATTTCTCAGCATCATGGAGCCGGTGGCGAAGAGGTGGCGGAAAAAGTTGCCGAAAGAGTCGGATACAGGATTGTAGCCCGGGAAGAGATACAGGAGAAACTTATCGAGCTGGCAGGCGAGGGGACTGCTGAAATCGTAATCGCAGAAAAATCTCCCGGTATCATCGACAGGTTGACCGGCGATACTGATGTAAGAGTTACGAAAAGCCTGCTCACGGAGTCGATACTTTCATTTGCAAAAGAGGGTTCTGTTATACTTTTGGGTCGGGGGGGGTTCGATATCCTGCAGGAGGCACCCGGCGCTCTTCACCTGTTCTTTACTGATACCCCGGATAAAAGAGCGGACCACATGTCCCGCAAAGAGAAAACGAGCCTGAAAGATGCCAGAGATGATGTAAAGAGGGTAGATAAGATACGGCCAGGGTTTTTCAAGACCTATTTTGGGAAGGACTGGCCCGATCCAGTGCTCTTCCACCTGTCGATCAAACCACTTTCCATTGGGATCGATACGTGCGCCGACGCAGTCGTGTCAGTGGCTGGTAAGATGGATATCTCCAGCTCTTTCGAGAAAGAGGGGAGAAGTTTCATCCAGACAAAGCTCCTTCTTACCGCGGTAACGAACAGGATCGTGTTAAACTCGGACATCGACATCGAGCTGTTCGAAGTTGACTTGCTGGACGATGAGAGGATCGGCATCAAGTTTTCCCACGCCCTCGGAGTCAAGTTTGCCCGCGTTCCTTTGGATGTGCGGGAAAAAGCCATAAAAGTTGCGGGCGATTTTGCCCAAGATTTCGCCGTAATCGAGGTGAAGTAGCACAGGCATACGAAATCGGGCCCGCACTCTTTCAATACATACCTCCTCACCTGATTTCCTAAACTGCTCAGTATCCTCCCTTTTTACCCTCACCGTTTCCCCCATTAGGGCAGATTTCATTTGATCTCAGAAGAATAATGATTCGTATTCCCATTTTGGGAAAACATTTGGAGAATTTCTGGCGCTGTTAACATGTAAGCTGTTGAAAATCAAGGGGTTACAATTCATGGCACAGTTGTTGCGTTTTTACTATTCCAGAGAATGAACAATCGACGGGTAATCGGGATATCTCACGCTCAGGTCAAGGCGATCATGTAGATATGAACCGCGGGAGGTCGAAGGTGAAAAAGTTTCTGATGCTGGTAATCATTGCTCTTCTCTTCGTGGGATGTGGTGGAGATGGCAGCTCAATTGCTCCCGGGACGCTTTCGCAGCCACCGGAAATGTCTAACGGAGAGCAGGACCGCTATTTTGCACCATCGAGTACTGTCCCGCTCAATGACTACGTCATTGTCCGGATGACGGTAGACTTCTACGATGCGAATGGGGATATAGTGAAATGCGTGAGGGTAGATGATGACAGTACTGTTTTCGAATGGGACTATGGGCTGTTCGGTCAGGAATAGGGAACGATAACCCCGCAAAAGAAAATATCCATAGTTGAAAGTGGAAAGATATTCACGTGGGATTTCTTCTGCGTAGACGAAACCGGTTACGAAAGCAACTACTTTCAAGGGGTGTTCGAGGTGACGGAACCGGTTCCCGATGGAGGGGAAGAGGTCATCATCATAGGAAGCGAGTAGTTGATCTGCCAATGAGGGCTTCATTTTTGCCGAGGGAAATATGCAGAGCTACCCTCTGGATTTCCAAATCTGATTGGAACTCCCCCAAAATATGCTATTAACCCGATTCGGCTCAGCCCGTAGGTCACTCGATCAGGATAAAAGTGACCCGCATGTTAACCCTGAATTCCGTGATTTTCCCGTCTTTCACAGCCACTTTTTGCTCTTCCACCCAGGCGCCGGTGATTCCCTTCAATGTTTTGGAAGCCCGGGAGATACCCGATTTGACAGCGTCATCAAAGCTTTTCGTAGACGAAGCAGAGATCTCAACAACTTTCGCCACAGCCATGATAATCTCCTTTCTTTCCGTTTAAAAAGCAAGAAGATTAACAGCGCCAAAAACGCATTTGTACTGAAATTGACCGCGTGAAAAGCTTACATTGTCAATTATAAGAGACTTTCTTCACCTTGTACAATGCTAATCTCGTGAAATTTTCGGTTATCACCCCTCATTCCGAAATCCGAATTACCGTCCTTGCCGTGTATTATGCTTTCCTTTTTCCTCTGGACGATGGACCCTGGACTATGAACAGGCAACAGGTTTTTTTTCCGTTTTTTGATATTGTTTCTTCTCTCACCGTTTTCACCAGGGCAGGGAGAAATAAACGTTGACGAAGGTTATTTTTGTGAATAACGTCTGTTATACAATCCTATATGATCTAATCGAGGAGGGGGTGTCGTGAAGGAAGAAAGGATACTGAGCCAAAAGGTCGAGTCGATAGAGGTGGGACCCTTAAAGTCCATATCCAAGCTTCTTGCAGAAATGGCCAACACCGGTTTCCAGGGGAGGAAGCTGGCGGAGATCTGTGATGTCTACAGCGACATGATCAACGACAGGGACGTGACGATCCTCTTCGGTTACAGCGGTTCCCTCTCGGTGGCCGGTCAGTGGACGATCGTCAACTGGCTCATGGAAAGGGGATACATCGATATCCTCATTCCCACGGGGGCCAACATCTCCGAGGATATCGTTGAGGCCATGGGCTTCAGTTACTACAAAGGCGCCTCGACGGTCGACGACGAGACGCTCTTCGACCTGGGGCTCAACAGGTACTACGACGTGTACGGGAAGGAGAAGGACTATCTCGATATGACCGAGATGATCGCCGATTTCTACATGACCCTCGATGAAAACTACCCCTACTCATCGAGAGAGCTGCTGTTCCATTTTGGAAAGTGGCTGAAGAAGAAGCAGATAGAGGGCATCGTGACCGTGGCTGCCGACCACGGGGTTCCCATCTTTTGCCCTGCCATAGTCGACAGCCCTTACGGGGATGCAGCCCTCATAACGAAGAGCAAGGGATTTAACCTGGTTATCGACGCTGTGAAGGATTATACGGAGTTCATGGGCCTGGCGGAAAAGGTCAAGGAGACGGGCGTCGTCTACATAGGGGGCGGGGTTCCGAAGGATTTCATCCAGCTCTTCGCCGTAACCCCCGACCTGCTTTATACCGACCGGAAGATACCCGGGAGGAAGGGGGCCGAGAGCCGCAAGGGAACGGACGAGACCTATTATCCCCACAAATATGCCATCCAGATTACGACCGATTCTCCTCAGTGGGGAGGCCTGTCGGGCTGTTCATTCGAGGAGGCGATCTCATGGGGGAAGGAGACCTCCCGGGGGAGGTTTGCCCAGTGCTACTGCGACGCCACGATTGCACTCCCGATCGTAACCCACGCCCTTGCGGAAAAGGTCAAGGGAAAGCGGAAGCGAAAGAACCTCCTCTCTTTTTTCTGACGTGCCGATTGGCCAAGCTTGATTTTTCAATCCGCATTACCCTTCAAACCAATGTTGCTGCTTTCTGTCGTTCTGCTTTCCTCTGGACTATGAACTATGAACTGATTTTCTATTCCGCACTCCGCATTGCGATTTCCGCATTACCATTTGTTACCACGGTGCTGCTTTCTGTCGTTCTGCTTTCCTCTGGACTATGAACTCTGAACTGGGTTTTATTCCCCATTCCGAATTCCGCAATACCGTTCTGACAATGTATGCTGCTTCCTGCCGTCTGGTTCTTCGGCTGCCAGAATCGGTCGGTTTACTTTGATAAATGAGAGATTAGCGATATCAATATTGGATGTCTGATTGGTGGGTGTTGAAGATAACGTCAAATTCCGGGGACACTTTGAAAAACGCCTCGAGAATCCCGGGATCAAAATGTTCTCTCCTCGTCCTGCCATTTCCCTCCGTCAATATCTTTATGACCTTTTGATGATCGA
>CAYFXN010000124.1:0-5427 GCA_964347065.1 uncultured bacterium | reverse complement strand
CGGAACTCCTATCTATGTCCCGTTTACGATAGAGTCATAGAGCCGGAAAAGCCCGATGACGGCTCCCGTTCCGGCGAGCGAGACGGGCGATCCCGCAGGTTTGTGGGGAGGGTCACCGTCGAAGGCTTCGGGGAGAAAGTAGGGGACGTTTTTCTCTGCGGCCCTGCGCTGGGCCAGGAGAAACCGCCTGATCCTGTTTACAACCCGGTTTTTCGGCCCGTAGACGAAAAGGAGAGCGTCCGAATACTGAAGGGCGAGATGGGGCAGGACGCAGCCGCCGAAGAGGGCATGGAGCCTTTCTGCTTCGATACCGCCGAACTGACCGGCGTAACCGCTCTCGCCGGGCGCCAGCGTTCTGAGGCCGCAGTCTGTCACCAGCGACTCCTTGATCTTCTGGAGCACGCGCTTTCCGAAGGTGGGCGAGACGAGGGGGTTTGAGAGGGTGAGGGCGAGGAGCTGGTTGGGCCGCAACCGCGCATCGTTCTCGCCGTCTCTGATCACGTCTACCAGGTACCCCCTGTCGGGCAAAACGAAGTGCTTCAGGAACGAGGATTTGATGCGGGGGATCATTTTCGAGATATGCTGCGACTGTTTCTTGTCACCCACGGCCATCTTGAGATCCCGGTAGATGCAGAGGGCATTGTACCAGAGCGCGTTCGTGTCGACGGCGGCGCCATAACGTCTATTCAGGTGATTTCCCCCGATCATTCGATCCATCCACGTGGCCTCAACGCCGTACCTTCCAGAACGGAGGAGAAAGTCCTCTCCCATCTTCGTGCCGAACTCCGTGCCCTCCAAATAGGCATCGACGATGTGGCCGACGAGGGCGAGTTTCCTCTCCACTGCTGTCCTGCCTCCTGCCAGCGAGAGATACCGGGCGATAAGCTCCACGAAGAGAAGCGACGTGTCGGCGGAGCAATAGATGGGCTCGCCCTCTTCGCTGATGTATTTCGGCAGGAGGCCGTTTTTGAGGTAAGGCGAAAGGAAATCGATGCCCTTTGATGCGGCGGAAACGTAACCGCCCCGCAGGAGAAAATCCTTGAGGAAGAGGATAAAGTCATACACGTTGACGGGATAGTAGGGGTATCCCGCCACTGCGAAGGAACGGTCCTCAACGGTGGTAAGAAGCGTAAGAGCCGAGTCTTCCACCGGGGTGAAATCCTTCTGAAAGTGATGCGGCAGCTTGCCCCGCGATAGGTGCACCCCCGTTTTCCTGATCGCTTTCTTCATCTCCTTTTCGGCCCCCACTCCCCGGTCCTCGAGGAATCGGGCCCAGCGCTCCTCCAGGGTGAAGATTATGAAGAGGGCGCTTTTGCCCGCCGGTGCCGGGAAGAGGAAGTATCCGGGAGAGGGGAGGTCCTCCTCGAAGGACTCTCCCTTTTGCCGGTCGTGGACGTAGGTAAAATGCCGGTACCAGCAGTAATCACTCAGGTATTGGCCGCCGCTTGCCAGGATGATGAGCGGGGGTACCGGGTCTTCTCCCGGGCGGAAGAACACCCCCTGCCTCGATGGCCTGATCCCCAGGGAAATTTCCCGCTCCCTGTTGAGGCTGTGGAGGTAGCGGAGGCCGAGAACGGGCCTGACCCTCAGGTTTCCCGGGCTTTCGGTCTCGATCCCGTATCGGAGAACAATTGAATTTTCCCCCGGGACGGGGTGCACGCTCTTTCTCACCGTGGAGCGGCTATCTGCAAAGACGAATCGGGCGAAGGGATGGAGGGAGTGATCTTTCATATTCCGATATCCCCCGGGAAATATGGCGTCCCGGTACACACAGGTGTTCAGGCTCATGTTCCCCTCGTCCCGGACAAGCTCGTCCTCGACCCTCGACACGTAGACGTACCGCATGAAGCCGCCTGCAGTGGGAGCGACAAAAAATCCCTGCTGTTTTCGCGTGTTCGCAAGGGAGGCGGTGGATGCGGCGAAAGCGCTGCTTCCGGTGCAAACGAGCCATTCAGAATTCAGAAGTTCCTTCAGATCTTCTGGAAATCCTTCAGGAAAGCCCATGGGTGACCTCTCTTCGAGGCTGGTCTGTGGTTTCTGCCGTGGGGTCTGCTCAGCAGCCTTGATACCGGTTGATTCCCCAATGCGATGGGCAGGAAAAACACGTTCAATTCACGGTTTCGGTGCCCGGACGGCAAACGCGGGACGGGTGTGTGCTGCATCGAACGGGATGGATAGAAGTCCCTTTTTTATGTATTACTAAAATTATATCAAAAAAAGTAGGGAAAATGACAGGCCCAACTTTGTGTGCAACGCAGGGCTGAGAGAGAAGCGAGAAAAGGGCATTCGTTTCTCCGAGAAGATGCGGGTTTCGGGGCGAACATGTGATTGACTTCACCGGGGTAATTCATTTAGGATTTATGGAATACGGGGCGATTCTGCCCGCGAAATATGGGAAATAGGGGTGTGAACGATGGAAAGGGAACAGTGGAAGAGCCAGTTCGGGTTTTTGCTGGCGGCCGTCGGGTCCGCGATAGGGCTGGGAAATATATGGCGTTTCAGCTACATGGCGTACAGCTACGGTGGAGGCGCGTTCCTGGTGCCCTACATAACGGCACTGCTCACGGCGGGGATCCCGCTGCTGATCCTGGAGTTCGGCGTGGGCCATGAGAGAATCGGGTCCGCCCCCCTGGCATATGCGAAGGTGAAGCCGCGCGCCGAGTGGCTCGGGTGGTGGGCCGTAACCTTCGTCATGTTCGGGATCGACCTCTACTACAACGTCATCATCGCCTGGTGCGTCAACTTCTTCGTCTACTCCTTCAACCTTTCGTGGGGCGCCGACCCGAACGCCTTCTTCTTCCAGAAATTTCTCGCCCTGAGCGATGCCCCGTCGAAGATCGGGGGCATCAGGACGCCCATCTTCGCCGCCCTCTGCGTCGTGTGGTTCATCAACTGGGGGATCGTCTATCGGGGGGTTCAGAAGGGCATAGAGATCGCCAACAAGATTTTCATGCCCCTGCTCTTCGTTCTCACGGCCATCCTCGTTGCCTGGTCCGTAACTCTTTCGGGGGCGACTGTTGGGCTCAAGGCATATTTGACGCCCGACTTTTCCAAGATCGCGGAGCCGAAGGTGTGGATAGACGCCTACAGCCAGATATTCTTCACCCTGAGCCTGGGCTTCGGCATCATGATCGCCTACGCAAGCTACCTGCCGAAGAAGTCCAACATCTCGAGAAATGCCGTGCTCACCGGCCTGATCAACAGCGGCTACTCCCTCTTCGCCGGCTTCGCCGTATTTTCCGTTCTGGGCTTCATGGCAACGTCGCAGGGCAAGCCCATCTCCGAGGTGGTCTCCCAGAGCATCGGCCTGGCCTTCGTGGCATACCCGCGGGCGCTCAGCCTCATGCCGGGCGGCAGGTTCTTCGGGGCGATCTTCTTCCTCTGCCTCGTCGTTGCCGGCATCTCCTCCTCGATCTCCATCATCGAGGCCTTCACCTCCGCTATCGTAGACAAGTTCGGGATGGACCGGAAGAAGCTGGTGAACGTGGTATGTATACTGGGCTTTTTCGGCTCAATCATCTTCACCACCCAGGCGGGACTTCTCTGGCTCGATATCGTGGACCATTTCCTCACCCACTACGGCCTCGTCGTGGTGGGGATAGCGGAGTGCATACTCGTCGGCTGGTTCTTCAAGATCGGGGTTTTGCGGGATCACATCAACAAGGTGTCCAGCATACAGCTCGGGACCTGGTGGGAGATCCTGATCAAATATTTCGTGCCCCTCGTTCTCGCCGTGATCCTCTCCGGGGACCTCTACCACGAGATCACGAAACCCTACGGCGGATACACCTGGACCTCCCTGATCCTGATCGGCCGGGACTGGGTGCTCATGACGCTGATCGTCGCCTTCCTCATAACGTCGAGGCCCTGGAGGACCGATCGCAACCGGGGCGGCGGGAGGTCCGTGGAAGAATAAAACGGTTACTAATTTATAATTTCTCATTTCGTTGCATGGAAGGATAAATAATGAGCGATACTATCATTGATCTTAGAAGCGACACGGTGACACTCCCGTCTCGTGAGATGCTCGATGCCATCTCCTCCTTCCCCCTGGGCGATTCCCTCCGCGATGAAGACCCCACGGTGAACGACCTTCAGGAAAGAAGCGCTTCGATGTTTAACCAGGAGGAGGCGCTTTTGCTCATATCCGGCACCATGACCAACCAGGTGGCCGTAAACGCCTGGTGCCGGCGGGGCTCCATCGTAATCGCCATGGAGAGCTCTCACATCGCCCGGAAGGAATCCGTCTCCGTCTCGGCGATATCGGGGTGCAGCGTACATCCCATGGAGGAAGAAAGAGGGCTACTCAAAATCCAAGAGCTCCGCGCATGCCTGGAAAACCCGGAGAACCTCCTGGGCGGGACGGTCGGCCTGGTGACCATCGAGAACAGCGTGAACGCGGCGGGGGGCCTCATCTATCCCCTCGAGAAGATGAGGGAGGTGCATGAGATATGCCGGGAGTTCGGCGTGCCCCTCCACATCGACGGGTCGAGGATATTCAACTCCCTGGTGGAGGAGGGGACGGACCCGGGGGACGCCGGGGACTGCTGCGACTCGCTGACCTATTGCCTTTCCAAGGGGCTGGGCGCGCCGCTGGGCTCCGTGCTCGTGGGATCCGCGGATTTCATCTCCCGGGCGAAAAAGGCGCGGAATCTGCTCGGCGGGGGCATGCGCCAGGCGGGGGTGATAGCCGCCTGCGGCATATATGCCCTGGAAAACAACATCGAGCGGCTCAGAGACGACCACGAAAACGCACGCCTGCTGGGGGAAGCATTACGGGAATCGGGGAAGTTTCAGCTGATGAGCGACCCCGTAGAGACGAACATGGTCCTTTTCACCCTGATCGACCCGGCTAAGACGGGAGTGCTCAGAGAGGAGCTGGACGAGGCGGGAGTGCTCATCGATTACCGCAGAGACCCGGTGCTTCGGGCTGTAACGAACATGAATCATTCGCGTGTTGAAGTAGAGGAGGCCGGACGGATCATTTCTTCGACTTCCGGGCGGCTAATTCGTTGACCTTCTCCCGTGGTAACGGTGAGGAGGGATCTTCGGCGTCTCTTCCGCCTCGTCGAGGACCGTTCTTTTGAGGATGCGTTCCTTGATTTTCGCCATATCATCTTTCGGAGTGGGAAGCTTGGAGATCCAGTTTTTCCCCGACAGGATGAAGGTTGACCCGCCGGAGACCAGGCGCTTCACCGCTCCCCCGCACTCGGGGCACTTTTTCAAAGGGGGATCGGATATTTTCTGAAACTCTTCGAACTCTCCGCACTTCCCGCAGCTGTATTCATATGTCGGCATATCTTCTCCCTTCGCAAAGCAAAATTATAACACAATTATGGTGAGTTGCGAGTTTCGGGTCTCGAATTTCGAGAGAAAACCGTTTTGTCTTTCTAAGCTTTACGTTTGTCGCCCGGCTTTGAGATTATT
>CAYFXN010000123.1:0-5434 GCA_964347065.1 uncultured bacterium | reverse complement strand
CGCCCACCGTTTGCAGCATGAAGAGGCCGCCTTTTTTCAGCAGCCGGTGAACTACTTTCATAAATACCCGGTAATTTTTATAACCCACGTGTTCAAACATCCCGATTGAGACGATACGGTCTGCGTGTTCCTGCTCGGTAATCTCTCTATAGTCTTGAAACCGTATTTCTACCGGCAGTCCCTTGCAAAGCTCACTGCCGAACTCTGCCTGTCTCTTGGAAACGGTGACACCAACTGTCCGAGCGCCATATTTTTCCGCGGCGAATTTGCAGAAGCTGCCCCATCCACACCCGATATCGAAGACGTTCATTCCCGGTTTAAGGAAGAGCTTATTGCACACGAGCTCGAGTTTTGCCTCCTGTGCCTCATCGAGGGTACGTGCGTCCTTCCAGTAGCCGCAGGAGTAAACCATCCTTTTATCCAGCATGTTTCTGAAAAGACGCGTGTCTCTATCATAATGCCTCTCTCCGATGACAAATGCCTTCGATTTCCCTCCGTAGTTCAAGACCATGGCCTTGATGAGGGAGGGCAACGCCTTGAGTGTTTTCACCTTCTTGTGGAGTGAGGCCCGCAGAATCCGGTTGGCGAACTCATCGAGCGCCTCCGCATCCCACCATCCCTCCATGTACGATTCCCCCAGGCCGAGTGATCCATCGGCGAGAACTCTCCGGTAGAATTGAGGATTGTGCACCCTGATATCCGCCGGATTTTCTCCGTTCAGTTCAATGCCGGCTTCCTTGAAGAGGGACGCCACGATTTTCTTTTCTTTTTCCATGGGAAGGGAATTGCTCCTATCGATGCAGGGAAGTCACCCCGTAATGCACGTTTCGAATAAAAAGCGCTTCATCGAAACCGATCGTCCTCGAGAATGTGCTCTCGCAGGTATTTTGAGGTGAAATTCTTGTGATCCGGATCGCGAAGTAACCGGGACTGCATGTCGTATCGCACCAGAGCAACAGCCGATAGGTCTTCAACGATATATCCATTGTAATAATTTTTCTGAGAAGAATAAACGAAAATTTATTTTATTGCTGTTTTATCGGGTAATTCTGAATTCTATTTGGTGATCTATCTATCGTGAACGGAAAAATTTCGGCTATGCGTATCCTCCATTGCTCCGTTGATATTGGGCACGAACAGAGATTACCGGCTTTTTTCCGGGTCAAGGCAGCTTTCCTTGAGCGGTTTTCTCTTCTTATCAGGTAAAAAGAAAAAAAATGTGATAAAAAAGTATCAACAGGAAGGAGATGGCAGTTCTCGTCGTCACGCCGAACAGGTATGGTTATTTATCAGAAATACAGACAGCTGGAGAAAATATGGTGCTGCGAAAAATAAGCTGCGCCATCGCGGGAGGAGCCGTCGGAGCGCTTGTCGACAGCTTCAATATCTGGATCCTGGGGAAGCTGGGTGCCACATCGCTGCTCGGGGTCGCTTTGCAGCCGAAATTTACGGCCTCCTGGCTCTATCCCCGGCTGGTCTGGGGGGGCATTTGGGGGCTTCTCTTTATGATGCCCATCCTGGAAAAGAGAACTGTCCTCCGGGGCATGGTTTTCAGCATCGCACCGACGGCCACCCTCCTTTTCGTCATCTTTCCCGGAATGGACAGGGGAATGTTCGGCCTCGGCTTCGGGACCTTTACGCCGGCCCTGGTAATTTTCCTGAACTTCATCTGGGGAATCGTGGCGTCTTTCTGGTATAAAAACTCGGTGGAAAAGAAGGAATCGATGGTGTACTTCTGAGGATTATGCCTCTTTACGCTCCGCTGTTTACCAGCCCCGAATCAACCAGAGAGCAGATGAAACTTCAATTCTTCTTGCCATCTTCACTTTATATCGGTCCAGGCTCGACCGGTTCATCAGAACCCGTGCCACAGAGCCGAGGTGAGAAGCTGCTTCCAGTTGTATTCGACGCTTTCCCGTATGTGGGTTACCTCTTTTTCGCTCAGATAGGAAAACCTCCCCTGTGCTTTGAGGTAATCCCTGGCATCGATACCGGAGGGTTCGTGAGTGATCTGTATCTCCTCGCCGTCGAATATCTCCACGAGGGGAAATACTCTGGATTCTACAGCGAGGCGGGATATTTTTATCGTCTCGTTTGACGGGAACTTCCATCCCGGGGGGCAGGGGGAAAGTATGTGGATAAACCTCGTCCCCGATGTTTCGGAAGCTTTTCTGAATTTGCTTATTAAATCATCAGGGTAGGCGGGTGTCGCCGTGGCTATATAGGGGATCCTGTGGCCTGACATGATCCTTATGATATCCTTTTTTGGCCTCGATTTTAGCCTCCCCCCCGGCGTGGTGGTCGTCCAGGCTCCCCAGGGAGTTGCCGAGCTTCTCTGAATTCCCGTATTCATGTATGCTTCGTTATCGTAGCAGGCGTAGATTATGTTCTCGTTCCTCTCTGCCGCTCCTGAGAGTGCCTGGAGACCTATATCGAAGGTTCCTCCGTCGCCGGCGAAGGCGAGAACGTGGGCATCCGTCTGGCCCCTGGCGTCGAGGCCGGCCCGAATGCCGGTGGCAGTTGCTGCTGCCGTCTCGAATGCTGCATGGACAACGGGAACGCGGAGCGCCGAGGAGGGGTAGGGTCCGCAGATGACGGAGAAACACGATGCCGGGATGACCACGACCGTTTTCTTACCGAGTACCGACAGGGCCATTCTCATGGTGATGGCTGCCCCGCAGCCCTGACACGCGAGGTGTCCTCCCGAGAGAAACTCAACTCTCTCTGAATCGCTTACTTTTTCCTGCATATCTCCTCCAGAAAAGAGATGGTGTCCCCACCCTCCGTTTCCAGAAGCCTGGCCACCCCTTCCGCGATATCAGAAGGAGTGGCGTCGATTCCGCCGAGCCCCGATATCAAGTTGTAGAATCTCGTCCCGGAAAGCTCGTTTCCCACGCTCGAGACTAATTCTGAGTAGATGATACCCCCGGCTCCGGGAGAGAGATTCCTCTCAACGACGATGACACGCTTATACTGTGACCCGATGTCCCGGAATTCTTCCGAGGGGAAGGGCCGCAGAACACGGAGGTTCAGCACCCCCGCCTCAACCCCTCTGTTTTCGAGCAAATCCTTCGCGACGAGCATGTTGCCGCTCATGGCTCCTGCCGTGACCAGGAGCGCCTCATAAGATTTGCCCCGGTGATAGTCGAAGAAAGAGTAACTTCTTCCCGTGACCTCTTCGAACCTTTCGAACTCCTCTCTGAATACGTTTCCTGCTGCCTTTATTGAGCTGTGCAGGTTTTTACGAAACTCTGCATAATCCTCAGGAAAGGTAAGCGATCCGATTCCCGATGGGCTTTCGAAGTCTATGTACCCTCCGTTTTTTTTCTCCCCGAGAAAAGCGTCTGCCCTGTCCTGGGCTATCACATCGACGACTTCCTGTGTGTGGGATACGTAAAACGCGTCATAGCATATCATCACCGGAACGTTCACCGTCTCTGCCACCTTGTAGGCTATGATGACCGAATCGAGTACCTCCTGGGCGCTCCCGCAGTAGACCTGTATCCAGCCTGTATCCCGCTGGGAGAGTGAGTCTGTCTGGTCGGCCCATATGTTCCATCCCGGGGCGACGGACCGGTTCACGTTGACCATGACGAGTGGGACCCTTGCCCCCGCTGCCCAGTGAAGGATTTCGTGCATGAGGAGCAAACCCTGTGATGAGGTAGCGGTGAACGTCCGTGCTCCGGCGGTAGCAGCTCCAACCACAGAGGCCAGTGCCGAGTGCTCCGATTCAACCATGATGAATCGTGCCTTCAGCTTTCCCGACGCGCACATTGCCGAGAGCTCTTCAACGACGCTCGTCTGGGGTGTTATGGGGTATGCGGCTATTACCTCGACCCGCGAGAGGGCCGCCCCCAGCGATGCAGCGCTGTTACCGTCCAAAAGTGTCTTCACCTTATCCCTCCGTGAAGCTTATGGCCCCTCCCGGGCATTCGGTCCAGCATATTCCACACCCCTTGCAGTGGTCGTATTCCACGCTGTAGTCTCCCCCATTCCATCTCACAGCTCCATCGGGGCAGAATATCCTGCAGTTGTCGCAACCGTTGCATACCCCGCAGGAGAGGCATCTCCCGGCTTCGATCATTCCGTCCTCGAAGGTGGGGGTGTTCTCCACTTCATCGAAGGTCCGTATCCTTCGGGCGATGGGGATGGCTTTTGACTTCAGCCTGGTCGATGGCCTCACGTAGTCCCTGTTTATCGTGTCAGCCCCGGCAACTTCCCGGTGTTTTTCATCTTTGCCCTTTTCGTCGATCAATCCCGCATTGCTGAGAAAGGATAAGGCTGCCTCTTTCCCGCTACCCAGTGCCCAGGTCACGTTTCTCGTGGCGTTTCTCATGGCATCACCCGCTATGTACAGATGTTTCCCCACCTTGATCTGATTCTCGCTGAATGCTGCGTCTTCTCCCGTTGCCAGGATCAAGAGGTCACAGGGTATTTCGAATTCGGTGCCTTCTCTGGCAATAACCTTTCCCCGTGGACCCGTGTCTTTCCCCCTGATGACGTCCGTCCGTATCATCTTCACGCCCCGGATCCTGCGCTTTTCGAAGAGGGGAGAGCGGGGAGCCACACGGAAGTGGAACTGAACACCCTCTTTCACGGCTTCCTCTACCTCTTCCTCGTAGGCGGGCATGTCCCTCTCATCACGGCGGTAGAAGAGGTCAACGTCGGCTCCCAGCCGTATCGCAGCCCGTGCGCTATCGATAGCGCTGTTTCCCCCGCCCACGACTAGCACCTTTTTCCCTTTGAGGGAGATCGGACTCTCCTTTGCCCTCTGGAGAAATCGGATTGCATCGGATATCCCGGAGCTACCTTCTTCATGCTGGAAGGAAAGGGTACTCTGCCACGCTCCCGTCGCCACGAGCAGTATGTCAAATTCCCTCTCCATCCCAACGATGCCTTCCAGAGCAAAGCGTTTTCTCACAAAGTTTATCCCTCCACCGAGGAGCCTTCCAATTTCAGCGTCGACAACCTTCGAGGGAAGCCGGTAATCAGGTATCACGTGGCGCAGCATCCCGCCCGGCGCCATCTTCATGTCGAAGAGCGTTACATCGAACCCCGCTTTCCTCATGTGGTAGAGGAAAGAGAGCCCTGCCGGGCCTGCCCCGATTACTCCCGCCCGCCCGGCATTTTTCCGAACGGGCAAACCCAGATCGAACCTTTCTTCGATCGCCCGGTCACCCGCTATTCTCTCCAGTGAGCCGATCGCCACGGCTCCGTCGAAGTGGTCCCTGGTGCATTTTTTTTCGCATTCCCGGTAGCAGACTCGTCCCATGATAGCGGGAAAGGGATGGGCTTCCAGTATCACGTAGAACGCTTCCTTCACCTTTCCCCTGGAGAGGTGGTGGAGGAAACGTTCCGGTCTCACTCCTGCAGCACACTCCTCCCTGCAGGGGGATATGAGCTCCCTGTAGACGGGCTTTAAGTGCCTCCAGGA
>CAYFXN010000122.1:0-5522 GCA_964347065.1 uncultured bacterium | reverse complement strand
GCGAGGGCGTAGTTCCCGCCCTCTCCGCTTAGTTCGAGGGAAAAGTCCGGCGTTACGTTCCACCCGAGAGAGCCGTACCCTCCTCCGAAGGTATCGTCCGCCTCTTGGCCGAAGCGGGTAAATGATTGAACGCCGATAAAGGGCTCCAGGTAGAGGAAGTATTTTCCCGTTTCAGCGAAGAGCGACACGAACGCCTGGAGGGAGAGGAAATCCTCGGGATCGAAGTAACCGCCGCCGCTTTGCCGGTTGAAATTCACGTAGCGAGGCCGTACTCCCAGGGTGATCTTGGGCTTTCCCCGGCAGATGAGGTATCTGGCGTCGAACTGCAAGAGGGAGGAGCTGTTTTCATCCGAATAGTCGCGGTAGTGATAACCGAGAGAGAAACCAAACCGCGGCGTAAGCTCCTGGGAGAAAGAGATGCCCGCGTCGGTGAAGTAGATGCGGTTGTCGATGAGGCGGGCCGTGTCGTTGAGGGTCTCAACGGAGAGGATCGCGCCGATTTTCCCGTCGAGGAACCGGAGGTCCCCCCGTATGTGCCCCGTGATGATCTCCCGCTTCTTGCCGTTTGCAAACTGCGTGAGGCCCAGTCCGCCCCCCGCGCTGAACCAGTCGTTTGCCTTCCCGTAGGAATTCGCCCACACGTCGCTCGCCCTGTTTTTTCCCGAGGGGTCCTTCGCCGTCGTGCGGCGGAAGTGGACGCTCGATCTCCATCTGCCCGACCAGTAGTGCTGGGAGATCCCCATCCTGTGGACCACGTTCTCCTCCGTATCGTTGAAGTAGCTGTATGCCACGTCGAGATGCGGCCGCGATTCCCTGTTGATCGTGAAGGTTGCCTTTTCCAGGTCCCGCTCCTGCTCGGCGGGATCATTCGTCTTTTCGATGTTACTTAAATGAGCGCCCGTATCCGCTGCAAAGGATAATGCCACAGCGCTCAGGAGCAGGATGACCGCCACCAGGATCTTTCGAATCGTTTTTCTCACCTTTTTCCGCCCTTCGTTCATTTACCAGAATTACCATAAATGAAGATAACCCAGTTTTAAACAGGAAATTGGCACCACGCGCCTTTTTTCCTGTTCCGGCCCATTGACGTTTCCGCTTGCGGAAAGGAGCTATGGGGCGTATTTCCCGCTTGCCGGGATACGATGTTTGCACGCTGTTATCGCGAAGGGGTGGTCACGTCTTGGCATCAACAGTTACGACGGAGAGGCGGAGGTCTTGTCTCTCTTGGTGGGAGAGGTGTCCTGTGATTATGAAAAAAAGGGTGCCTTTTCCGGCACCCTGTTCGATTAATCGCCGCGCCAGTTCTCCCGCTCGTGGCACGCCGGGAGGCAGCTGCCCGATCCCGGATCGTAGCTGTTGACCAGGGTCGAGCCTCCCCCGATGGTTTCAGAGGCGGGCCCTTCCATGGCCTGCGTGTCCAGGTTCGTGAAGTGATTAACTGCGAGATTCGCCGTGTTGTGGCAGGCTACGCAAAAGGGGTCGATTCCGGGAAATTCCTCGGGGATCTCGTCCTCGTGTTCACCGTGCTCGCCCGAGTTGAAGCTGTTGAACTGGTTGTTGCCCCGCTCGTGGCAGGAGAGGCAGTCGCTGTTCACGTTCAGCGTACCCGTGCTCCAGTTCGGCGTCGTCTGTCCCCCGTGGCAGCTCACATCCGAACAGGTGAGAGAGCCTGCGTTGAAAAATGCTCCCCCCGATCGAGCGTCATATGAGGACGCGATGTTCACGTCACCCGGCTGGACCCGCAGCCCATCGCTTCCCTGCCGTGCATTCGCCCGCTGGTAGTGGGCCAGGCTACCCGATTCGAGCCCGGTGTGGCAGGTGGCGCAGTTGCCGGTAACTCCCGTCAGATCGTCGTGGGGGCCGTGTCTTCCGGCGATGTTGGGGTAGGCAGATCCGTCCGGCGGTTCCGCGTGGCAGGAGGTGCAGCTCCCCAGCGTGAGGGGTGACCCCGACTGGTGGCACGTGTCGCAGGTGGGCGCAGTAGAAAAGGGAGAGGTGCCCGACTCTGCGTGGCAGATTGAACAGTCTGTTTCGAAATCATTGAGCGCTTCCTGGGGGTGACCCAGGAAGGGGATGCTGTGAGTGGCCTGCCCCGGCCCGTGGCAGAGGGTATTGTTGAAGCATCCGGGCTGCGCTCCGGGCTCTGGAGGCGGGGGCGGAGGAAGCGGAGAGAGCATGCCCCCCTCGTGACACGTAAAGCAGACGGGCGCGTTGCCCTGGTTAGCCGTTATGTGTTTCCTCTCGCTCGTGGAGAGCCACGAGGAGGGATGGGGAGAGCTTGCGCCGTGGCAGGTGAAGCAGGATACGTTCACGTCGCCGCCGGCAAAATCCGTGCCGTGGCAGATCTGGCAATAAGACAGGCCCGAGCCGGTTCCCGGCGTCCCCTTGGCCGCGGTGCCGTGGGAGTCGGGATTGGCCCACCCTTCCGGGTGGGACACGTCCGTCCCGTGGCAGAGAGTATTGTTGAAGCATCCCGGCTGCGCTCCAGGCTCTGGAGGCGGGGGCGGAGGAAGCGGAGAGAGCGCACCCCCCGCGTGACACTGGATGCAGACGGGCGTGTTTTCCTCGGCGGTGTCGATGTGGGCAATCGTATTGTTTGAGGGCAGCCAGTTGTTCGGGTGGGGCGAGCCCGGGTGGCAGAGAAAACAGTCAGCTCCCGAGAGGCCGCCGGCAAAATCCGTGCCGTGGCAGATCTGGCAGGAGACAAATCCCGAGTTGCCCGGAGCCTTTTTGGCGGATGCACCGTGCTGGGCCGGGGAAGGCCAGTTTTCCACGGGGTCGTGGTGGCATTCCGATGTCAGGCAGGAGACGCCGGAAATGCCGCCACTCAGATCATCGCTGTGGCATGGCGTGCATTCGTTAGCGGCGAAGACAGCCGTTGCGGGATGCGTGGATGCCCACCCCGCGGGGTGCCCTCCTGCGTCGCTGTCGAAGATGGCATCCCGGGTTCCCGATGAGCAACCGCCGAAGGCGAAAGCCAAAAGTATCAGGGATATGAGAATGAAAGGCTGCAGGCCTTGTTTTTTCACTGCCATTTATGTCTCTTTCCTTGCCCGTAATATCGAATGCCGGCGCAAACGACCCGCTGCTCCTTCCGGTTTTCCGTTCATTCACGCGGGGCGGAGCCCGGCCTTTTTGTCTGCGTATCTAAATGTGCCTTTGGCATACCGGGTGTCGCAAATAAAATACAAGCAAGACACCTGCCATAATAAAAAGACCTTGTTTTCTATACGGTTTTCAGGTTTTCCCCCGTTTGACAGGGGAAAAATATTTCCTCATCAGAGAAGATCGTTTCCCCGATTGATAACTATTTTCATCCTGGGTTTTTGAAACCATGGGGAATAATCCCATGGCAATATGAAACGATATATCGCTCCCCCCCTTTTTCGCTGCGCACATCAACGGTAGCGCCGGGCGGGGATTCATCCAATTGGTGTATCGAGACCGGTAAAAGGGAAGGGCCGGTTCAATACGCTCGCGGGATAAAAGAGATGTCTAATTAACAGAACGATCTTTTCCCCTAGTTGATAACGAATCCGATGAATAAACTATTATAGCAAAAAGTTATCGGAAACGGTGGAAAAATGTGCAAATATGCCCTTTTTGTCCCGGCGGTTCGATCATCTCGCCTTATTCGCGGGAGAGGGACGTATCATATTGCAGGTCCGTGCGTTCGGGTGTGGGTACGAAGGTAGTGCCTATCGCGGGGAGTTATGTCTTTCCGGGAGAATAGATCTCCCATATTCGTGGATTTAAAAAAGGAAGGTGCTGGGTGCGGGGATCCGGATGTTGATGGTTGATGCCGCATCGTTTCTTTTTGGAGTTGGGAGGAAATGAAACGGCTGGTCTGGGATAACCGATGCACCCAGCACATCATGAAGCCTCCGAGAAGGTTATCAATCATGTTCCCTGCAAATGCATGAACGTTCGGTTCACCGGAAGTGGGCAGGACGTGAAACGCCCTGCCACACGTTTCCCGATATTGCGGAGGAGATGAGCACTAACATCCAAAATAAGCAATCGGATTTTATCAACAAATATGCAAAATCGATACCACGAGGGAATGTTTTGTCAAACACCTGAAATATAAACGTTTTCCTCCTGGAGCAATTTTAGATCATCCGTATTTTTGTACTGCGATTGTAATCGAACACCTCTCTCTATTACAATTTTGTTATTAAGGGACAGGGGACTTTACACCACCGGCGAAAACCTGTTCCCCCCGGGGTATCAGGAAAATTTAACCCTATCTATTGTTTGGGTATTTTGCTATACAGGGGGTACGGTTCGGGCAAATGTGCCGCCGGGCGAAAAGATGCGCAAACGGTGGCTGTTCAGTATGCATCTAATGATTAGTGAATCAGCCCTTTGGGCAGTTATAAAACGTACAGGGAGTTAACGATGGTAGACTACATTACGGGCAGCATCCGGAACCCGTCGTTTCTATCCCTGTTTCTGGCCTATTTCGGCGGCGTTCTGGCATCCTTTTCTCCCTGCATCTATCCCGTGATACCGGTGGTGGTGGGTGTCATCGGAGCGGCGAATGTGGAGAAAAGAGTGAGAGCCCTCACCCTGTCCCTTGCTTACGCAGTCGGGATCGCTCTCGTTTACACGGCACTGGGTGTGATCGCCGCGCTCACGGGGCACCTCTTCGGGGAGATAGCAACGAGCCCCTACAGTTACCTGGTGTTCGGCAATGTATGCCTCCTCCTGGCATTCTGGATGATGGACTGGATACAGCTGCCCTACCTGTCGGCGGGGCCGGATACGAAGAGAAAGGGACACATCGGCGTTTTCGTCACCGGTTTGCTCTCGGGGCTTGTCGTCGCCCCCTGCGCGTCGCCCGTCCTTTTCGGGCTTCTGCTCTACGTTTCCACCACCAGGAACGTCCTTCTCGGCGGTTCCATGCTTTTTTCCTTTTCCATCGGCATGAGCACGCTTCTGATCGTCATCGGCACCTTTTCCGGGGTCCTGAAGCTGCTCCCGCGGCCCGGCGAATGGATGGTGTGGGTGAAACGTGCGCTGGCACTGGGCCTGTTCATCCTCGCGCAATACTATCTCTTGAAGGCAGGAGGTTCCCTCTTATGAAAAAGGCATTCGGCTTATTGATTCCCATCGCTTTGGTGGCGGCTCTTTTCTATCCTTCAAGGGCCCAATCGATAGCCCTCGGGGATATGGCGCCCGATTTTACCATACGTTCCCTGGAGGGGCGGACGATATCCTACTTCGCCGATCTCAAGGGGAAAAAACCCGTCTATCTCGTCTTCTGGGCAACCTGGTGACCGATCTGCAAGACGGAGCTTTCCCGGGTGGAGAAGCTGAAAGAGAAGCTCGGCGACAGGATAGAGTTTATCGGCGTGGATGTGTGGATCAATGAGAAGATGGAAAAAGTCGAATCATACGTGAAAGAGAGAAAGCTCACCTACACGATTGCCGTGGACACGGAATCGCACATGATCCGGTCGTTCGGTGTTCTGGCAACGCCCACCCACATTATCATCGACAGAAGCGGCATGGTGCGG
>CAYFXN010000121.1:0-5525 GCA_964347065.1 uncultured bacterium | reverse complement strand
CCCGTTACCGGGGACATCGCTATCGCCATTCCGCTTTTACCCCGATACTTCTTCACTCCCTCGGCGATTTCCCTTTCGCATATGAACTGGATGTTCTTATCCAGGGTTAATTGAAGGGTATGGCCGAAAACCTCATCATCGGGAATGACTTCAGGAATGATGAGCCTCCCCCTCGCATCTTTCTCGCAGATAAGACTCATCCCCTTGCCCCTGAGGTATTTATCAAAGGTCTTCTCCACTCCCTCCAGGCCCACGGAATCGATATCGCAAAAGCCGATGACGTTTGCGGCAAGCTCTTTCCCCGGATAGACCCTCTTCGGTTCGGCGATGATGTTGACCGCCCCGATCTTACGGAAAAGCCTGTATTCCCGCCTGAACTCCTCCAGTTTCCCCAGTTCGCTGACAAAGGTATTTGCTAAATCCCTTTCGACCTGCCTTTTGATGTACACGAACGACTTCTTCGCCTTGAGAGTTTTCAGAATCTTGTTCTTATCTACCTTCAGCACCCTGTGGGCGACGCCTGCGAAACCGATCTTATCCTTTATTGAGACGGGAGAGGCGCCAACGGAATAGGCCGTAACGGTAACGGCCAGCTTGTTTCCGTTTCTATCCAGGATCGGGCCCCGTGCGGGGGGGATTACGATCTCCTTCTCATACTGCGATGCTGAGAACTTTTGAATCTCGGCATCACCGATTACCTGATAGTAAAATGCCTTCCCTACGACAGCACCGTAAAAGGCGATAAAAAAGATACTGATTACTTTGATCCGCTGCCTGACAATCATCGTTCCCCGTATACCCTCGCCGAATCGGGTTCCTTCAGCCCGAGTTCTTTGAGGGCGATTTTCTCGATTCTCCTGGGATTTTTGAGCGATTCAATTTCCGCCGCAAGCTTGGTCTTTCTCACATTGAGTTTTTCCAGGGCCATGTTTACATCGGTAACCCGAAACTTGTAATTGGTCGTCATCGACCTTATATTAGCGTCAAGCCCCATGAGGATGAGAAGGACCAACATGACCCAGAGAATCGGCCAGAACCCTTTCCCTCCCCTTACTCCTGCCATTTCCCTCTTTCCTCGGGAGACGATTATCATCGTCTCTCCAATAAGAAATTCGCTCACCGGGGCCCCTCCTCTTTTTGCGCCACACGCATTTTCGCGCTTCTCGCCCTCCGGTTCAGGGATATCTCCTCGTCGGTGGGCCTCAATGGCCTCGGAGTCAAAACCTTAAAAAGTCTTTTTCGCCCGCAGGCACACGCCGGAAGTCCCGGAGGGCACACGCACCTGCCTGAATATTTTTTGTAGTATCTTTTTACCAGCCTGTCCTCCAGTGAATGGTAACTGATTATGGCGATCCTTCCCCCATCGTTCAGCATCCCGGGAAGGTCTAAGAGAAATTCCTCAAGGTTCTCAAGCTCCCTGTTTACGAAAATTCTCAGCGCCTGAAAGGTTTTCGTCGCTGCGTCTGTTCTGCCCTTTTTCCCTCTTGTCCCCTTGGCCTCGACGACCACGGATTTCAACATTCCGCTCGTTACGATCTCCCCCCTTTTCCGGCGCGAAACGATGGCAGCCGCTATCTTTTTCGCCTGCCGCTCCTCGCCGAACCTGACGAGTATGTCCCTGATATCCTCCTGAGAGAAGCGGCTCAATACCTCCCCTGCCGGAATCCCCCCTCCATCGGGATCGTATCTCATGTCGAGCTCTTCATCCTGCCTGAAAGAGAAACCGCGCTTTGCACAATCGACATGGAATGAAGAGAAACCCAGGTCCAGTAAGATCCCGTCAAATCCGTCGATGCCCATCTCATTCATGATCTTCCCCGAGTCCCTGTAATTCCCCCAGCGAACGATAACGTTTTTCTCCTTCTTGAAAGCTTCCGTTCCGGCATCAACCAATTTCCGGTCTATATCCAGCGCCAAAACACTGCCGCGCTCCCCGAGACGGGCGGCTATCGCCCCGGTGTGGCCTCCCCCTCCCAAAGTGCAGTCGAGGTACCATCCCCCTCGCTCAGGCGAGAGATAGCAAATGACCTCATTTTCAAGAACCGGCTGGTGGAGAGCTTTCCCATTCTTTTCATATGCCAATGATATTTTGAATCTCCTCTCTGGCTTTTTCGTCCTTCATCATTTCCACTGAGTCCTTGAAGTTGTCAAAGTACGCATCCTTCGCCCAGATTTCGAACCTCTTCCCCACGCCCATGATGACCACATCCTTCTCGAATTTCGCATACTCTCTCAGGGATTGGGGGATGAGTATCCTGCCCTGCTTATCAATCGCCACTTCTGAAGCGCTTCCGAGGAAAAACCGAACAAAATTGGAGATATTCACCTTCATGGAGGGGGCCCGCGCGACTCTTTCCTCGATCCTTAACCATTCCGAATAGGGGTATACGAGGAGACACCCGTCCAGGTTCGTTATCACCACAAGCTCCTCTTTATATTGCTGGAGAATTTCCCTGAACTTGGATGGGATGTTTACCCTCCCCTTTGGATCCACAGCGAACTCGAATCTCCCCCGAAAATGCATTTAAATTCCCCTTTGGTACACTTTGTACCACTAAAATACACTTTCCCCTATTTATAGTCATCTCTCAAAGGGGTGTCAAGCATAATTTGGGGAAACTTTTCGGATTAAATCAGCAGGTGAGGATGTCGTTTGCAAACCCCTGTAATTCAATACTGAGAAGGGCATAAGCCGAGTTCTGTACATGAATAATTATCATGTTGGCGACCATTTATCTGGGACCGGAGTTGCCATCCGGCCTCGAGCGACCTGACCCGAGAGCATCGGGCGGACCACCCTTTTCCCCCGTCGTGGGGGAATGCCCCCCTATTCGGTCTTGCTCCAGGTGGGGTTTGCCGTGCCATCCCGGTCACCCGGGATGCGGTGAGCTCTTACCTCACCTTTTCACCCTTACCGGCTATCGCCGGCGGTCTGTTTTCTGTGGCACTTTCCTGAGGTCGCCCCCACTGGGTGTTACCCAGCACCCTGCCCATTGGAGCTCGGACTTTCCTCTGAAGGATCACCTTCAGCGGCCGCCTGCCCTTCTCAGTTTTATTTCATTTCACGGTCAATAGCCAGATTTGCCAGCTTATCCGCCTCTCTGTTCGCTTCACGCTCTATATGTATTATTGTAGCAGAATTAAAGTTTCCCAGCAATTTCGTAGCCTTTTGATAGAGCGGAAGAATATTGTGGGAACGAACTTTGTAAACTCCCTGAATCTGCCTGACGAGAAGCTGAGAATCTGACAGGATCTCGATATCCCTGACCCCGATATCGTAAGATAGCTCCAGGCCTTTTAAGAGCGCCGAGTACTCAGCGAAGTTGTTCGTTTGTATTCCGATGTATTGGCTCCCCGATCCAACCTCGTGGCCTTTTGCATTCTTGATGACATATCCAACGCCCGAATTCCCGGGATTGCCCCGGGAGGCACCGTCGATATAGAGTGAGCACTTCACTTGCTCTCAGCCCTTCAAAGCTTCTCTTTCCTTGTCATTTTCATAGTACAGAATTCTGGAGCAATTCGGGCATTCGTAGAGTCTATCTTCTTTCTGGATCATGTTGAAAAGCTGCGGGGGGATATTCATATTGCAACCGGTGCAGATGTAGTTCTTCGCGGGAACCACGGCTATGCCGTTTCTCCTCTTGAAGACGATTTCGAATCTCTTCGTTTTATTACTGTCCAGATTTTTCGCGATCTGATCCTTTTCCTTCTGAAGTTTCGCAATATCGCTGTCAAAGGACTTCATGTGTTTTTTGATCTCTTCCATGTTCCCATCATATTTGCCCTTCAGGGTCTCATACCGCTCTTTCGCAGAATTGAACCTGGACTCGATTTCCTCGTAACGGATCATCAACTCGAGGAGCTCCTCCTCCTTCTGCCTGTTCATGCGCTTCGTCATGTCGATTTCCTTGAGCATTGCAAAATATTCTCTGTTTGTTTTGATCGTCATCAACCTGGCTTTCGAACGCTCGATCTTCTCCTTTTCGTCTTCCAGTTCATATTCGAGATCTCTTCTCTGCTTTTTCAGCTCCTCGAACTCCGAAGACAGGTTCGTGAATTCCTCCTCCGCTTGCAGCATCTCATTCTTCTGATCGGCGATTTTTTCAGGGGTTGCATTTCTCTCATCTTCGAGGGCTTTTATCTTGAACATAACCTCCTGAAGCAAAATCATCGTTTTAACATCTTTTAGCAATTCACACCTCCGTATTCATGATAGGTTTTTCCATCCTGAAAAGCACCGAAATTTTCATACGTAAACCTTCAGGTATTCCGTTGACTCGTCGAACGTGTCAACGGTCACACGTTCAGCAAAATCTCTTTCGATCGTTTTTTTGAACGCTTCCATGATAAACTTCTCGGAATCGAAGTGGCCGATATCGACACCGATGATAGACGAATGGGCAAGCCGGTGGACCTGGTGGTGTTTCAGGTCACCGGTGAGAAAGATGTCAATGTCGGACCTGATCGCATTATCAACGAACCCACCCCCGCTTCCCCCGAGAACCCCGACCTTCTTGACTTTTCTGTCAAGATCTCCGCAGTACCGGATGGTAGCAGGCTCGATGGAACGTTGCACACGAGCGAGGAATTGCCCCAGGGTTATTTCCTCTTCCAGCTCTCCCCGTATTCCAAGCCATCCATCCGGTAGCATTTCACGCAACGGATACACATCGATCGCAGGCTCCTCGTAAGGATGCGACCCCTTTATGGCATCAAGGACAGCGTGTAGCAATGCATCGTCGACGATAAATTCGATTCTCTCTTCCCTGACACTGTTTAAGGTTCCCACGTCCCCGGTGTGGGGTTTGGCTTCCGCTGATGGAAGGAATGTCCCTGTACCTGTGGCCCGGAACGAGCAGGAGGAGTAATTTCCGATCCGGCCCGCTCCCGCTGAAAACGACGCCTGCAGGACTCCCCCGAGATCGTCGGGAGGCACGAAGACTACCACTTTGTGCTGTTTCCTTCTCGCTGCCACTTCCAGGGGAGAGGGATCTTGGAGCTCGAGTCTCCGCGCGAGTTCACGCGAAACGCCAAAAGGTGACAGGTCCGCGTTGGTGTGTGCACATATGAGCGAGATGCCGTTCCGCAAAATTTTAACGAGGTATGAACCCTCTTGTCCTTCGTCGGTAACCTTTTTCAGAGGGTCGAGAAACAACGGATGGTGCGAGACGATGAGGTCGTATCCGGATGAAACGGCTCGATCGATGAGGCGGGGTGTAATGTCAACTGAAATGAGGATCTTTTGAGCCTTTCCCTCTTCTTCTCCCGCTATCAGCCCAACATTGTCCCAGGAAGCGGCCCTGTTAAAAGGATATTTGCTATCCAGGGCTTTTAATATGTCTCTGACTCTGGGGCTTTTCGAACCTGGCACCCTGAACGTCCTCCAGAAACAAAAAATGCACCTCTTGGGCGCATTTTAAAATCTTTTCTTTTCTCTATTTGTCTTCTTTCGAACATATATAACTATGGTGGGCCCACCTGGCCTCGAACCAGGGACCTACCGGTTATGAGCCGGTGGCTCT
>CAYFXN010000120.1:0-5637 GCA_964347065.1 uncultured bacterium | reverse complement strand
CTATTTTTCCTATGGACTACGGACGCTGGACTATGGACTGTTTTTCCTCTGAACTATGAACGCTGAACTATGAACTGTTTTTCCTCTGGACTATGAACTATGAACTATGAACTATTTTTCTCCGTTTCTACCATGATGGTTTTGTAGCGCCGGATTCTCACCACTCCCGGTTTCTGCCCGGGGATTTTTCTCACGTCCCTGGCATCGGCGACGAAGACTTCTACCTTGCCATCCCCCGCAGCGGCGCTACGCGCCGCTGCCATCTGTCCCGAACGATAGATAACCTCATGGGGGATATCATCTTTTTTCGTTTTTTTGATCAGCACGTGGCTTCCCGGATAATGCCTGGCGTGAAGCCACAGGTCTCCCGGCGCAGCCATGTTTTTCACGATATGGTCGTTGCCCCGGTTGTTTTTCCCGATGAACACGGAGTAACCGCCCACCCTCAACTTTTCAACGTGAGCTGCCAATGGTTCTTTTCTCTCCACCCTCTTTTTTTTCTTCTCTTTCCGGGGCTTCCGCCGCAAAAGACCTGATTCGATCATCTCCCCCTCCAGGTGGGAGAGATCCTCGATATTTTTCGCCTCCTCGATGTAGAAGCGCATGGTGTCCAGGTAACCGATCTCATCCTTTATCCGGGGGAGCAAACGGGTCTTCATGGCGATGCCCCTCTGCCCTTTCTTGTAGAGCCTGAAGTACCGGTTCATGTTTTCCACGGCAGGGAGGGAAGGATCGAGCTCTATCACCATCTCCCCCGGGGGGCTCAGGGAGTAATCGAGGGCGACGCACTCTCTCTGCCCCTTTTTTACCAAATGGAGGCACTGCTTCAGCAGTTCTCCCTTCTTCCCAAAAGCCTTGAAGGACTCGAGCTTCGCCATATCACCTTCCACATTCTGCTGTTTCGTCTCTTCCCTCTTCTTCCGCTTCCGGATGGCCGAGAGGAGTTTGTTCTTCAGGGAAAGAAACTGCTCTCTCGTGTAGGAGAAGTGAAAGAAGGTGTCGGCGGCGTGATTGGCCGAGTCGAAATAGTCCACCGTGCCGGAGATATTCTCCGGATGTATTACCGGCAGGAGGTTGATCCGGTCTTTCCTTTCCCGCAATATGCCCACCCGATAACGGCCCTCCCTGTAAGCCGCGATCAATTCTTCAAATGCTGCCTGGAGCGCTGCCGGCGTCATGTCGCGCCCGAGCACCATCTGGGACACTGCAGATTTGGAAATTCCGTGGATATTTCTCACGACGGCGCTTTGTACGTCGTCCCAGCTGTCGGTGAGGATCTGCCTGCAGTTCTCAACCGTGACGTTGGGCAAAAATGTCTTCGGCAGGGGGGGAAGCGGACGGAAGGTGACGCCCGAGGCGACCTGGCGAACCCTACTTTCCTGTTCTGTGACGATATTGAGCGCGTTGATGATGGATCCCCCCTCATCCACCAGGATCAAGTTCCCATGCCTTCCGAAGAGCTCTGCCACCAGGGAGAGCGTATCAGCCTCGCCTTCCCCCCTTTTTGAACGGAAGGTTATCGTAAACGCCCGCTCGAAATCGGAGATCTCGATGCCCTCGATACGCTTTCCGCTCAAGTGTTTCCGGAGGGCCTGGCAAAACCGGGGGGGCGCCGGTGGGTTTTTATATTCGTGACCGGTAAGGTGGATGGAACAGAAAAGGGGGTGCGTCGAAATGAGAAGCGCAAATCCGCCCCCGGGCTTCCAGAGATCAAAGAGGATCTCCCGCTTGCCGGGTTGGTGGATCTTTGATACCAGGGCCCCGGGAAGTAGTTCCCCCAGTTCGTCGATAATTTTTTTTTGTACGAAAGAATCCATTTATTTTTCCCCGCCTTATGGGGTAAATTTATTTTATGCCTCAGATCAGCGAAAAGCAAAGGAGGTTGTGGCGGTGCCCGTTGCCTCCCTTCCAGGGCTGAATATATACTACGAGACCTATGGTGACGGGAAAGACAGGAGCCTGATACTGATAAACGGCCTCGGTTCCGATCACCGGGAATGGCTCTACCAGGTACCGGCATTCAGGCGGCACTTCCGTGTCGTTCTTTTCGATAACCGGGGCGCGGGTTTGAGCGACTCTCCTCCCGGGCCCTATACCACGGAACAGATGGCGGGAGACGTTCGGGAGCTTCTGGGTTATCTCGGAATAGGCAGGGCGAACGTGCTCGGGGTCTCCCTGGGGGGGTTGATCGCCCAGCAGGTGGCGATTTTGTACCCCGAGATCGTGGATGCCCTCGTCCTGGCGTGTACGGGGGTTGGCGGAGAGCACTCCGTCAAGCCGCAGGAGGAGGCCATGGGGGCTTTTCTCTCCTTCAGCGAAGAAGACCCCGAGGGCTCTTTGAGAAAGATTCTCCCCTACCTCTACACCAGAGAGTTTATCGAACGAAACGACCCGGAGATCGAGCGCTTTTTGCGCTATGCCCTGAATAAAAGGCAGAATATGGAAGGATACAGGGCTCAGTTAGCCGCCGTATCAACCCACTCGTCCTTCCAGCGGTTGGGCCGAATCCGCGCGAAAACCTTGGTCATCACGGGTAACGCGGACAGCTTGATACCGCCGGAGAACTCAAAAATCCTCGTCGGAAGGATACCCGGGGCGCGGCTCGTGTTCCTGGAAGGCGCACCCCACCGGCTCTTTGCCGAGAGATGGGAGGAGTTCAACGATCAGGTCCTCAAGTTTCTCACCGAGCTAAAATGAGAATTGCGCTCAAGGCTCTCTGAGAAAAAACCGAATGAATAAGCATGAGGAAGCGATAATTTCACGATAAGCAGGGGGAATCATCCATGAAAAATGATCTTCTGGGAAATGAAACTTGGCGTGTCTTCAGGATTATGAGCGAGTTCGTGGAGGGCTTCGAGTCTTTGAGGAACATCGGTCCCGCCGTGTCGATTTTCGGCAGTTCGCGGCTGAAGAGCAGGGATCCCTATTATAAAAAAACGGTGAAGATAGCGGAGCTTTTCTCGAAACGGGGATTCTCCGTTATATCGGGCGGCGGTCCCGGAATGATGGAGGCGGCGAACAAGGGCGCGAGAAGGGGGAAGGGCCTCTCAATAGGCCTGAACATCGAAATCCCTATCGAGCAGGGGCCAAACAGATATCAGAACAAGTCTCTTCACTTCAAGCACTTCTTTGCGAGAAAGGTCATGTTCGTGAAATATGCCGAGGGGTACGTCATCATGCCGGGTGGGTTCGGGACGCTCGACGAGTTCTTCGAATCTCTCACCCTCATGCAGACGGAGAAGATCAACCGGTTCCCCGTCGTTGTCGTCGGTACCGACTACTGGGACGGGCTCCTGAAGTGGGTCAGAAAGACGATGGTTTCCCGGGGAACCATCGCCAGGGAGGATTTGAATCTCTTCCACGTTTCCGATGACCCCGTCGAGGTGGTGGACATTATCGAAGCCAGCTACAAGGAGAGGAATGCCATCGCGGAAGCGAGACGGAAGGGAATTCCCCTGGAGGGGATAACAACGCTTTAAAGAGTCGGTGGCAGAGGGGAATGAATGGTACTTCGGAACGGGGATTGTGGAATGCTGGATGAGACCAAAACAGAGCAAAGGTAAATTTTTTTGGGGTGTGCCATTTCCTGAGTTCGAAACTTCAGTATCCCCGTGATAAAATGTCGTTGCATCCATCGCGGTTATGTTTTGCGTATTGAATAATGAGGCGGGTTATTTGAGGGGAGGTTGCGCAGATGGCAAAAAAAATCGTAATGTACACCACTTCCTGGTGTCCTGATTGCCGGGCCGCTAAAAAATTTCTCCAGGGGAAGGGGCTCACGTACGAGGAGATTGATATCGAGAAGAACCCCGGAGCTGCGGCCGTTGTGATGAAGCTCAACGACGGCATGAAGGTTGTGCCAACCATCGACATCGAGGGAAAAGTGGTCATCGGCGACAATTTCAACCCGGTCAAATTCGAGAAGGATCTGGCGGAAGCGGGAGTCCTCTGAGCGTGCCTCTTTATCACACTCCCGGTGCCACTCGCTTCAGCGACGAAGGTTTTGACAAAACGGCGAAGAGCGTGGATCAGGATGAAAAAGCGAAAAATCCCCAGCGAGTCGTCACGATTTTTTTGAAGTCTTTCCGTAAAAGGGCGTAACGTTCTGCTTGATGTTTTTGCTCCCGCACTGTGGGCACAGCATGTTTTTTTTCTCTTCGAATTCTCTGAACGAGAGCACCAGTTCGAAGTTATTTTTACATTTTTTACAGGTGAAGTCGTAGGTGGGCATAAAATTCCCTCCCCTCAGCCGTTGTTTCGATCTACGAAAATTGTAACTTTTCCCGTACTTATTATATCAAAGCGGATGAATTCGGCAAGCACAACCGTCATTTCTTGTTAATCGTACGATTAACCCGGTCTCCACGATTGCGGGCCCCTTTTCAGCTGTTTTATAGAGAAGATAACTTCTTGTAATGTATATGTAAATAAATGAAAAGTCCGGCGGGGGAGCCGGACTTTTCTGGGAGGAGGGGGGAGGGTATGAGATCCCTCCCGTTTTACTAGGGGAACTAAAATATATTCTACAATCGTTTGAAATCTTTGTAAAGGGGAAAAGTAACAGAGCGGAAAGGCAATTAACTGATTGATTAACTAAGATTATCGCCGGGCAGCGATTGAGAAGGGAGTTTTCTATGGCGGTATGTGGTCATGGTATCGAATGTAACGCATATGTTCTATAATTGTATATACACAGGAGGTGCGGGATGAAAGTTTTCGTTACCGGGGGTACCGGGTTCGTGGGGAGGCATCTCGTTGCGCGGCTGCTCGGCGACGGCCGTGACGTCCGCATGCTCGTGCGGAAACAGTCAATTCACAAGATCCCAGCTGAGGTGAGAAACCGCATCGAGTACGTCGAGGGTGATGCATTCGAGGTAGGAGCCCTGCTCGACGGTGCGAGCGGCTGCGACGCTGTCGTGAACCTCATCGGCATCATTCGCGATTTTCCCTCAAAGGGAGTGACGTTTGAGAAACTGCATTTCAGTGCCACGAAGAACATCGCCGACGCGGCACGTGAGAAGGGAGTGAAACGTTTTATCCAGATGAGCGCGCTGGGGGTTGATTGGGACGAGAAGACGGAATATTTCCGCACGAAGTGGAAAGCGGACCAGTATCTCATCGATCGTGATTTCGATTACACGATCTTCAGGCCTTCCGTTATCTTCGGTGAAGGGGACGGGTTCGTCAATACCCTGGTAACGCTCATAAAACAGTCTCCCCTCTCGGTTATTCCCGGTGATGGGAAATACCCCCTTCAGCCCGTCTTCGTGGGAGACGTGGCGGCGGGGTTTTCGAAGGCCCTGGTTGCGGAGGTTGCCGTCAACAGGGTGTACACCGTAACCGGTCCCGAATCGTTCACGTACGGCGAGATTCTGCAGAAGATCACAGAGGCCATGGGCAAGAGGCGACGCGGCGTAAATCTTCCCCTCACCCTCATCAATCCTTTCGTCATCGCCCTGGAGAGGTTCAGCTTTTTCCCCCTCACCTACGATCAGCTCTACATGCTCACGAAGGGGTCGGTGGGCGACAATAAGAGATTCATCGATGACTTCGAGCTGGCGCTGAAACCCTTCACCCTCTACCTCGGGGAGCTCTTCGGGAAAAAGGAAGTGAAGGAGATAAAGGTAAAGATAGAAT
>CAYFXN010000119.1:0-5649 GCA_964347065.1 uncultured bacterium | reverse complement strand
GGTATGGACGGGATCCGGGAGTGAGTACGTTTGCACTTTTCTCGTTGACCTCATATTCTCACCTCGAGCCGGGAGACTGAACTCACCTGTTTCCTGTATCGGACGAACCGGTACATCGATGCCGTGATGTTTCCCGCAAGCAGGCCGAGGGCCACCCCGTAAAGGCCGAGCATCTTCACCAGGTACAGACCGATCGTGGCCGTGACGAGAAATGCCAGGAGGTAGCTCTTAAAGCCCACATCCGGTCGTTCCATGGCAAAGAGGCCGTTGCTCAGCGGCATCGTCAGGGCAACGGCGAGTTGATTCAGTGCCAGGATGCTTATCACTGCTCCGTTACCGCCGTATTTATCCCCGTACATCAAGACGACGATCAAGTTCCCGAAAAAAAGGATCGCGACGCAGAAGGAGACCATGACCACACCGATGAGGGCAGTCGTTTTCAATACGTCCCTGCTGAGCTCATCCACACCTCCCCGGGCGTATGCGTGAGCCAGCTTTGGCCCGATGAAGTTGGAGATGCCGATTAAAAAAGGGTTGGCCAGAAACAGAACGCCCATGCAGGCTCCGTATGTTCCCGTGGACGCCGTCCCGTGATAGAGGGCGAGAATCCACGGGTAGAGCTGTGTGCTCGCCATATGGGCGATACTGCCGGCGAAGAGCCACTTCGCAAACGATACGTTTTTCCGGAAGTCTTTCGTCACATGCGTAAATTTCGGCCTGAAGAGTTCTCTTTTCTGGAAAAAATAAATAACAACGGTGAGTCCACATGCGAAACCGATCATAATGTAGGCCATACCTGCCGAGAGGTAACCGTTTCTGGCCAGCAAGAGCAATCCGGTGATCTGCACGATCGCAACGAAGGCGTCGATGCACAGGACGGTCCTGGTTTGGAGGAGGGCGAAGCAGATCCTCCGGATATATTCCCTCAGCAGGATGAAGGTGATGGCCCCCGCAAGGGCCCAGATAACGGGGGCCAATCCATTGGGGTCGCCGGTAAGGGAGAGGGCCGCTCCCCCGATAAAGAGCCCCGCGATGGTCAGGGCTGAATAACCCAGCTGATGGATCAGGGTGCTGCCGGTGTACCGGGAGGCATCCTTGCCTTTGAGGCGGGGGACGTACACGGTGTAGGGCGTCGATATGAACGATACCTGTGTGTTCGTGATAAACAGAACGATGCTGAAGCCGAGCATGTAGAGGCCGAACTGCTCCTTCGAGCAGAGACGACCGATGATTACCCCGGTTAGGAAATTGGTCCCGCTGGCGATGGCCTGGTCAAAGAGGGTGATCAGCTCATTCCCCGTGGCAGCCCGGGAGAGGAACTTCACCCCCCCGTTTACGGCCCGCAATGCCTGGGAGGGGTGGGGGGTTCCGAAATTATGTCTCTTATTGCGATTCGAAAACACCGGCAACCTTCTCCTCTTTCTTCGCGTGAGGACTGTTTTCGAAACGAATAACGCTGTTGTAGATTTCGGCCATTTTTTTTCCTTTCCGCCACCAGAGGTACTCCTTGGCCCGCTCCTTTGCCCCCCGGGATAATTTCTCCAGTTGCGACCTGTCCCTTGCAAGAAGGGAGATGGCATCGCGAATGCCCGCAGTCACACGGGAAGGGCTGGTCGGCGGGATTTTGATCCCGCATTCCTCCGTTACCATGTCTCCGGCCCCCTGGTGATCGATACAGATGACGGGAATGCCGTTGCTCAACGCTTCGAGGACCACGTTTCCCGACGTGTCGCGGAGACTGGTAAATACGAGGAGGTCGGCCCAGTCGTAGTGGGCGGCGGCCGCATCAAGGGTAATCCAGCCCGTCCAGGTGCAGTTGTGGTCCACGCCCAGGCGCCGTGCCATGCGCATCCACCGTTTCTTCAAGGGCCCGTCGCCGAGAATTCTCAGCTCGTACCGGGTTGATTTTGACAGTGTGCTGAGAGATATGAGCAGGAGATGAAGGGCTTTGTGGTGATCGAAGACACCGCTCCAGAGGATCCGGAGGGGAGCCTCCGACCTGCCGTGCACGGACCTTCTCGGCGAGACAGATGTAACGCCCGCATCGAGCATGGGTACGGGGTTTTTGTGGTGAACCCGCCCGAAATCACCCACGCCCACGGAATTGGCGGCCAACAGAAGTGCGGCTTTTTTCACAGCTTCGCGGACCCGCAGGCTAAAGCGCAGCTGCAGTATGTTTACGAGGCTTCGCAGCCCCTCCCGGATGGCTCCGCTGACGCCGGCTGAAGCCAGGAAGCGCCAGGGATAGTTCTGTGTGCCCCCCACGGGACCCCAGATGAACGGGGCGTCGAGCCGAAAGAGCCAGCCGGGCTCCCGGAAACTGCCGATGTTGACCAGGTGCACGAGGTCGAAACCCTCTTTTTTTTCCAGGTGAGCAGCGAGCCGAAACGCACGGCGGTGCCAGAGGTGGTACGCCAGGTGGAACATGCCGGGTACCTGCTTGATCATTTTTTCAAAACCGGTGCGCGGAACGAAGTGGAAACGGACGTGTGGTAGCTCTTTCGTCTCAGCCAGGTATCGCCTGATTTCCTCCTCGTACTGCTGCTGCTTGACTATCACCCGGACATCGCAGTACTTCCCGATTTCTCTCACCCAGTTCCATCCGACCCCGGGTTCAGAGCCCCGGTAGGGGCTGCACGCGTAGGCCACCAGGAGCACCCGCTTGCGGGACCCTCCGGTGCCCTGTGTCGTTTCTTCGCTTTTTTTCTTCTTCTGCACCCCGCTCATCAAGTTGCCCCCGAGCCTTTCAACACCGCTGGAATGGTCTTGGCCAGGATTATCAGGTCGAGTCCCAATGACCAGTTGTCGATATATTCCATGTCGAGCTTCATCCACTCCTCGAAGGAAATCTGGTTTCTGCCGTTTATCTGCCAGAGGCAGGTGATGCCCGGGTAGACGCTGAAGCGTCGGCGGTGCCAGTCCTGATCGAAACCCTCGTAATCTCTCACGGGGAGCGGTCTCGGCCCCACGATGCTCATATCACCCTTCAGCACGTTGAAGATCTGGGGAAGTTCATCGACGCTGGTCTTTCTCAGAAATTTTCCGATGGGTGTGATCCTGGGGTCTTTCCCTATCTTGAAGACGGGACCGCTCATCTCGTTTAACTGCTCCAGCTCTTTCTGTTTCTTTTCCGCTCCGGGGACCATCGTGCGGAACTTGTAGAGCTTGAACCTCCGCTTGTTGTAACCCACCCTTTCCTGGACGAAGAAAACTGGCCCCGGTGACGTGAGCTTGATCAAGAGGGCGGCGGCCACGAAGACGGGCAAAAGGATGATGATCATCGCCAGGGACAGGATGAAGTCCAGCATACGCTTCACGACAACCGGCCACCCGTCCATCGTTTTCGTGTAGAGGGAAATTGAAGACTCACCTTCGAACTGTTCCGGCTTCGCGTGGGCCAGCTTTGTTTCACAGAGGCTGTAGAGATACTTCACCACGATTCCCTGCTCTTCGCTAAGAGCCACGATGCGGGAGATCTGGTGGTAAAAGGATTTCAGGGATAGAAAAACCACCACTTCATCCACCACCCGCTCTCTGAGGATTTCAGCGACCTCCCGCAGTCCACCGAGAAAGGGATAGCCCGTCGCTTTAAATTCTTTTAGTTCGGCCCACTCGTCATCGACGAAACCGACGATGCTGTAACCCCCAAGAGGGCTGTTTTCTATTTTCCGGGAAAACTCCACTGCCTTCTGGTTTGTGCCCACGATGAGCAGGTGACGGGTCTCGTTATGGGTGATGCTCAGTTTCTTCAGCGCCATTCTCAGGAGAGACCTGCCGAACACCGTGTTGGATATAGTCAGGGCCCAGAAAGCGGCGATGAAAACGGGAGTGACCATTTCGAAGCTGAATATGAAGGTAAAGAGCGAGAGGAGGGCCGTTCCCACAGTTGTCCCTTTCACGATATCGATAAACTCCCTCCGCTGTATCAAAAGGCATCTCTGTTTGTAGAGTTCGAAAAATGAGAATATGCAGTGCCAGAGGAGTAGGAAGCCGATGAAAATCAAGAAGTTCCCGATTTTCACCCGCATGGATAAAAACTGCCCGAAGGAGACCTGGCCGAACTGAAAGGAGGCCGCTGTCATGGTCAAAAGAAAGGAAAGAGAAACGATCAGCAGGTCAAACAGCTTGAATCCCTTTATGAGTACCTGACGGCGAAATGTTGTCATCGGATAACCTCACGCTCGTTGTTCACGCGGGGACGCGATACTCGTGTCCGTCGATCAGGAAATCCGCAAAATACGTTATGGTCTTTATCAAACCATCTTCGAGCGATACCCGGGGAGACCACTCCAGCTGCTCCTTCGCCCGGGTGATGTCCGGTTGTCGCTGATGCGGGTCGTCGGCGGGAAGAGATTTGAAGATGATCTTCGATGCAGAGCCGGTGAGTTCGATGATTGTTTCGGCCATTTGGAGGATGGTGATCTCATGGGGGTTGCCGAGGTTGACCGGTCCGGTGAAGTCATCCGGTGTTTTCATGAGGCGTATGAGACCGTCTATCAGATCGTCCACGTAGCAGAAGGAGCGGGTCTGGGATCCATTACCGTATACGGTGATAGGCTCATCGTTCAAAGCCTGGAGGATGAAATTGGACACCACGCGGCCGTCGCTTGGGTGCATGCGGGGGCCGTATGTGTTGAAGATACGGGCCACCTTGATCTTGATGCCGTGCTGGCGGTGGTAGTCGAAAAAGAGGGTCTCAGCGCACCGCTTCCCCTCATCGTAGCAGGAGCGGGTCCCCACGGGGTTCACGTTTCCCCAGTAGCTCTCCTCCTGAGGGTGCACCGAAGGGTCACCGTAGACCTCCGAGGTGGAGGCCTGGAGTATCTTGGCTTTGACCCGTTTCGCCAGGCCCAGCATATTGATGGAACCGTGCACGTTCACCTTGGTGGTCTGGACCGGGTCGTTCTGATAGTGGATGGGAGATGCAGGACAGGCCAGGTTGAAGATCTCATCGACCTCTACGTACAGGGGGAAGGTGATGTCGTGGCGCAGGAGCTCAAAAAAGGGATCGTCTAAAAGATGGACGATGTTCCTTTTCGTGCCTGTGTAGAAGTTGTCCACGCAGAGCACATCGGTGCCCTCTGCCAGGAGTCGCTCGCAGAGGTGGGAACCCAGAAAACCCGCACCACCCGTTACCATGACGCGCAACTTTATGTCTCTCATCGTGTTTTCCCTCCTTTCTTTCGCCGTTTTTTTCAACCATCACAGCTGTCGTTTTGCAGATCCGTTCCCGGTGATGATTTCACAGGTGTTTATAGATGAGTTCCGGGATGTGGTACTGTTTTTTATTGATCACGATGCCGAGCACCTTCCCCCCGTTTCTTGCGATCCTGTTCTTCACATTCTCAACGACCATCCAGTGGGTATTTTCCGCTTCCATGACGAGCACGACACCGTCCACCCGTGACGAAATGATGAGGCTCTCCGGGGAAACGGAAACGGGGGGGGAGTCGATGAGGACCATGTCGAATCGTTTCTTCAAAATCTTCAACAAAGTGTCCACCAGGGGGGAGTTGAAGACGCGCAGGGTGAAATGACCATTTGTGGATATCAAGTTCAAATGCAGGCGGGAATTTCCCACTCTGTGAATCGCACGGTCGATGTGCTGGCCGTTTCTTATGACCTCCTCGAGCCCATATTCAGGAAGAA
>CAYFXN010000118.1:0-5750 GCA_964347065.1 uncultured bacterium | reverse complement strand
GGGGGAGGGTGCCCGCCTCTTTTCCTTCCCCTCTTTGTCCCGTGCCGTATATTCTGATATCGGTGACAGGAACCGTTGACTTGACGGGGCCGAGAGAGACGGTCACCTTTTCCCTTCCCTCTCCCGCAATATCCACGTAGGCATCCTTGCCGAGTGAGATGACGAAGACTCTCTGCCCTGGCTCAAGGTCACCTGCTTTTTTTACCGGTTTGGTTTTGCTTATCACTTTCCTGACTTCAGCGGGAATGCCCTCAGGGGTGGCTTCGCTTTTGATTCTCGCGATCACGTCTTTGGCTTTGCGCACCACCTCCACCTTTCTTTCCCTCCTCAGTTGTTCCATTATCCCTTCCACCTCCTCTTCCGCTTTCCTGAGGATTCTTCGAGCTTTGGAACGCGCTTCGTCCATTACCGTGGCTTCCGTCTCCTTCAGCTTTATCATTTCCTCCTTCCCCTTCTGTATCAAATCCTTCATACGTGAGCGGTCGCGGGAAAGCTTCTCCACCAGTGCTGCTTCCCGTTCTCTGAGATCTGTCAGATCTTTAATGAGGGCGTCCACCTTTTCTTCCTTTGTTCCAAGGTACTTTTTTGCCTCTTCTATTATGGGCTGCGGGAAGCCGATCTGCTGCGCAATCTGGATCCCCATGGACCTTCCGGGGACCCCTGTGGTCAGCTGAAAGGTGGGGGCGAGGTCTTTTTCGGAAAATCCCATCGATGCTACGACAAACCGGTCGTCTTCGAAGGGGAGATACTTTATTTCGTCGAAGTGGGTCGTTACGAAGACGATCGCCCCTTTGTCTATGAGCGCTTTCAGGTAAGCTTGGCCGAGTGCCGTCCCCTCCTTCGGGTCAGTGCCCGTAATGACTTCATCAAGGAGGATGATGGTGTTTTCATCGGCTTCAGCGTAGAAATTTTTCATGGTTAGAATATCGGCCGAAAAGGTGGAGAGGTCCTTCTCGACGCTCTGCATATCTCCCATAGCAATGAAGATTTTGGGAAAAACGGATAGCTTCGTATCGGCCCCGGCGGGGATGGAGAGTCCCGCCATGGCCATGAGCGTCAGGAGCCCGATTGTCTTGATGAGCACCGTTTTCCCTCCCGCGTTGGGGCCCGTCACGATCATGCACCGGCGTTTTCCACCCAGGGTCACTGAGTTGGGGACGGCCCGCTTCCCCCCGATCAAGAGGAGCGGGTTTCTTCCGGATATGATTTCTATGCTCCCGCCTTCTCTCACCTTTGGCTCGGCGGCATCCATCTCTTCGGCAATGAGCGCGCGCGCCTGGATGAAGTCTATGGTGGCGGCTCCCGTTATGGACTGGTCGACCTCCGCTTCCTTCTCCCCGATCCTCTTCGACATCTGGCTTATGATCCTCTGGATTTCAAGGTCCAGCTCAGACTCCGCTGACTTCAGCTCGTTGTTTGCATGAACGAGTTCCTCGGGCTCGAAGAAGATGGTCTGGCCAGACTGCGATGTCTCATGGAGGATTCCTCTGATGACACCTCTGGCGGAGGGCTTGAAGGGGAGGGAGTGCCTTCCGCCTCGGATGGTGACAAACCGGTCCTGGAGATGCTTCTGATAACTGGGGTTGGACAGAATGGCGTTTGCCGTATCCACCACACGCCTCCTTGCGGACTCGACCCTCTTTCTGAGAACGGGGAGCTGGGGGCTCGCAGAATCCTTGATCTCACCCTCATAGTCGATCTTTTCCTCGAGCCATGCTTTCAGGTCCGACAGGTCGCAAAGGGCCTTTGCGGCCAGAGATATTTGGGGGTATTTTCCCTTTCTCTCCCGGAAATATTTTCTCAAGCCCTCGGTTGTCCTGATGGCCTTCAAAATCGTAAGAATCGTGGCCACCGGGAGGGAACTCCCTGCTTTCGCCTCCTCCAGCTCTTCTTCGATTACCGGAAGATCCCTGATTTCAGGAGGCTTTTCCGTTGCCAGGAGAGTCCGCATCTGCCGGTTTTCTTCGAGGCGGTGGTTGATCGTCTTCGGGTCCCGATGAAAGGACATGCGGGCAACGCCCCGGACTCCTGCCTCGGTGGCGCACAGAGATATGAGCCTGTCCAGGATCTTTCCCCACTCCAGTATGTCGAGCGTCTCACTTCTGATCATAGAGGTAATTCCCCGCAAAGGTTTTTTACGTTGAGCGTTTCCAGATGGTATTGCGGAATTCGGAATGCGGATTTCGGAATCCGAAATATCATGAAGCAAGCCCATAGTCCATAATACATAGTAAACAATCCAATAGCACCCATCAGCCTCTCAACCTCAGAACTTCTCAACTTCTAATCTGCTTTCTGTCGTTCTGATGTTCTGTTGTTCTGATCTCTTCTCTCGGTTTTTCCGTTTTTCTGAACTTCTCAAGCTCTTAACTTCCCAACTTCTGATTTTTCGGAACTTCGGAGTTTCGGATCTTCGGTTGTTCGAGCAATCACCTGATTCCACCCTCTTCTTTCTGCTTTCTGTTGTTCTGATCTCCTTTGCTTTAACTCGGGACTTGGGACACGGGACTCTGGACTGTATTATTAGCCGACCTCATTGTACTCCCTCACCCTGAACGTGACACCCAGGTCATCCTCTGCCAGCTTACGGCACCGGTTGATGTCGAGCCCCGGGATATGGACGACGGTGGCCACTACTTCAGGTATGACCCCCTTCGCTTCTGCAATGAATTGGAGGAGGTGTTTAAAAGATTTCTCCCCGTAAGGGTTCGGGCAAAGGGAGACGTAGGTTTCGGCATCCGGGGCGTTCAGGCTCACCGACAGGGAATCGAACAGACCGGCGAGGTCAGGGATGACGTTTTTTCCGTGAATGAGGTTAGCCAGGCCGTCCGTGTTGAGCCGTATTTTTTTTGCACCCATGTCTTTCAGCTTCCGGGCCACACCGATCATGTCGTCGAGCCTGAGGGTCGGCTCCCCGAAGCCGCAGAAGACGATCTCGTCGTACTTTGCGGCGTCATCGACGCTCGCTATGATTTCTCCAACTGACGGCTCTCCGGGAAGTTTGAGGTAGTGGCCCTTCACGAAGAAATCCTTCCGCTTGCGGCAGAAAACGCAGCTGTTTGTGCATCTGTTGGTTATGTTCAGGTACAGCGAGTTCCTGATCCTGTAGGCGATTTGAAAGGCGAACTGGGAGGTGATCCGAAAAATCCTCAGGGCGTTGTTGGTGGTGATCCTGCCCACATCTTCGAGGGTCAGGCCTTTTATTTCGGCGATTTTTTCCGCTGTGTGGATTATATATGCCGGCTCGTTGGGCTTTCCCCTGTGGGGGTGGGGGGTGAGAAATGGGGCATCTGTTTCTATCAACAGCGCGTCAGTCGGAACTTTTTTAGTGACTTCAATAATTTTTTTCGCATTCGGATAGGTGACAACTCCGGGAATCGAAATGAAAAATCCCCGCTCTATACACTTCCGGGCGAATTCGGGTGTGCCGCTGAAGCAGTGGAAAATCCCCCCCGATTCGGGAGGGCCCTCCTCGTCGATGATTTGCAGAACCTCGCTGTGCGCTTCCCTGTCGTGTATGATCACCGGTTTGTTCAGCTGCCGCGCCACCTGCAGATGTTTTCTGAAAGAGAGGCGCTGGGCATCCCTGTCGGCATAGTCGCGGTAAAAGTCGAGGCCCGTTTCTCCGATGGCCACGACACGGGGATTTTCCGCAAAGGCCTTGATTTTCTTCAGGGAATCGTCGTCCGTCTCCTCTGCGTTGTGGGGGTGAATGCCCACAGCGACGAAGACGGAATCGATGGTTTCCGCGAGGGCCAAATTTTTCTCGCAGCTATCGATATCGATGCCGATGGACACCATCCCCATAACCCCGGAAGCTTTGGCCCGTTCTACCACCTGCTCGGGATGGCGCGAAAGCGGTTCCATATCGAGGTGTGTGTGGGAATCGAAGAGGAAGCCCGGCATATCTACTCTATCCTCGGAAATACGATCGCTTTGTCAGGTAAAACGGTTCCTTCCGGCAGAAGGCCAAATTCCGTCGATCGCGGGATCCTGCAGCTTTCGATTGACCCCTCCTGGCGGAGAATCTGCAAGATTTTTTCGGCCGTCTCCGGCATGAATGGCGATACGAGGATGGTGGCGATCCGGAGTGACTCGAGCACCGTGTAGAGAACCGTGCCAAGCCTGTCCCTTTTCTCCGGCTCTTTCGCAAGGGACCAAGGGGCTGTATCGTCGATGTATTTGTTTGCGGCCCCCACGATACTCCAGACCGATACCAGGGCCTTGTGAAACTCCAATCTCTCCATCTGCTCTTCGACGGCAGCGACGGCATCCTCAATCGTTTCGAGGAGTCTCCGGTCCCGATCATCGGGTTTCTCCCGGCGCGGGATACGGCCTTCCAGGTACCGGGTCAACATGTTGAGAGTCCGGTTGAGGAGGTTCCCAAAATCGTTTGCCAGGTCGGAATTGATCCGGTGAACCACGGCGCTGTGGGAGAAATCGCCATCGAGGCCGAAAGGCACTTCCCGGAGGAGAAAATACCTGATCTGATCCACCCCGTACTTTTCCGTTACTTCATAGGGGTCAACGACGTTACCAAGGGATTTTGACATCTTCTGGCCTTCGACGGTCCACCAGCCGTGGGCGAAAACTTTCCGCGGGGGCTCGATTCCCGCCGACATGAGGAATGCAGGCCAATATACGGCGTGGAACCGCAGTATATCCTTCCCGATGAGGTGGACGTCTGCGGGCCAGTATCGGGAAAAGGTTTCGTTGTCGTCGGGATAGCCCACGCCGGTGAGGTAGTTCGTCAGGGCATCGAACCAGACGTAGATCACGTGCCCGGGACCGTCGGGTACGGGGATCCCCCATGACAGGGAGGTGCGGGAAAGGGAGAGATCGTTCAGCCCCTCTGCGACGAATGATATGACCTCGTTCCGGCGGCTATCGGGCTGTATGAATGTGCGGTTTTCCTCGTAAAAGTCCAGGAGGGGACGCTGATACTTCGAGAGGCGGAAAAAATAGGATGGCTCCTTTCTCTTTTCCACGTCCCGGCCGCATTCGGGGCACTTTCCCCCGACGAGCTGAAGGTCCGTCCAGTATGATTCGTCGGGCGTACAGTACCAGCCTTCATATTCACCCAGGTAGATGTCTCCACCCTCGAGCGATTTTCTGAAGAGGTGATGCACCGAGGCGTAGTGCCTCGCCTCCGACGTCCGGATGAAATCGTTGTTGGTGATTTTGAGTGCTGGTGTCAACCCCTGAAAGCGGGTGACCACGCGGTCGGCCAGTTCCTTCGGCGATAATCCCTGCTGGGTGGCGCTCCGGTGCACTTTCTCTCCGTGTTCGTCCGTTCCCGTGAGAAAAAAGACATCGTGGCCGGTGAGACGGCGGTATCTGGCAAGCACGTCGGCGGCTATGGTCGTATAGGCATGTCCGATATGGGGTATGTCGTTGACATAGTAAATGGGGGTGGTGATGTAGAACTGCTTGCCCATCTTCCCTCCGCGTCCTCTTCTTCGCACTCAATCCCGGTCGTCTTCGTAGTTCAGGGAAAGAGATTCTCCCTCATCCTCGGGCAAGATGTCACGGTCTGAGGCGTGCACGGCATTTTTGATCATCGCGTATATCTCGTGTTCGTACATGAGACAGCAAAGCAGCCTGCCGCAGAGTCCGGAGAGTTTTGCAGGGTTCATGGCCAGGTTCTGGTCCTTTGCCAGCTTGACCGTTATGGGCTCGAAGTCTTTCAGATGGGAGGCGCAGCACAGCTCCTTGCCGCAGGACCCTACTCCCCCCATCATCCTGGCCTC
>CAYFXN010000117.1:0-5780 GCA_964347065.1 uncultured bacterium | reverse complement strand
TAGCCGAAGGAGGCAGAGAGCATTGAACCGATAGCCCGCGGCCCGGAAATGACCGAAGGAAGAGGTGAAGGACCGGCAAGAAGAGAAGGAGAAGGATTTGTATCGGGGAGAACCGGGGGAGAAGAGAGGAAAAGCGTCAGGGACGTACGCGTTGAAACGAGATTATATTCGGCTACTTTTTCCAGTTATGGTGGACGGTTGAAGAGTTGGAGGTTAAATAACTATATGAATGTCGTTGAACACGGGTGGTTCGTCCGTTGGTTTCAGGAGACAGAAGGTAAGGTGAAAGGAGCCTTTGGATTTGGAGGAAAAAGGCGTACCGAGGGGAAGCCCGAACCGGTTGAGTTGGTGACAACGGAGGAGCTGGTGAACCTTCCTCTGGCAATCGAGGTCTACGACGAAAATGGCATGGTCGACCTTGCCACGAGGGATGTCGATCGTGAGGGGGTCTCTTTGGGAGGGAATATGAAGGAGGGAACCCTTCTGTTTCAGGGAAGTTCTCCCGGGGGTCTCGAAGTATCAAGGGGATACCGATTTTTCGATGATGAGTACCGGGTCGCCATGGAAGTTCGAATCAGGAACCGACGGACAGAGCCCAGGAAGGTGAGGGTAGCCGTGGTATGGTTTGAGATGATGATGGAGTCCCGGTCTCGGGCTTTTGCTGGTCCCGTGGCGATGGCGGATGGGGAGGTGAAGGAAATAAAGGCCAAGAAATTCAAAAATCCAAAAGAACCATTGTTGCTATCGGGTGACATTCAATGGTTTGGGAGTTCCATGGGTGAAAAGAACGTTCAAGAGCCGAAAAAGAGAAAACCCTTTTTCCTCTCCCTCATCGTGCCCAGGGAGAACCAGGGGACAACCCTGAGAGTAGGGATGAAAAAAGATGAAAAGGTGATGTATAGTCGGGTCCTCTATCCTGCACGTAGTATTCCCGGAGGGGGAGAGGCCGTATATTCCTACGAGGTTTATCTGGGGCCAAAGGTTATCGCTTTTCTGAAGGAATTGAACGTTGGGGCGGAGAAGGTTGTCAGTTATGGATGGTTTAGCCCCATTGCCAAGATATTGCTTCGCTTTGTGAATCTTACGCACAAGGTTACGAAGAACTACGGGGTAGATATTATTATTATCTCCGTTCTCTTGAAGGTATTATTTTGGCCCTTGACGAAGAAGAGCTATGTATCGATGAAGGAGATGCAGAAGGTACAGCCCGAGATGGCGATGCTGCGGGAAAAGTTCAAGGATGATAAAGCCCGCCTCAATAGGGAGATGATGGATCTCTATAAAAGGAGGAAGGTCAACCCATTGGGGGGATGCCTTCCAATGGTGGTCCAGATACCGATTTTCTTCGCCCTCTACTGGGCTCTCATGGGTTCCATTGAATTGAGACACGCCCCTTTTATCCTTTGGATTAATGATTTATCGTACCGGGATCCCATTTACGTTTCACCCATTTTGATGGGGGCATCAATGGTGTGGCAGCAGAAGATGACCCCGACAATGGGAGATCCGAGGCAGGCGAAAATGATGATGTTAATGCCCATCATCTTTACATTTCTCTTTTTAGGTTTTCCCTCAGGGTTGGTTCTCTATTGGCTGGTGACGAATGTGTTAACGATAGGTCAACAGTATCTCATCAACAAGGTGCGGAAATAAGAGAGCGAAAAATGGAAGGGAAAGATAAAGATTTGGAAAAGGAAGACGAAAGCGGAAGAGACGAATTTGCTGAAGAGGGGGAAGGCGAAAGACCTTTGAATGATTCCGAAAAACCCTTTCGTTTTGAAGAAGAAGGGTATTGGGAAGAATCCATGCCCGAGCAGGAGGAGGACGAAACAGGGGAAAGGGTGACCTGGCTGAGAACGACCCTTTCCGAGATTATAGAATTGATGGGAATCAAAGCTCATGTGGAGGCACAAAGAAGGGAGGGGAGGATTTTTCTGGAAATTAAAGGCGACGGAAGCGGTCTCATCATAGGGAAGCATGGCCAGACCCTTGATGCCCTGCAATATATCATTAATAAAATTGCCGCAAATAGGTACAGAGAGTTGAAGGAGAAGGCTATTTTGGATACGGAGAATTACCGGGGCAGAAGGGCTGAGGCCTTGAAGAACATGACGCTTCGCATGAGGGAAAAGGTCAAAAGATTGAAGAAGGCCGTAACCATTGGCCCCCTGAATCCCCAGGATCGAAGGGTTATCCATATCACGTTGAGCGAAGATGAAGATGTTCGAACGGAAAGTAAAGGGGAGGGGTTTTACAAGAAACTCGTAATTGCCCCCAAGTCGAGGGGAGACAGGGGCTAGAAGAATTCTCGAGATTGTTTGTTCCCATCTCAGACAATGTTCCTTAATGGCGAAAGGGATACGATTGCGGCTATTGCAACACCACACGGCGAATCCGGAATAGGTATCGTACGTATCAGTGGCCCCTTGGCAGAGAAGGTGACCACGAGATTATTTCGCCCCAAGAAGAGAACAGCTCGCCTAAAATCCCACCAACTCTATTATGGAAAGATCATCGATCCGGAGAATGGAAAGCTCCTGGATGAGGTGCTCCTTACCCTGATGAGAAGACCGAGGACCTATACGAGGGAAGATGTCTTAGAGATTAACTGCCACGGTGGATATTTGGTGTTGAGGAGGGTGTTGGAGATCGTGCTGGGACAAGGGGTCCGGTTAGCCCAGCCCGGGGAGTTTACCAAACGGGCTTTTTTGAATGGGAGAATCGATCTCTCGCAAGCCGAGGCCGTGATCGACGTGATAAGGGCAAAGACGGCAACAAGCCTAAAGATGGCCAATCAACAGCTGAGGGGACATCTTTCTCGTGAGATTGAGGGATTGAGGGCAAGGGTGGTCAGAAGTTTGGCCCTCGTTGAGGCTTCAATCGACTTTCCGGATGAAGAGATCGAGTTGGATGAGGATGCGGTGGGGGTGAACCTGGAGGAGAGCCAGGGGACAGTGAAGGGGCTGATCGAGTCCTATGAGGAGGGAAGAATCTATAGGGATGGTGTTTCGGTAGGCATCGTGGGAAAGACCAATGTGGGGAAATCCAGCCTCTTGAACGTGCTCCTTAAAGAGAATAGGGCTATTGTTACCCCCATACCGGGAACCACACGAGATGTAATTGAGGAAGTTGTAAATATTCATGAGATTCCCATTCGACTGGTGGATACGGCTGGGATGAGACGGGTATCCGACCCCATTGAGAGGGAAGGTGTGAGGTTGGCCAAGGGGAAGGTGGCCGAAGCGGACATGGTGATATTGGTGATTGATGGTAGCAGAGGGTTAGATACGAACGATCGGGAGATCATCGATGAGGTTCGGGGGAAGAAGAAGGTTGTCGCCATAAACAAGAGGGATCTCCCCATCAAGGTTTCCAAGGAAGAGATTCACAGGGCCCTTCCGAATACAAGAGCAGTGGAAATCTCCGCCCTCAAAAACCGGGGAATCGACAAATTGAAGAAAAGTCTCTACTCTACGTTGATAAGGGATGGCATTGGATCCACTGCGGGGGACGTGGTGGTTGTTAATGCCCGACACAAGAAGGCTCTTGGGGGATCACTGGAATGCCTTCGTAGGGCACGGGAAGGGATCGAAGGAAAGATCCCCCTTGAACTGGTTGCTTTGGAACTACGATCGTGCCTGGATCATCTGGGTGAGATAGGAGGGGAGACAACGACGGAGGAAGTCTTGGAGTGTATATTCAGCCAGTTCTGTATCGGGAAATGAAATGTTTCACGTGAAACAGAATGAACCAATCCTCCTCATCAACCCCTGGATTTACGATTTTGCTGCCTTTGACCTTTGGGCGAAGCCTTTGGGACTTCTCTATATCGCGGCATTGTTGAGGAATAAGGGGTATGAGATCGAATATATCGACTGTTTGGATATCCACCATTCCACGACGGCCGGGGAAAGCGTTCCCAAGCGGAAGCAATACCACCAGGGCCATTTCTTCAAGGAGAATGTCGATAAACCCCCTGCCCTTGCCAATATACCAAGGGAATACAGTCGGTACGGCATCTCCGAGGAAAGATTTCGTGAGCGATTAGAATCCCTGCGCGAGCCCAAGGTTGTCTTAGTTACATCCATAATGACGTATTGGTATCCCGGCCCATTCCATGTGATTCGCCTGGTCAAGGAACGATTCCCAAAGTCCTTCGTAGTCATCGGGGGGATCTACACGACCCTGTGTCCGGACCATGCCCGCAGATACTCAAAGGCGGATTACGTTTTGCCGGGAGAGGGGCCCCCAAAGATATTGACCATCGTAGGGGACCTCTTGGGGATTCCGCCGCGCGGGATTCCCCGAGGCCTCCATCTGGACGAACTGCCCTATCCCGCCTTCGATCTCTATCCAGTTCTCGATTATGGTTGCGTATTAACCTCCTTGGGATGCCCCTACAGATGCGACTATTGTGGGACATGGAAGATCACCCCCGGGTTCAGGCACCGCGACCCCATGAGGGTGGTCGATGAAATTGAACTCTGGACGGGCACCTTCGGGATTCACGATATCGCTTTTTACGATGACGCGTTGTTGGTGGACTCGGAAAAGCATTTCATGCCCATGGCGAGGGAACTTTTGCGAAGGGGCATACGATGCCGCTTCCACACACCCAATGGTATCCACGGCAGGGAGCTGTCCGCTGAAATTGCGAACTTGATGTACGAGGTGGGGTTCAAGACCGTTCGCCTTGGTTTGGAGACGAGCGATACGATCAGGCAAAAGCGAATTGGGGATAAGATAACGAACAGGGAAATGGAGAGGGCGATTACGCATCTGAGGGGCGCCGGATTTTCAAGGGAGGATATCGGGGTTTATATCCTCGCAGGCCTCCCGGGGCAAAGGGTATCAGAGGTTGAAGAGAGCATACGATTCGTCCGGGCATGGGGGGCGACTCCAAAAGTGGCCGAATATTCCCCCATTCCGCAGACCCCGCTATGGGGAGCCGCCTCGAAGGTTTCAGAATTCGATTTGAGGGGGGAACCCCTTTTTCACAACAATTCGATACTCCCCTGTCGTTGGGAAGGGTTTACGTGGGAAGACCTCCAGGAGGTAAAGTTGGTCTCGAGGAATCACGAGAGTTGATTGGACTCCTGTAGCGCCTCTTTCGACAAAATCTCGCATCCCCCCAGGTGAAGCCCTGATTCGTTGTTTCCCACTGAGGGAAACACTGAGATCGCATTAGACCATAACCGTTCGCGCCTTTGCCTCAAAGTGGCCTTTGGAGTTTCCTCATGTCCCTTCGAGTAATCCCCAGGGAAAGGAAGAGCAAGGCCCTCAATCCCGGGACCTTCGGCTGCCTCAAAGGGGCATATACCATAAACGTTACGCAGGGTTGTAGTCTCTCTTGCACCTATTGTTATGCCCGGGGGTATGCTAACGCCCCGCCAAAGGGAGATGTCCACCTTTTCGTCAACCTTCCCAAGGCACTTCGCGAGGAACTGGATAGCAACAGACGGCGAAGGATTCCGGGAATGGTAGTTTTCAACACCGCCACTGACTGTTTCCAACCTCACCCAGACATCCTTGGGGTTACGTACCAAACCATGATCATCCTTTTGGAGAGGGGAATCGGCATCTCCTTTCTCACCAAGGGATATGTCCCCCAACGGTTCATCGAGCTCTTCAAGGAATATAGGGCGAATGTCCAGGCTCAAATCGGATTAACCTCTCTTTCCGAGCGTTATTGGAAGACCTACGAGCCTGGTGTTGCATCGCCCCGGCAAAAACTGGAAAACATTGAAAGGCTCCTTGCAGTGGGGATAGATACCCAGGTC
>CAYFXN010000116.1:1861-5868 GCA_964347065.1 uncultured bacterium | reverse complement strand
AGCTCTTCGCTCGGCTTGATATGTCCCCCGATGGAACCTATGTCCGCCTTGATGAATGAGATTGTTACTTTCATTTATGCCTCCTTGCTCCTTTTTTTAATATACCAATCAACAAACACTTTCATACCCTCTCTTACATCCCAGCTCGGGTGATAGCCGATCTCTTCTCTCGCTTTTGAGATGTCAGCGTAGGTAACCCTCATATCTCCCGGTTGATGGGGAAGCAGCTCGCAGTCAGCTTTTTTACCCGTTGTTTCCTCGATTATCCCGACGAGCTCGAGAAGGTCGGTTACTTTTGATTCTCCCAGATTATAGACCCGGTAGCCACCCATTTTTTTCATGGAAAGCAATACTCCGCCTATGATGTCATCGATGTACGTGTAATCACGCTTGCTCTTTCCCATCGAAAAAAGGGGGACTTTTTCCCCTCCCATTATCTTTTCCGTAAAACTGTATATGGCCATTTCGGGCCTCTGCCTCGGCCCGTAAACGGTGAAGAATCTCAGGCAGGTTACGTCCATGTGGTAGAGATGGTGGTACGTGTAGCAGAGCAGCTCACCGGCTTTCTTTGTCGCGGCATAGGGGCTCACCGGATTGTCGACACTGTCTTTTTCAGAGAAGGGCAATTTTGTATTTCCCCCGTAGACGGAAGACGATGAGGCAAATATGAACGATTTAATCCCATTTTTTTCTGCGGCATCGAGGAGATTGAACGTGCCGCCTACGTTGACGGAGATGTATTTATCGGGATTTTCTATGGAGGGCCTGACACCTGCCATCGCGGCGAGATGCACGATCACATCCGGTTTTGCAGACTCGAATATATCATGCATCTCCGGTGCCCGTATGTCGCTTTCGAAGAATTGGAACCCATCGTAAGCTTTCAGGATGTTGAGGTTTTCTTCCTTGAACTCAGGCGGGTAAAAAGGGTCGAGGTTGTCCACGCCAGTCAATCGATTGCCCTCAGCGAGCAATCTTTCACACAGGTGTGAACCGATAAACCCGGCTGCTCCGCTTACCAAGATATTCATCCCGTTACTTGTCTTAAAGTCCTATTACCGCGGACAGAGTATATTCTATATAGGTATCGGCACCTGAAGGCTCTGGGTTGATAAAGCTCGCTCCGATGGTGAACGAGTAGTTTCGATAGTTGGCCCTGAACGCCGGTGCAATTCTGATGATGTCCTGTTCCCTATCAGTGCCCCTGTTCACCGTGCTCCCGAACTCCAGGATGAATCCGAGATTGGTGTAGTTGAAAATCGGCAGCATGACGCCCGCGTTGAACTCGCCGTGTTTCTCTTCCGTGTCTTTGCCCCAGTCGTTGAGGATGACCTTCAAATCCCCGTAGAGGGAAAAAGCATATACGCGGTACTGGACAAGTTCGATAAGGGCCGTCCCCGAAAAAAAGAAGACCAGCCGGTAGTCTTCAAATTCCGCAAGCCTTTTCTCCTTTCCGGCAAGGGCGAAACTTGCCGTTATGCCGGAAGCTATCGAGGGAAAAGATTTCCCTTCCTGCTGCAGAAATGACCACTTCAGGGAAAGGTCAGCCTCAGAAATACCCGAGTCCGAAGTAGTATTATCCCGCGAAACGAAGGGAACCCTCGCGGCAACCTCCATGTGTTTGTCATTTGGCAATCCATACGTGAAGGTGAGAGGAATGGTGAGCCTCGTCTCGCTTACATTCCCTGAAAGGTCCCTGTCGGAATAGTCCGGCGTGAGCCCGATGAAGTATCTTCCCGGAGCGATAGAGGTGCCTCCCTTCGTGTAGAGCAATCCCGAATGACCGCTCTTCGTTATTCCGCTGTGGAATAGAGGATTGTCGAGTTCAATGGCATACGCTTGCGTCGCGAAAGCCAGGGCAACGATAAAAACTGGAACAACGAGCCACCTTTGGGAATAACTCATAAAACCTTCCTTCTACGGGTATTCAAAGAAACAATTATCACATGGCCGACATATTTTCAAATCAATTATCACGTGAGAGCCAAGGCCCGGCCCGATACTACACCGGAACCTCGCCGACACCACGTTGAAAGCCCTCAGAAACCTTCTCTCGAACCGTCGCGCAGCAGGATAGTTATTGACTATTCCGGGCATATAATATAAAAATGATTTTAGATGAGGCGGCATAGCCAAGTGGTAAGGCAGGGGTCTGCAAAACCCTTATTCCCCGGTTCAAATCCGGGTGCCGCCTCCATTTTTATATGCCTCACAGAGACCCTTTGTCAATGCAGATCTCTAAGACTATAGTTCAGAATTTAGGTGTGAGCAATCCTTATGTTCCTCACGAATGCACCCCGATTGTGCTGGCGAGGCGTTTATTATTTATATCGGAACTTTGAACTGGTTATTTTGCTCGGGTGGCGGAATTGGCAGACGCAGGGGACTTAAAATCCCCTGGGCTTACGCCCGTGGGGGTTCGATTCCCCCCCCGAGCACCAATTTGTTTTATGAAGATATTATCGTTGATGAACCTGTAATTAAGTGCTGCAAATCTGTCGGGTTAACCATAATTGGAATGATCGGCGATTATGATCTTTCAAATCCCCCTCAAGGTGTATGCTATAATGCCTTTTAAAATTTTAACCTCTCGATGCAGACATGAGAGACAATATTGATTATTGTAATACTTTAAATACCTTCCCTAACAGATACATCTCCAAGGTTTAAACTTTTTGAGTTTTTACCCGATAAGAAATAACTGATAGGGTGTTTCACCAAAGTTTTTTCGTTATCAAAGATTTCAAAGAGTAAGATGGGCATGAAAATTGCTGTCTCATTGGTCTGATCACCTGTCGTCAGGAGGTGGAACATTAACAGATACTCCAAAAACTGCTTTTTGTTACTCTTTTCTCTCCTTTTCATACCCCTCATCTGGGGTTGCAGCGGAGAAGACAGCGCAACTCCCGGTGTGACGATCAGCGAATCGGCCGGATTGACAGAGGTCATCGAAGGGAGCACTGCTGATTCGTACACAGTCGCCCTAAATAGCATGCCATCAGCCGATGTAACAATAACGGTGACTCCCGACGGGCAAACCGATCTGGGTGCTGGCCCGAACAACCCCATCACACTCACCTTTACGGGCGCAAACGGAACCACCCCTCAGGTGGTGAGCGTGGTGGCTGTGAACGACACCGTAGCAGAGGGTATGCATACCTCCACCATAATGCACAGCGCCCTCAGCGCAGATACTGCATACGACAGCATAGCGATCAGTGACGTAACTGTAAACATAACCGATAACGATGGTCTCATAGCGATCACCGAGGAAGGGGGTTCCACCGACGTGACGGAAGGAACCCTGCCAGGTGACACCTACGAGGTGGTCCTCACAACTCAACCGACAAGTAACGTAACCGTTGCAGTTGCCCAGGACGTTCAAACCACCGCCGATCCTACCCTGTTGACGTTCTCCCCCACCGATTGGAACGCCCCTCAGGTCGTAACGGTAACCGCAGTGGACGACCCGGTACTGGAGGGCCGACACAGCTCACACATCACTCACAGCGCCTCCAGTTCTGATGTTCTTTTCAACGGTACCACGATTAATGAGGTAACCGTCAACATAACCGACAACGACCGCTTCGCCTACGTGACGAATATCGTTCAGGATGTGGGAAACGGAGAAATCACAGCGTACTCGATTGACCCGTCGACAGGGGCACTAACCGAAATACCGGGCTCACCCTTTCTAACGAAGGATCATCCAAACTGGGTGGCTGTGGAACCCGTCGGGAGGTTCCTCTACGTGACAAATTCTGACAGCAATAACATATCCGGATACAACATTGACGCCGCATCGGGAAATCTCTCCCCGATCCCTGGCTCGCCCTTTCCAACAGGAAATCTTCCGGGTTGGGTTGCAATCCACCCTTCCGGCAAGTTCGCTTACGTTACACACAGGACGGCCCCTCCAGCAAACCTCAGAGCATTTGCCATCGATGAATCGACGGGCTCTCTCTCGCTCATTGCTGCGTATAGTGCCGGAGATGGACCCCGCAACG
>CAYFXN010000116.1:0-1851 GCA_964347065.1 uncultured bacterium | reverse complement strand
GCATACACCATCGATCAAACAAATGGCAGACTCACAATAGTTTCCGGTTCACCCTTTCCCGCGGAAACAAATCCTCAATCCCTGACTGCCGACCCCTCCGGTCAATTCGCATACGTTGCAAATTATGGCTCAAATACAATCTCAGCATTCAGAATTGAAAATGGCACCACTCCCGGAGGACCCCCGGGCTCTCTCTCGCTCATTGCTGCGTATAGTGCCGGAGATGGACCCCGCAACGTGACGGTCGAGCCAACAGGACAATACGCATATGTAGCAAATCGTCTTACCCACAATGTCTCTGTTTTCAGGATCGACCCGGCAACCGGCGCGCTCGCAGAAATATCAGGTTCCCCATTTTCCGTCATTCCTGGATTAGATCCCCGGCAGGTAGCTGTGGATCCCACCGGCACCTTTGCATTCGTGGCGGACCACGATTCCAACAATGTGTCGGCTTTCATTATCAATCCTGCAACCGGAGCCCTTCAGGAGATAACCGGCTCACCATTCCCCGCAGGTATACGGACACTATCGCTAACGACAATTGGCGTGATACCGTAACGATACATCAGATGGTCCAAGGACTAAAAATTAATAGCTTGACAGCAATTTATCAATTTTTATATTAGTGAAGAAAACAAATGGATGTGAGTTTGGTTATTCGGATCAGTAATCGGGTAAATAAATACCCACGGAGAAAAAGGGTTCTTTCTCAAATTTTATCGTATTATGAAACCTATCTGGAACGCTCTGCTCGTTACAGATACATACAGCCTTCTGAGATCATTTCTTTCAGAAATTACCTCTCAAATTCTAACACGGTTAAAAATTTAAACAGTCGCTATCAAAGGGGAGAGTTTAATTTCACAAGAGAAAATTTTTTCACACTTTGTTGAAAAAATGTCACTGAGTGAAGATATTTCATTTTTACGTCATGTATGCATCAAAAATTATTTTTGCGAACGGGATTCACATTGAAGGAGATAACGAATGCACCTGGTATGGAGAACAGTTTTCCCAGATAGCATGAAAGGTGTAAACTCTATCAACCAAGGAGGTAAATAATGAAGAGATACCTGTCATTCAGTCTTGCACTGTTCTTATCAGCCTTTCTGGCCACGAGCTTTCTCGCTTGTGACGGAGGCGGAGGTGCAGCTCCGCCGCCACCCGGTGTGACCATCACCGAGTCTGGCTCACCTGCCTCTACAGATGTAGTGGAGGGAGGAGCAATAGACACGTATGAAGTGGTTCTGAACACCCAGCCGAGCGCAGACGTAACGATAGCGATAGCGACAGATGGCGAGACAACCGTAAACCCGCCTTCGCTGACCTTCACGGACGCCGATTTCAATACCCCGCAGGTGGTAACGGTAACCGCCTTCGATGACAGCGTTAACGAAGGGTCGCACACGAGCACGATAACACACACGACAACGAGCACTGATGCAAACTACGACGGAATCACCACCTCTCCGGATGATGATATAACCGTTAACATCACGGATAATGACACGATCGGGATCACCATCACCGAGTCGGGCGGATCAACAGACGTCGTAGAAGGCGGTGCAACAGACACCTACACTATCGTTCTCAACAGTCTTCCCGCAGCTGATGTGGATATAACGGTTACCCCGGACAGTCAGACCGACATCGGGTCCGGAGCAGGCGTTGCGGTAACGCTCACCTTCACCAGTGTAAACGGGACCACACCGCAGACGGTGACGGTAACGGCAGAGGACGACGGAGCACTCGAAGGGCAACATACCGCTACCATCACCCACAGCGATTCCGTCAGCACGGATCCCGATTTCGACGGTATCACGCTGAACGACGTTACCGTCACGATCACCG
>CAYFXN010000115.1:4058-5881 GCA_964347065.1 uncultured bacterium | reverse complement strand
TTGGTGCCTCGGTACTGGAGGAATACATCTATGAGAATGGTCTGATGGTAAACTGCAGTTACGGGGATTACCGGGTCCCCACGTTTGGCGAAATGCCACTTCGGAGAAAGGTTAAGGCGATCTTCGCGCCTGATCCCCTTCCCGATGGTCCCTGGGGGGCAAAGGGAGTGGGGGAGGGCGCTATGGTCGCTGTTGCCCCGGCAATTGCCAATGCGGTGTACAATGCCATCGGGGTGAGGGTTGTGGACCTTCCTCTCTCCGCCGAGCGAGTACTCCGCCTGATACGGGAAAAGGAACATAAGAATGGCTGAGCAATCAAAGGTCAAAACGAAGACTGACATGAAACAGAAAATGGAACTACAAGTTAACGGAGGAGTTTATGAGGTGTTCATCGAACCGTGGAGGACCCTTCTTGAGGTCCTCAGAGAGGAGGTCGGTCTCACAGGGGCAAAAATGGGCTGTGACGATGGAAACTGCGGTGCGTGCACGGTGATTCTAGACGGAAAGGCGGTCAAGAGCTGCCTGATGCTTGTTCCACAGGCAAGGGGTAAAGAGATCCTGACGATCGAGGGATTGGGCAGCGAGGAGAAGCTACACCCTCTTCAGCAGGCCTTCATTGACCATTTTGCCGTTCAGTGTGGATTCTGTACCCCAGGAATGATATTGGCTGCAAAGGCTCTCCTTGACAAAAACCCGAACGCTACAGAAGAGGAGATCCGTGAGGGTCTCCATGGAAACATCTGCCGGTGTACGGGCTATGTGAAGATCGTGGGGGCGATTGAGGCTGCCAGGGATCATATGGCGAAGTAACTCAACCCCATATAATCAGGAGGGGTTATCTCCATGAGATTCGAATACTATCATGAGCCTACGAGCGTCAAAGAGTGCATCGAGCTACTAAACCACTACGGACCCGATGCCTGCCTTTTGGCTGGTGGAACCAACTTGGTGGTTAAGCTTCGTTCACGGGAGGTGAGGCCCAAGGCGGTAGTCAACCTTGGATTCGTGGAGGGGCTTAAAAACCTTGAGCGGAAGAATGATGGAAGCATTGAAATCGGGTCAATGAAAACCCTTCGGGAGATCGAGCAGTCGGATGTCCTGGTCGATGGATTTGATGTGATCCGCCAAGGGGCGGGCCACGTTTCGAGTATGCAGGTTCGGAATGTGGCCACCTTGGGCGGCAATTCCTGCAATGCCTCTCCGGCGGCTGACACAGTGCCCGGTCTGATCGCTACGGAGGCCGTGGCTCATATCATGGGTCCGTCTGGTGAACGGTTTATCCCCCTTGAGGATTTTTTTAAAGGTCCTGGAAGCACAGCCCTTCAGACGGGAGAACTCCTGATCGGGTTCCCTGTGCCATCTCCTCCCCCCCGTACGGGGGGGAGGTATGAGAAGTATGCGATTCGCGGAGATGTTGATGTGGCGATCGTGGGGGTAGCGGCAAGGCTTATGCTCGATGAGGATAACCGTGTTCAACGGGCCCGAATCGTGCTGGGAGCCGTTGCTCCTACTCCGCTCAGGGCTCGAAGGGCAGAACAGTTACTCCTCGGTCAGCTCCCGGAGGAGAAAGTGATCGAGGAGGCAGCCCGCGCTGCCGCAGATGATTCCAAACCAATCTCGGATCAACGTGCTACAGCACGGTACCGTATTGAGATGGTCAAGGTTTGGACACGGTATGCTATCCTGGGAGCCTACCGGGAAGCTTGCGGCAATAACGGGAGATAAGTCAAGTTACTCTCCATTCTCATGGTCACTGCCGGAATCCTCATTTCGACGTTCTGATCATAAAGGTCTTCTGGAATCTAATCTTAGGGTTTGTCCCA
>CAYFXN010000115.1:0-4048 GCA_964347065.1 uncultured bacterium | reverse complement strand
CCAGAGAGCTTGCGGCAATAACGGGAAATGAGTGAAGCTCCCCGCCCTGTGGGCGGAGGGCTTCCCGGGCACGCAGTGGCAAGCAGAATGCGAGCCAATGAAATCTCATTTTTATCTGTGCCCCTTGACCCCGCCTACAATGCGGGGTTTGCGGGGCACTTGCCGGTCAAGGGACTCTCCTTTCTCATGGTCAAGACCGGAATCCTCATCTCAACATTTTGATCATAAAAGTCTTCTGAAATCTAATCTGAGGCCTTGTCCCAAATGTCCGTGACGTTCATTCGCCTGTCGAATTATGTTGATTACCAGGCCGAAAGTTGCCGGTGTTTTCCCCCAATTGTCTAGCCTCAGACTTATCCCCATCGCCGATATCACTGGTATCAGCAATCCTTCCCTGGCATAGGTCTTCAGGTCCCGTATTAACTCTCTTTCAATTTACAGCAAAAATTACCTCCACATTACTCATAGTATCTGTCTTTTCCGCTACGCCGCAAGGAGTTTGGCCAGGTCCCTAACATCCGACACCTTTTCTAGATTGAGTACCATATCCTGCAGTACGACAACTCTCTTCTTACCCAATATCTTACCAGCCAGGATTTTATATTTATCAATTACCTCAGCGGCAGCCATTGGTTTTTTTTCACTCCCCTTGGCGGTATCGACTCGCTCAGCATAGGTCGCGCCATCCCATGTTTTCACCTCGGCGATGATGGCATGACGGAACTGTGGTCCCAGCTTGTCCAGTTCTGGATCAGGAATAACCTCTACTTTGCGACTATACTCCACGATGTCGGGGTCTTTAACTTTTTCTTCGGTAAACTGATCAATGAAAATATCACGCTCGAGGGCTGTAACAGCCACGACATACTGCATGTTCATCTGGGCCGAAGTAACCCCTTCGGGTTTGTATTCCCAGCTTGTGTGGTGATAGGTAGCGGTAGTCGCATGGATAGTTATCCTGTCGATCATATCGGCAGTGAGGTTGTTCTTCTCCATGATGGACTTTACTGCTTCATGGGCGGTGTGGGTGCTGCCTCCGGCAGCGTAGGGCTTGAATCCGACTCGGCCAGCCTCAAAGTTTTCCCCCAATCCAACAGTGAGTAGAGTCTTGTCGCTGACGTCAGCCATCGCACTGCAGTATCCTCCGTAGTCAGCTTCCAAAATGTTAGTGATGCCGGTTAGACCCTTCTGAGCCAGGAGCGCGCCATAGATCCCGCTCTGGGCAGCTCTCCCAGCGTGCATTCGCTTTACCATAGCTGAATATTGTGCCGCCATCAAACCTGCAGCCTGAGTACCAGAAATACCCAAGTCGTGGGTCATCTTCTCGACATCTAGCCTCAGGATTTTCCCTGCGGCAGCACCGGCGCCAAAAGTGCCATGTGTTCCTGTGGGATGAAAACCCCTTTGTAGGTGGGAGGTGCCGACACACATCCCAACCCGGATAGCAACTTCATAACCAACGACTATCGCAGTAAGGAACTCCTTACCGTCACAACCAGCGATATGTTCCGCCATGGCTAACGCGGGGGTAATCGCTATCCCTCCAGGGTGAACAATGGAAGTCTTGTGCAGGTCATCGAGCTCGAAGGAATGGACTGCAGTCCCATTCGCAAGGGCTGCATTAGGGGCAGAGACCTTAAAGTTACGCCCCCAGACAGTGGATTCTTGCTCTCCTCCCAAGTCTCGCGCAAAATCTACGACAACCCTCGTCCAGGGGAGGCTAGAACCGAAAAGCCCGCAAGCAAAGGTATCGAGCAGGCATAGCTTAATACGCTCAATAACTGAAGGAGGTATCTTGTCATAGGTCAAATCAGCCGCAAATTGCGCCAACGCTCTCGTGGGTTCCTCATTCACCTCAACCTACCTCCTTCGCTTTCTTTTCCGTGAAGTGGGGATTCATGAAGCGTTGAACCGTGACGACGTCTTGAGACCTCCTCGTCCTAACTAAGGCTGAATAATGGCACCCTTGCCTATTTTTTTATGAATAGACAATCGACAACTTTTGCACCTTCTCCCTTGGGGTAAACCCTCAATGGATTGATATCAATCTCAGCAATAACATTCCGAAAGTCTAACGCTAATTGAGAAATAGCCATTAACACCATGACAATCGATTCCAAATCGGACTGCTTATCTCCACGAATACCTTCTAATATTCGGTAACCTTTCGTTTCTCGAATCATTTCCCAAGCATCCTTCTCTCGAAGGGGTGGACGACGTATAGAAAAGTCCTCTAACATCTCTACAAAGACGCCACCCATTCCAAACATAACCACGGGGCCGAATTGGGGATCTTGGCTCACCCCGATAATTACTTCCTTCCCGGGTAAAACCATTTCCTGGACAAGAACTCCTGTTACTTCAGCTTTCGGATCGTATTTTTTGACGTTACCCAAAATTTCTTCATAAGCCGCGCTCAATTCTTTTTCATCCTTTATATTAAGCCTCAATCCTCTCGCTTCTGTTTTGTGGGTGATTCTTGGGGAAATGACCTTAAGCGCAATGGGATATCCTATATTCCGCGCAATATCTTTGACTTCACGTAAATTTTTACCTAACCCCTCAGAGGTGACAGGTATTCCATAGGAGGAGAGGATTTCTTTTCCCCGGTCTTCGGTTAAGATCTTATGAGAAGATCGCAGGAGTTTTTCAATTCGATTCTTCTTCTTTGAGGAAATAGCAATTACACGTTCAGGTGGTTCTCCGAGCGTCTTCTTATACTTTGCAAATTGAATTAAAGATCGCATGGCATTAACACACTGGTCTGCCGTGTTAAAGAACGGGACTTGACTTTCTTCCAGCATTCTCATTCCCGGAGCAGACAAGCTTCCTGCGGCCCACCATGTAAATAGAGGCTTCTTTATGGACTCCGCAGCTTTAATGATGAAGGAAGCTCTCTTCTCACTCGGTTCACTTGCTACCATCGACGTTGCAACAATGACTGCATCAAAATTTTCATCCTTTGCATAAACCTCGATAGATTTGCGGAACAGGAGGGGATCATTAATGAGCTGAGCCGTCAGATCAAAAGGATTTTGCAGCGAGGCAAAAGACGGAACAACCTTACGGAGACTCTGCGTTGTCTTTTCAGAAGGACCCGGGACAACCATATCCCCCTCAATAATTTTGTCCGTCAAAATAACGCCTCCTCCCCCCGTACTGGTAAGTATTCCGATACGATTTCCCTTTGGCAATTGACTCTTAACGAATACAGATGCTGTAAGATACAGATCATCCAGGTCGTTCACTCGAATGATAGCTTTTTGTTTGAAAATCGCATCATATACCTCGTCTGTTCCAACCATTGATCCAGTGTGAGAGCTTGCAGCTTTCGCCCCAGCTTTTGTTTTCCCAATCTTCATGACTACAATGGGCTTATTCTTCTTTAATGCCAAATCGGATACTTCCAAGAACTTCTCTGCATTACTAACTCCCTCGATCAGGGCCGCGATAACTCTTGTGTTTGGATCATCTACTAAGTATTCCATGAAATCCGATGATTCCAATACAGCTTCGTTTCCAGTGGATACAAAATAACTGAACCCGATTTTTCTATCCTGGGCACGATTCAACAACGACCCTCCTAATGCGCCACTTTGCGATATAAAAGCAATGTGCCCAGGTATCAACATGGATATATTCAGAAATTGCGAAAAGGACATGGCAATGTTATCGTGAAAATTGACAATTCCCACGCAATTAGGGCCACAAACAGCAATTCTAAATTTCTCCGCCAAGCTTTTAAGGCGTTCCTGTCTGAATTTTCCTTCTTCTCCAACTTCGGAAAATCCTGAAGAATAGACGATGGCATTTCTTATATTATTCTTTCCAGCTTCTTCTAATACTGAAAAGACTGCACTTTCTGGGACCGCAACCAGGACAACATCGACCATATGGGGAATGTCACTCAAACGAGGATGACACTTCAAGTTCCCAATAGTGCTGTACTTGGGATTTACAAGGTACATATCTCCCTGATAGGCGTGCCGCACAAGATTACTGTACAGCCGTCCTCCGATCTTGGAAACATCACTCGATGCTCCAATAA
>CAYFXN010000114.1:0-6097 GCA_964347065.1 uncultured bacterium | reverse complement strand
GGTTGTCAGAGACAAGTATCGGTATTCCGATCGCTTCAGGAATGTTTTCAACGATTTTTCTTAAAGAAGTTTTCGATTTCAAATTTCATTACCTCGGGATTTGCGGCTTTGCTGACCTTCTCCCTGAAAGTTGACGAGTTCGGGAGGTCTCTCGAGTACCAGGAAATGTGTTTTTGGAAGAAGGTTGTGGCCTTTGCCCCGTACAGCGTGTGGAATCCTCTGAAATGTTCGAGAACGATATCCCCCAGGGAAGGAAATCCATTGCCTCTTTCGCCATTTGCGTAACGCTTGATGAGTGAAAAAATGCTCGGGTTTCTGAGTGCTTCTCTCCCGATCATGATACCGTTGCAACCCGAACTTGTGTAAACCCTCTTGGCGTCATAGAATGTTTCGATGTCCCCGTTTGCGATAATGTATGTAGCGCTTAGATTATTGCATATTTCCGCTACCTTCTCGTGGTCCGCCGCTCCTTCCATTCCCTGTTTCACGCTTCTTGGATGAATCACGATTGCATCGGCACCGTTTTCGGCAAGAGCGCTTGCAAAGTGCAGGTAGGAGCGGTCCTTTTCATCCCAGCCGGTCCTGATCTTGACAGACAGCGGTAAAGTAATATTCCTTTTTACCCTCCGAACGATCGACGAGGCGAGTTTTTTGTTTCTCAAGAGAGTTGCTCCGGATCCGGTTTTCAAGACTTTTTTGACCGGGCATCCCATGTTGATATCTACGAAGTCAAAGCCGAGTTCCTGACCGATAGCGGCAGCGTCAGCCATTATACCGGGGTCATTTCCGAATAATTGTATCCCGATCGGCTTTTCCCCGGGATGAAAGTGGGAGTATCGTTTCTTCGTTTTCGATGAACCATTCGATGTTAAACCGATAGCGTTGACCATCTCTGTGGTGACGACGTCGGCGCCGAGTTTTCTGCAAATACCCCGGAATGCACTGTCGCTGTACCCTGAAAGAGGAGCCAGAAACGTAAGTTTTCTGTCAAACGTGAACATTTATTCCCGGTCCTGCCGGTGTATGGCAGATTTTATTTTACCGATATTTCCTTGCAAATACAGGAAATTTAATATTATATTTTTTTATACCTTGAATAAAAAACGATATAAAGGGGAATGACGATGCCTGATGGAACCGTCATATTGGACAAGGTTACCACGTTCGAGGAACCGAAGATGGTAAAGGCCATGGGTATTTACCCCTACTTCAGGGAAATTTCCTCTTCGCAGGACCCGGTAATAATAATTAACGGGAAAGAAGTCATTATGCTCGGGTCCAACAGTTATCTCGGCTTGACCACACATCCGGAGGTTAAAAAAGCTGCTATCGATGCTATTGTAACCTACGGCACGGGGTGTGCGGGATCCAGGTTTTTAAACGGGACGCTCGATATTCACCGGATGCTCGAAGAGGAGCTTGCCGAACTGGTGGGAAAAAAAAGCGCCCTTGTCTTTTCAACCGGTTTTCAGACAAATCTCGGAACCATATCATCACTCGCAGCGAAGGGCGAATACATTATTTTGGACAAGCTGAACCATGCGAGCATAATAGACGGAGCCAGACTGAGTTTCGGGAAGATGATCAAATACAATCACAATGACATGGAAGATCTCGAAAGATCTTTTGAACACCTGCCCCTGGATAAGGGAAAACTCATGGTTGTCGACGGTGTGTTCAGCATGGAAGGGGATATTGCGAATTTACCCGAAATCGTCGAGCTATGCAAGAAATACGGGTCGGCCCTGATGGTGGATGATGCCCACGGTATCGGTGTGCTCGGCAAAAACGGTGCCGGCACGGCAGATCACTTCGATCTTGCAGACGACGTTCAGATTATCATGGGTACTTTCAGCAAATCTCTCGCCTCTCTGGGCGGGTTCGTTGCATCCGATGAGGACACCATCGAGTATCTAAAGCACGTGTCGAGATCATTGATGTTCAGCGCGAGCATGCCTCCTGCCAACGTTTCGGCAGTGAGAGCCGCCCTGATCATCATGAAAAGAGAGCCGGATAGGATTGACAGGTTGTGGGAAAATACGAACAGGATGAAGAGGGGCCTCGAGCAGCTCGGTTTCGATACGGGCAATTCCCAAACACCGATAATTCCGGTGAGAATCGGAGACACGATTCGCACTTTTACCGGTTGCATCAAACTCCAGGAGGAGGGTGTTTTTGTAAACCCCGTCGTGGCTCCAGCAGTACCCGAGGGGGATTGCCTCATACGGGTGAGTTTGATGGCAAACCATACCTTCGAACAGATCGACATTGCGCTCTCAAAATTCGAAAAGATTGGGCTGGAACTGGGAGTAATTTAAGGAGGACTGCGAGTTGAGAATCACTGCGGTCCAGCCCTCTTCGAAAAGAGACGTCCTGAAATTCATAAAATTTCCTTTAGATCTATATTCACAATCGCAATATTATGTCCCCCATCTCATTTTCGAGAGGAAAGGCTTTTTCAACCCACGGAAAAATCCTTTTTTCAAGCATGCAGATGTGGAGTATTACCTCGCCCGCTCGAAAGAGGGAAAAATTCTTGGCCGTGTTACCGCCCACATAGACTGGAATTATGTCAGGTATCACTCAGAAAAGACGGGATTCTTCGGGTTTTTCGATTGTATCGAGGATCAAGGTGTCGCTTCGGCTCTTCTTGATCGTGCCTCTGGTTTTTTGAGAGAGAAGGGAATGAACAAGATGCTCGGGCCAATGAACTTCAGCACGAATGATGAAGTGGGCGTCCTCGTCAAGGGGTTCGACAGCATGCCCTCCATTATGATGCCCTACAATTATCCCTATTACGGCAGTCTCCTAGAGGAATGCGGGTACCGCAAGGCCAAGGACCTTTTCGCCTACTACGCCGAGTATGACGGGAAGATTCCCGGTTCGATCGAGCGGGTAAGCGAGAGGGTGAAAAAAAGATCTGGCGTTTATCTGAGAAATCTGGATATGAAAAATTTTCAAGCCGATCTCAGCATCATCAGGGAGATCTACAATTCTGCCTGGGAGAACAACTGGGGTTTCATACCCATGACCCAAGAGGAGGTTGCGTATCTGGGAAACAACCTGAAAAAGATTGTTGACTCTAAGATTGCATTCTTCGCTTGCATGGAGGGGCGTCATGTCGGTTTTTTCATAGCGATACCCGATTACAACGTTTTGCTGAAGGAGCTAAATGGCCGACTCTTTCCCCTGGGATTTCTCAAACTTCTCGGTGCCAGGAAAAAGGTGAACAGGTTGCGGGCGCTGGTGATGGGAGTGATAGATGAGCACCGACGAAGCGGTATCGAGTCGGTCCTTTTGGAGGAGATCTTCCGTGCCGGGCCGCGGGCGGGTTATTTGAAAGGAGAGCTATCGTGGATTCTGGAAGATAACGTGATCATAAACAAGATTATCTCCAGAATTGTTGCCGAACCCTACAAAGTATACCGGCTGTTCGAAAAAGCACTATGAAGATACTTCTCACAGGTGGTACAGGATTCATCGGGAGAAACCTGGCAGTCCGATTGGCTCAGATGGGGCACCACGTCACCTGCCTTGTGAGGAGCAGGGATTCGGCAATATGGATGGGCGAGCACCCGGGCCTTGATCCCGTCGTGGGAGAAATTACGGACAGGGCGAGCTTGGTACCCCATGTTGGAGACGTGGAGGTTATATTTCATCTCGCGGGAGTGACGAAGGCGCGAAGCAGGGAAGAGTATATGCGAATAAACGGTTTGGGGACGGGAACCCTCATCGATGCTGCTTGCTCGAGTGGTGAGGGGGTGAGAAAGGTCATCTATGTGAGCTCTCTCGCCGTGGCTGGACCACACACATCACACAATCCGGCGAAGGAAAACGGGCCGGTGGCACCGGTAACCCATTACGGAGAGAGCAAACTTCTGGGGGAGCAGCTCCTCCGTGACGGATGCAGGCAGGTTTCGTGGACGATAATAAGGCCTCCGGTGGTATACGGCCCCTATGACCGGGACGTTTTGGTCTACTTTAAATTAGCGCAAAGGGGGCTCGTGCCGGTTTTCGGGAAGACTGACATGGACTTCTCGATAATCCATGTGGACGACCTTATCAACGGCATTATCCTCGCCGGATTCAGCGACAAGAGCAATGGGGAAATCTTTTATTTGTCCGACGGAAGGGTCCACACGGTTGAGAGTGCGCTCTCTGCTCTGATCGGGGTCATCGGCAAAGGAAAACTGTTGCGCCTCCCCCCCCTGTTGGGTAGGGTTGCGGGAGTTGTCGGGGATGTGGTGGGCCATTTGAGCGGTAAAGCGCAGGTGGTCAACAGCCAGAAAGTGAAGGAAACGCTGCAGGATGGGTGGGTATGCGGAAGCGAAAAGATCCGCGATCTGCTAGGATTTCGCCCAACCGTAGGGCTCGATCAGGGTTTTGCGTCCACATATCGGTGGTACAGGAACGCGGGCTGGCTGTGAAGTTGAATTGGACTGACAACATTACCCTCTTGTATAACCTCTTCCTGGTAATCTTCGTTATTACCTTCAGGGCAAAGATTGGAAATTACGCCTGTCATATCGTCTTCAACCTTGGCATCATCTCTGGCGTCATTTTTTTCAGTCGCGCAAAGAAGCACCAACCGCTCATGCATATATTCCACCTCTGGTATCCCATCTTTCTCTATACATTCTTGTACTATCAGACGGGACTGCTCAACAGGGTTGTCATCCCCAATTTCATCGATGATTATTTTTTGGGACTGGACGTTGCTATTTTTGGAAAATTTCCTGGTTTTATCCTCTACGGCGGGGGAGGAAATGCAATGCTCGATGAGTTCTTTCATTTTTTTTACTTTAGCTACTATCTCATAATTCCCGTGACGGGAATTATACTGCATCGTAAGAACGAGGAGATTTTTAAGCAGTTTGTCTTTCAGATTTCTTCCCTTTTCTATATTTGCTATGTCATATACATTTTTCTCCCCGTCGAGGGCCCGATCGAATTGCGAAACATTCATTACCATGATCGAGGCCTGTTCCGTCAGGTCGTGGATTTTATTTACAAAGAGGGTGAAAATCCCGGTGCTGCCTTCCCGAGCTCGCACGTTGCAGTTACCTTCCTGGTTGCGTGGTGGGGGAGCCGGCACTTCGACAAGGCCAAAATATGTTACTGGTCGATTTTCCTGTTTCTCTCTCTAGCGACGATCTACTGCATGTTCCACTATGCCGTTGATGTGTTCGGGGGAATATTGCTGGCTGCCCTCGTCTTGTCTTTGTTCAAAACATTAGGGGGTATGAAAAAACCGTGAAAAAACCTTCTGTCGTTGTTGCCATAAACCCGGCTGCGAGGAGGATGAACAGGGAGAAGGCGGATAAGCTGTACCGATTTTTCCAAGAGAATAGCAAACTTATTGACTTCGTCGTATCCAAGAAAGCAGGGGATATAACTATCGCCGCAAAACGAGCGTCGGGTGATAGTTCCGTGGAGCTTTTCGTCGTCGCCGGGGGAGACGGCACTTTGAACGAGGCGATAAACGGAATCTCATGCCCGGGGCCGAAAATAGGATATGTGCCGGGGGGAACGAGCAACGTGATCCGTTTCGAACTCGGAATACCCGGTGATATCATAAGCGCTTCGATGGTCGCTTTAGGGGGCAGGGCGAAGAGGGTTAGGCCGGGAGTCGCGGGGGGCAGGAAATTTCTTCTCATGGCCGGTATTGGCATCGATGCCGATATCGTGCGCTCGGTGTCGGGGGAACTGAAGTCCCATTTGGGCAAAGCAGAGTACATTCGAACGGGATTAAATAGGATCTTTCACTATTCCCTGCCCCCCGTGAGTGTCGAAGTTGAAGGGGAAACAATGGGCGATTTCTCCTGGGCCGTCATAGCAAGGTCGTCATACTATGCCGGGAAGTTGCGCCTCGTCAGAGAGGCGACGCTTGACCGGGATACTCTTGTTGCATATCTTTTCAGGGAAAGAGGGGCACTCCCCTATCTGCGGTATTCCCTGAAAACAATTTTCGGTGTTCCCTTCGGGAAGCGGGATGCCGTGAAGGTCGAGTCCGAGTCATTCATCCTGAAATCAACCGGGCCGGTTCCCTACCAGGTTGACGGTGATTTTGTTGGGCACCTTCCCCTGGATGTGTGCA
>CAYFXN010000113.1:0-6116 GCA_964347065.1 uncultured bacterium | reverse complement strand
CCCTTGCGAGCGTTTTTAAAATCGACCGTCCATTTTTCGAAAAAACCCTCTTCATGGAAGGATTCGATATCTCTTCCAATGTCTACGCCATAACAGGGGACTATATTACAATCATTGACCCCGGCAACGACTACACAGCATTCATGGAACTTTTCGCCAGCGGATTCAAACCGACAGACATCAAAAAGATCGTTCTCACGCACGGCCATTTCGAACATGTGATGGGGGCCTTCGAACTCATGGGATATCCAAGTTTACGTGAAAGCGGTGGTATAGAGATTATATTCCACGAATCTGGTCCCGTCATTTTCAGGGAAAAAGGCAGCGAATACGACTTCCCTTTGACATTTACCGAGGTTACCGGCGGGGAAATCTTAAATCTCAGCGGTTTTGAACTGGAAGTGATCCATACCCCCGGCCACACCATGGATAGTATCTGCCTCAACCATGCACCAACTCGAACCGTTTTCACCGGCGACACGGTACTCCCCTATGCAGTGTCATCCCCCGATCCGGCCGGAGGAGGGAAGATAGAGTACCATCTGTTTACGCTGAAGCGACTGCTCGCGATGGATATCGACAACGTGCTGCCCGGCCACGGAGCCCCCATTGTGTCTGACGGGAAAAAGGTGATAGAAGGGACCTTGACAGGGGTAATTCGGAGAATAGTCGGTTTGGAAACTTCGTGGCTCGAGGGAGCAGCGAAGCTGGCCGAGAAGGGGTATCTGGAAGAGGCCATATTCTGCTGCAGGAAGGAGATCGAGATCGACAGTGAAAATATGGCTGCCCTCGAGCTCATGGGATCTAACCTGAACGATCTCGGAAGATTCAAGGAGGCGATCGGCATCTTCGACAGGATTCGCGAAAAAAACAAACGCAGCGCTTTCGCCTCCATGGGAAAAGGATACGCCTTATTGGGCCTCGAAAGATACGGAGAGAGCCTTCTTTGCTTCGACGATGCCTTGAAGATAAACCCGAAGATCAAAGGGGCCTCAATTTACAAGGGCATGGCCCTTTATCTTTCCGGCAGGATAGAGGAGGCGTTGGATATAGAGGATTTTCAAGCGGAATTTGTAGAGAAATTCAAGGATTGGGTGGATGCGAAGGGGCAGCTTGCAAATCCATCCGACAAACCGTGAGGTATCGTAGCTTCACGTCATCCCGGAAGAATTGATTAACGATGATTGGAACGCAGGCATTTTACAGAGCTTCAAGGGAAATGAGATGCAATATACCGCCTGCAAATACCGAATTATTCCATCACTTCTCTTCGAAGTTTCTATCTTGACACCTTCCATTTTCAGGGGCGATTTCGAAAAACCCTTCATGTATTGCATCGATTTTGTAATGGACGAAAGCATTTATCCATTTTAAAAAGGACGGGTTTTATGAGCACAAAGGGGTTTAGAAAATTTACGGTGGAAGAACTGAAAGATGGCACTGTGGAAATAACGTACGAAAAAGACCCTGCACTGAAACCCGGCGAAATCGCGAAACTTAAATCCCGGTCTCTCCTCTTTCTTGCCCAGCACGATGAATATTTCAAGCAGGTCGTTATCGGAAACTCCGAAACGATCGCTCGGCTGATCTTCGGCGTTTACAATCACGCTGTGCGAGAAGCCGGAAGAGGCGACGTGGAACTCGGCCATCTCGCAGAAATGCTCGGTAAGGTGAGCGAGGACATAACGAGGATCGAAGAGATGTACAGGAAGGCAGCGTTAACTCCCGAGGAGATCATCGAGAAGCTTCATCTTCGAGAAATACGCGATGCCTGAAAACCGTCTGCTCAGAATCGAATCCGGGAAGGGTGCTTCAGGGCATTCGTTCTTTGTGATCCTCGATATCTGCGCGCCTGTCTCCATAAACGAGGTGCCTGACGTTGTCACGGTTGAGGAAATCATGGGGAAATCCCAGCGAAACCCGGCTTACCTCATCAAGCTGCTCGAGATGTTCGGGTGAAAGTTCGAAGTCCAGGCAGCCCAGATTATCCTTTACCTGGCTCTCCGTGCGGGCCCCCAGGATGGGAATGAGAACCCCTTTCCCCTTTTGCCCCCGAATCCAGTTCAGCGCCACCTGGGCGGGAGTCCTGCCCAGCTGGCGGGCAACCTTTTCCACCTCGTCGGCGATGGCAAGGTTCCTGTCACCCAGAAATTGTTCGCTCATGGGATTGTGGGGTCCGAACCGCTTCGCACCCGGTTCTTCTTTCCTGTACTTCCCCGTGAGAACACCACCTCCCAGGGGGGCCCAGGCCGTCACGCCCACGTCCAGCTCCCTGGCCATCGGCAACAGCTCTCTCTCAGAGGTTCTCTCAACCAGGCTGTACTGTACCTGAATACCCGTAAAGCTCGTCCATCCCATAAGCTCGGCCATGGTGTTCGCCCGTGACACCACCCAGGCCGGCGTGTCGGAAATCCCTATGTAGAGCACTTTTCCGGCCCGGACCATGTCGTCGAGGGAGCGCATCACCTCGCAGGTGGGCGTCAGAAAATCCCATGCGTGCACCCACAGAAGGTCCACGTAATCGGTCTGCAGACGCCTGAGGCTCGCCTCGAGGGACTGGACCAAGTTTTTCCGGTGATTCCCGCTGGCGTTCGGGTCAGCCGGATCCATCGTCAAGGTGTATTTCGTGGCGAGAACGATTTTTGCCCTGTCGGGACCCATGAACCTGCCGAGGAAGCGTTCGCTGGTTCCCTCCGTGTACTTGTTCGCCGTGTCGATGAAATTGCCGCCCGCAGCCAGAAAGGCATCGTATATCTTCCGGCTCTCGTTTTCAGAAGCCCCGAAACTACCCCATTTATCGCCGAAGGTCATGGCCCCGAGACAGAGTGAAGAGACGCGAAGACCGCTTTTTCCCAGCAATTTATATTTCATGATTCCCTCCTCACCATATTGATCGTATTCTTTTTCATCGAGGCGTTCTGCATGAATTTCGCTCAGCCGCAGCGCAGAAGGTTGGACTTCTTTTCTCTTCGGCGCTCCCGATCCCGCCAGATGCTATTTCCGCGCCACGTGTCCCGAGCAATGCTTGATACGAATGAAATGGAGACAAAAGAGAATTATATCAATAAAACTCTCTTCCCACGGGGGAAATCATATGAGGTGGATGCGGTGTGCAGAAAACGTTCACGTGGGGAAAGGATTCTTCTTTTTAACCGCGAAGCACCCCGGTTGTTTCGGAGCCGGCTCTTTCTGGTGATTGCAGGAGAAAGCGGTCCCAACTTAGTCGGGCTGCGGAGGCGAATGGGAGACGGATTCCCTGTATTCGCCCTTTTTGAACTTTTCAACGGCCACGCCCAGCGTTTCGCGGGCGGAGAGGTCCTCGAAGATCCTCACATTTGCTAATCTCAGGGCGGATTTTGCATTCTGCCCTACACAACCCGACAAAACGGCCTCGACGCCTTTCTCCAGCATTAATTGTGCCGCCACCAGCCCCGATTTCGGCCCTGCCCTCCCCGGATTCTCCGCGAACTCATGGTCGCCCGAGTCGGTATCGATGATGAGGAAGCAGAACGCTTTCCCGAACCGCTCGTCCACGCTTGCGTTCAGGTCTTTACCTGTCGATGAGATGCAGATCTTCAACGGCGTCACCTCGACTTGCTGTCATGTTCTCCCTGTCTGAACTCGTCCCGGCCCTTGTCTTTGCGCGTCGCATGACCCCTTCTGTCGGGTGCAGTCAGGATGTTCAGGCCTCTGCAGGAAGGACAGGCCATGGGCTCCTCTGCCCCATGAGGCATCTCGAAGCTGAGCCCGCAGTCGTCACAACCGTATTTCCTCATGGTAACCATTTCGATCTCACCCCCTTCAATCCTCAACGCTTTGCCATATAACAGCGCTCCTGCAACCTTTTTCCGGGCAGACCAAAGTATCCTGCCGAAGGTCTGGCGCGAAACGTTCATCATTTCCGCGCCCACTTTCTGGTAGTGACCCTGCAGGTCGGCGAGCCGCATAGCCTCGAACTCGTCGACCGTCAAAACCACCTCCTCGAGCGAGGAAAGGGGAATGCCCTTGGGCTTGTAACAGGTAATTTCCGGGAGACGGCAGACTCTCCTGCTCTGCTTCGGCCTGGCCATGAATCAACACCTCCTGCTTCGTTCCACACTTTTATTATAGGCATATGCCCAAAACTTTGCAAGGATAATTCGCGTGACAGCGTCCCACTTTTTTCGGCGTTTACCGGCAGGAGAAAGAGCGGAAGTGTGCGGGGAGTGACGAAGGGTTCCCCCAAGATCACTCCCTTTGTGACACCTGGCATACGGGGAAAGAGCCGCAACTGACCCTCCACCCGGACCATCATTTATTTTGCACCTTGACAAAACGCGCGCAAGGCCCAATTAATTAATACTAAAAGGGATTGTTTCCGTTACCGATTATGCTGACAAGGAAAAGAGCGAGATGTTCCCTTTCGTTTTCCGGGAAAATAGAGGCATCCCCTTTCCCTTGAAGATTATTGCTCTTCCGTCGGAAACCCTATCCCGTGCTGCAAAATAGTTTATCGCCTTGAAACATTTTGGTATTTTTGAATTACGCTATCTCCGGCTCGAGGATTGAGTGAGGTTACGGTGTCCATGAAACGGGTGTCAACGATATGCCTGCTCCTTATCACGGTTCTTGCGGCGAAAGAGGGCATCGCAGACACCCGGAGCATGGCCGAGAAAACATTTCAAAACGGCGCACAGATGGCCGCTGAAAAGAAATTCCACAGGGCCAAGGAAATGTTCGAGAAAGCTCTAAACATGGACCCCTCCTATCATCGCCCCAAGGAAGGCCTCAAGGTTATCGCCGCGCTGCTGGGAAAAAAGATCAAAACCGACACGGCGGTTCTTATCTTCCGCGGCCTGGTCCTGGAAAAGAGTGGCGCTACGCGCGAAGCGCTTGCCGCATTTAACAACGCGGTGGCAGGAAACCCCGAATTTGCGCTCACCTACTTCATCCGCGCTGACGTGATGGACGAAAGCGGCGAGTACGACAGTGCGATAAATGACTTCACGCGGGCTATAGAGATTGATCCCGGCTTTATCGACGCCTACAACAGCAGGGGGCTCAGCTACTATAACAAGGGGGAGTACGGGCCGGCTATCGATGATTTTTTCCGGGCCATCGAACTCGACGTCAAATTCACCGCTGCTTACAACAACCGGGGACTCGCCTACTACAGGATAAGACTGTTCGACAAGGCGATCGAGGATTTTTCGATCGTTATAAAGATTAACCCGGAAGATACCCTCGCGTACAAAAACCGGGGTATCGTCTATTTTTTCAACGGACAGCCAGGCAGGGCGATCGCGGATTTCAACAAGGCGGTGGAGATCGACCCCGAATTCGCCGACGCGTACTACGTTCGCGGGCTCATCTACGCCAGCAACGATCAACACGTCCTTGCCATCGCCGACTTTCACATGGCCATCGAAAAAGCCCCCGATTTTGCCGAAGCCTATTACAACCGGGGAAACGCGTTCCTCGACCGGGGCCAGTATTTCCAAGCCGTACCCGATTACGACAGCGCAATAAAGATACTCTCCGGCGATACCGACCCTTACAACCTGGTCGTCTCGGCCTTCCAAGATCCGGTAGACCCGATGATCGCCGACGTCTACTACAACCGGGGATCGGCCTACATCTACAAAGGCCAGTACGACCTGGCAATTGAAGATTTCGACCGGGCCATCGAGCTCACCCCCTGGGATGCCGACGCTTACAACAACCGCGGTGTGGCCTACAGCAAGAAGGGGCAGTACGACCGGGCCATGGCGGATTTCGAGATGGCGATCACCATAGACCCGGAATCAGCCTTCCCGTACAAGAACCGGGGGACGGTCTACCTGGCATCGGGGGATTACATTCGGGCGATCACCGATTTTGATAGGGTAAACAAAATAAACCCGAATGTTGCGATGCCCTATTACGACAAAGCCCTCACCTATGAGAAACTGGGTCGAAACAAGGAGGCAGTTCGTGCTTACCGTAGATTTATCAGATTCGCCCCTCCTCAGTACGAATCTTATGTCAAACATGCCCGGGAAAAAATAATCGAACTGTCGAGATAGCCTTCTCCGGTATGGACTACCGGGCGGAAAGGGGCAAGCCGGGTTTTTCTTTGAGCGTGCACGACATTTCAT
>CAYFXN010000112.1:0-6137 GCA_964347065.1 uncultured bacterium | reverse complement strand
ATGAAGAGGGTTTTTTCGAAAAATGGACGGTCGATTTTAAAAACGCTCGCAAGGGATTTCCAGTTACCATTTTCGTTGTGCTTATTTTTCATTTCATTTTCCCTTTACAACGTACCTTTCGAACCTGAACGGCGCTTTCAGGGCACATGTTATAAATCCCTCTCCCCCGTGGATGTGTAATGGAATATCTCTTCCCAGCCATTATACGCTGGAGGGGTAGAATGGCTTATCATGAAAAAGGAACAAGAAATCCATCCTCCAGGGGGAGAGGGAATCCGTTTTTTACGGAGCCATGTAATCCAGGTGGAACTCCAGTTTCATTTTCTCTGCGGGCCAGAATTTCCGCTTTTTTTCCTCTCCTGGATACACATCCTTTTTGGCAACTTTCTCGACAACCAGCTCGAGGAAGTGGAACTCCGTGAGCTCGAACTTCGTGATCGCCTCCCCGGGTAATACCACTGCGAGGCCCGACTCCTTGGCCGTTTCCCACTCGAAGGGCTCTTTTGGCTCTGCAGTCTTCTCACCCTTGTAATTGTAGACGGCCAGGAGCTTCCCCGTGATCTTATCCCCCGGGGCAGGCTTGAAATCCGCGAACAGCTCGTCGGGGAGGTACCACCACAGGGCCCTGTATCCCGTCTTCACGTATCCCCGGACGAGCATAGGATCGAATCCGCAAACCCCTACTCGGCATTTTTCAGGCATCTTAGTCCTCCTCTCCTGCCAACTTTTTAAAATCCTTTATCTGAGTATGGCAGAAATCCATGAATTCTCTCATTTCGTCCTCGCTGATGATTTCGTTCCTAAACATCGTCATGATATAGGGGAAGGCGAATTCCTCGATTTCACCCTCGTAGTCTTTCGCCAGCAATTCACCCCCCCCTGATTCCCTGACCAGTTTGAGGTAACTCTCCTTCCACGCGAGTATTATTTTCTTCACATCCTCCAGTGCGTTACTTTTTGGCATAGGCGAAACACTTTTTGATCACTTGGTCTTCAGGTACGCACCAGTAGTGGGGCCAGTGTATCTTTTTACACCATCCGATGATATCCGCCGGAGGGAATCCGGAATCCTTCAGGACCGGTTTAAAAAAGTCACACTTCCAGCATACGTGGTCGGATTCCTTATCCGGCACGAGGACGGTATCCAAAAACTCTTTCGGTGTTAACTCTTTCTCCGCCATAATGTCGCTACCTCCTTTGCTTTTTTACCAGTCCTTCACTTCTCCCTTTTTCAGCTTTGCCTGGTACTCTTCCCACAGCTCGGGGGACAGCTTCTCGATGTCCCACTTGTAACCACATGATCCCGCTATCCCGGTCGACGGCGGCTGGGGGGACCATCCCCTCAGTGGCCTGCCCCTCACGCTGAACTTCACCTGGTCCGCCCTCCCCAGGTAGATTTCCCTGGGCAAACATCTGAAAGGGCGGGTCCTGCCTTCGACACCCGGCAGGTAACGCGCGTAGCCCTCGAGGGGCTTATCGGCGTAGAGGGGATTTATATCGGGTTTTTCTCCCGGCTTCTCCTCGGGTCCCTTGTACATGAGACCCTGGATCATGTGGATATAGTAAACAACTTGACATCCGGCGCAGTTGATCTTCCCTTCCCAGTTCCAGAAGTTATAGGGATCTAAATAGTTTACCGTTTCACATTTTTTACACCAGATAATGTCACACATCTCGTATCCTCCCGGTTTGATGTATTTTATACGTAACCCTTATCGTACCAACCCTGGACAGTACTCACGGGGTAACCGAGCAGCTCGTGAAAAACCTTGATATTATCTGCTCCCACCGGCCTCATCTCCCAAGTCTTTTTTCTTGGGGTCTTGGCCAGCAAACCGGCGCTGTACGTGCTGTGAGCCACCATATCACCGTAAAGAGGGTCATCTAACCACCTGACCGTACCCCTCTCGTGATAGTGGTCGGAATTGTAGACCTCCTCATCGTTCAGGACTGGCATGACCAGCAATCCTGCGTTTTCGAGTATCCTTACAACTTCAGATCTGCTCTTATCGGCGGCCCACTTCTCCAGCTCAGCGTATATCTCCACCTGAGGTTCTGCTTCCACCCTCGCTTTGTGAGTCTTGTACTTCTCGAAGAGGTCGTTTCGCTTGATCACCTTGCACAGCTCCTTGAAGTCCTCATCCTGGAAGGCGCTGATCATCACGTACCTCGCCTCGTCTGCGAGCTGCGGGTTCTTCGCGTCAGGGTAATCCGATTTACCGCATATGATGATGCCGTGGACGCAGAGCTGGGTGTCCATGTTACCCCACCGCTGGCGCACTATGCCGAATCTGCCGTACAGGGGCACCCCGTAACCGCAGACCCGGGTCGCTGCCTGGACCTGGGAGAACTCTATAAACGTGCCGAGTCCCGTCTTCCTCCTCCAGTGGAGGGCCGCGAGAACGGCCACCGTGATCTGGGTCCCCGAGTACCAGTCTATGCACCAGTTGGTTGCCTTGGTTGTGTGCCCCCCGAAGTCCTCGTGAAAGCCGGTTATGGAGGCAAGTCCCGCGTGGGACTGTCCGAGAATGTCGTATGATCCGCCGAACACCTTGGGACCGTACCCGAAGCCACCGCCCCACACGTAGATGAACCGGGGGTTTATCTCCTGGAGGTAACGGTAGCTCTGCTTCCACCGGTCGAAGGTGCCGGGCCTGTAGCACTCGGTTAGCCCGTCTGATATCTTCACGAGGTTGTAGAAGGCTTCCTTCATTTCCTCGAGGTGGTAGTCCAGGGTTATGGTGTACTTGTTGATGTTGGCATTTGCACATCCAAGGCCCATTCCCGTCCTGGGTCTCGTATCGTGGAGAGGAAACACGTATGCTTCGTTGAAAGGAGATGTGTGGCGCATGGGGTCTCCCATCCTGGGCATCTCTATCTTGATTGTCTCGGCCCCGAGCTCGGCTAAGTTGGCAGCGGAGTGGGGTGTGAAGATGTACATGGTGCAGCTCAACCACCTGACGCCCTTCAGAGACGAGGGCTTCACGAACTCGTTGCCCACATCGAAGATGCCTTTGCAGTACTCTTCGAAGGGCGCCTTCTCCGCCTCAAGTTCCTCCCTGCTCTTGGGCCCTGGCAGATCCTCTAATCTCACCTCAGTTTTCATCTTTTCCATCACACTACCCCCCTATCTTTAAGTTGTCTTAACGTCATGGGACCTAGGCCTAAGTACTTCGTGAATATCTCCCCGTTGTCTTTCCCGAGAGGCCTGCCCAGCCACTTCACCCTTCCAGGGGTCATCATCTGGTAACCCTGTGGCGGGTACGCGTACATCAGGGTCCCGTAGTGCTCATCCTCGATGGTGTAAACCCAGGGGCGATACTTGAAGTGGGGGAACTCAGACACCTCGTCCAGGTAGAGGAGAGGCCCTGCGGCAATTTCGTACTCCAGAAGCTTCTCTTCCGCCTCGATCCTGTTGATGTTCCTCAGCCACATGGAGGTGACGGTGTAGGTCTTGGTGAGGGCCTCGAGGGCGTTTCTCGCGCCCATCTCCTTCAAAAATGGGTCTTCACCGATGAGCCTGCCGAACTGGGGAAGGTCCCTCTCGATGCACATCCCGATCCGGTACCAGAGCCGGTCAGACTGTCCGCCGATCATCATGTACCCGTCCTTGCAGGGATTCCACGCGTACTGGTTGAGGTTGGGATCCCAGGAGCCCGTCCTCGATTTTATGCTCGCATTGAATCCGTACCAGGTGATGTCGAAATCGAGGATGTCCATCATCGCCTCAGCGGAGGTTGTCTCGATGAACTGGCCCTCACCGCTGAACTCCTCCCTCCAGTACAGGGCCGCGAGGATGTTCACCGCCGCCTGTTCTCCGCACACGTAGTCGGCCAGCCACACCCCAGATCTCGTGGGATCGCCTCCTTTTCCTCTGGGCATGAGGTCCGGAGGGTATCCCGTGTTGTGGACCCATGAATCGGCCACCAGGCCGAAGGGGTCGAGCATCCACTGACCGAATTTGGATACCTTGTCCTTCATGGGACCCCACTGTCCTACCTCTCCAGTCCAGCAGTAGATGAGCTTCGGGTTGATCTTGGAGAGCTGCCGGTACCCTATGCCGAGCTTATCCATGTAGCCCGGAGGGTATCCTTCGATCAGGATGTCGGCGTTCGCCACCAGCCCTTTGTAAAGCTTCCGGCCCTCTTCTGTCTCGAGGTTGAGGGTCACGGAGTACTTGTTCCTCATCTCTGAGATGAACTCGAGCCCGCAGGGCTCACCCGTTTCAGAGTCCTTCAGCATGTACTCTTCTCTTCCGAAGGGCGTTAACTTCCTGAGGGGATCCCCGTCGGGTGGCTCGATTTTAATTGTCTCCGCACCGAGTTCGGAGAGGAGGGAAGCGGCAAACGCGTGGCTCAGCCTCCAGAGGCCAACCTCGAGGACAACCAGTCCCTGGAGGGCTTCCGGTTTACTGAAATTAAGCTCCATTCGAACATTGTCCTCACACCACTGGCCGAACTCTTCCGCCTTCCTCTTGGCGTACACGTTTTTCATCACTTCTTCAGGGGTTGGTGGTGGGGTGACTGGCCAGGGTCTCACGTCGGGAGACATGATGTCGAGGGTGTCAGCGCGGGATTTGATCTCAATATCCTTTTTTTCTCTTGCCATGTTTTCATCCCCCTTTGTTCGTCTCGTTCACATCGAATAAAGATCGAAAACCGGAAATATTTTTCCCTTGTGATGCCCCGATCACCCCCTTTATCATGTATTTGGGGTCTCACCCCCTAATGAAAAGAGAACAGCGTTTGGATAGGCAGAAAGTTTTAGCTGCTAAAAAGTTTTATCTAATAAAACAGAATTTTTATAGTATATTATATTTAATAAAGTAAAATAATTTTCATATGCTGTCAAGATAAATGTTCGGCAAAATGGGAAAAAGTCAGAGAGGCCGATGTCGGGGTGGCCGTTGCGATGCCGATGGGGATGCTGTAGTGAGAGGGAAGCTATACTAAAAGAAAATAATTGTATTATAATAAACTAAAGAGGACTCGCATCCAAAAAAGGGTAGTGACGATGAAACAGTCTGTCCGGTGCCCTGTCTGCAATACCCCGATGACCGAGGATAAGGATGCCTGTTTCAAGCCTCCCAAAGAATGTCCCTACAGGAACACTTCCTACGCGGAACTCTGCTCGCTCCACGATAGGATCTATTTTGGCACCTGGAGAAAGATGACGGCTACCGTCTACGAAATAAAGAGGGCTCGCTTAAAGCTGAAAAATCTGATCTCGAAGATCAGGGATCTTGCCTGGAAAAAAGATTTCCAGCCAGCAAAACTGAATGTGAAAAAAGCCTACGACGCGCTTCATAAGGCGGAGATGGAGATGGACCCCTTCGCGTCCATAAAGTTCCTGGATCAGGCGCTCTCCTATTCCCACCATGCGATCAACGATCTTTTGCATGAAAGGGGGGAGAAATCTCACTCTCCATCGGATTACGAAAAGTTTTACGATATCATCCTTCCCTTCAAGGAAGACTGGTGACGGGGCAGAGGGCTGCGAAAAATGCTTAATAAATATCCCAGAAAAATCGTGCTCCGGGATAACAGAGAGATCATACTGAAACCCATGGAGAAGGGGGACGGTAACAGGCTGTGGGAGTTTTTTCAAAAAGTCCCGGGAGAGGACAAGGTCTATTTCAAAAATGACGTGACGAAGCGTGAGACGATCGAGCAGTGGGAAGAGAACCTCGACTACAAGGAGGTATTGCCCATACTCGCCTGGGACGGAGAAAAGATTGTGGGAGATGCGACCCTTCACCGGCGCAAGCTTGGGTGGAAGTCGAAAGTGGGGGATGTGCGGGTCGTCATCGATAAAGAGTACCGGAATAAAGGTCTCGGGACCGCATTGATCCGGGAACTGAAGAGCATCGCTACAAAGACGACACTCAACTACCTCGTCGTTGAGCTCGTGGGGAGTCAGAAGTCAGCTGTCGACGCATTTCAAAAGATGGGGTTCGAAAAGAAAGCCCACATTGAGAATTTTGTCACCGACTGGTCCGAAAAATCGCGGGACCTGTTCATACTGCTCTATTCTCTCGAGGACGTAAGCGAGATCTATTATTAGGGAAGAGGCCGCCTGCAGGCCTTCTTTTACGGGAATCATGCGCGGCCACACCCCCGTTCCCTCCGGATATATGC